>JAFDYE010000219.1 GCA_018267585.1 Bacteroidota bacterium
CATACAGTCCCGGGACGCGTCCTGCCAGCGATTCGAGGACATTGCTGGTGGGCGACTTTGCGATGTCTGCGGCCGTCACGGTAGAGATGGCGCCGGTGCGAAACCGGTCTGATGTGGTGCCGTAGGCAACTACCATGGCCTGATCCAGTGGATTTTCGGCAGGCGCCATTACGATCTGCCGGAAGCTGGCCCGGTCATTCACCGCGATGCGCCGCTCCTGCCAACCGATGCAGGTGATCAGTAAAGAATCTTCCGGCACCCCTTGTTTTATGTGAATGGTAAATACGCCCGACCTGTCCGTCTGCGCGCCGGCGCGGCTGCGCAGCAACAGCACGGATGCCGATGCGATCGGCAACCGCCGCGGGTCAACCACCCGTCCCATAAGAAGCTTTACCGTATCGGCAGGCGAAGGATGCTCCTTCCGCGAAGGATCGCTCTCCCTGAAAAGGATAACAGTGCCGCTCCGGATGTTGAAACCTAGTCCCTGCCCTTTGAGGCAGATGTTCAGTACGTCCTGGACAGACATGTCCTGCACATCGAGGCTCACCACATGCGTTCCCTCCAACAGCGAACTTTGATAAAGGAACTCCAGTCCTGTCTGTGTCCTGATCTCCACGATCACCTGCTCAAGCGACAGGCCCCTGGCGTGGATACTGACACGCTGCGATAATGCAGGTGTGCACACATGGAGGATGGCAGTCAATACAACATAGGCAGTCCACTTCATGACAATTCGGACGTTAGGCGGCAGCATGTTCGATAGAAGGATAGGTACCTGAATGAAACGCCGCTGATGAGGAATAGGCCCCGGACCAGGTAATTTTTTTTGGTCGACCAGAAAGTTAGCGTGTTTCAGCTGGAAAACGAAGTTCCCGCGCCCCTTTTCGCTACCGGTTCCCCTCATTCCGATGTCAGAATCATCGATGCGGTTTCGTACCGGGTATGACTACTACGGTGCCGGGGCTTTTAAACTCAAAATAAACCTTCCGGGTATCAGCGAGAATATCCAACACCTCTTCCAGCCGGTGCTTTCGCGAAAGGACGCCATCAAAATTGATCCCGGAAACAGAACCCCGGTATTCGATGGAGACGTCATACCATCGGGCAATTTGCCGCAGAATAGTTGGCAGTTCGGCGTTGTGACAGCGAAATTCACCGTAGTGCCAGCCAGTGACGGCATCAACATTGGGTTTTTCGAGATGCAGCAATCCGGTTGCGCTATCCACAGCTGCCTGCTCGCCGGGACGAAGCAGAAGTTGTTGCGGCGGACGTTGTTTGAAGTCAACTGTTGTCTTAACGGCGCCGTTGATCAGGGTTGTACGGATTGCCGGTTCATCGGGGTAGGCCATAAGATTGAATTCCGTGCCGAGAACCTGGACTTTCATTGCCCGGGAAGTGACCAGGAATGGTTTTGTCGCGTCTTTTGCTATGCGGAAGTAGGCTTCGCCCGTGACAGTCAATTCGCGCGCATTTGCCGTAAAGGTGGTCGGATAGGTGATGGAAGAGGCCGCGTTGAGCCAGACTTCGCTGGAATCTGCAAGCACGACATGGTATTGGGCGCCCCGGGGTACGGTTAACGTGTTGTAAACAGTAGGACCACCGTCAGCATTACGCGCAACGGTATACACCAGCCGGCCGACCTCCTGCCGAACGCTGGCGCCGCCCTGGCTATCCATCGGTCCGGCGTGTGCACTGTCAAGCGACACCTGTCGTCCATCGCCAAGCGTCAGCACGGCCCTGTCGCGGGACAAAGAAGCAATATTCGCCATCCCCGCAGACTGCCCGCCCGAATTCCGACGCATAAAAAAGAACCACCAGCCGCTCACAATCAAAAGCAGAATGGCCGCAGCCGTTACACTTCTCCTCATCGTTTGGCTACGGAGAGAAACAACTGGGGAACGCGACAGGCCAATAGCCGCAAACACGGACGAAACCGCGCTATCATAGTCATATCCATTCAGCGCCTCTAATTCCGCGACAACCCGTTCCCGCTGCAGCAACTCATCGAAAAGCGTTTTATTGGC
This sequence comes from Bacteroidota bacterium, assembly GCA_018267585.1. Lineage (GTDB taxonomy): Bacteria > Bacteroidota > Bacteroidia > Chitinophagales > Chitinophagaceae > Puia. The sequence continues at coordinate 2,025 of JAFDYE010000219.1, forward strand.
ATCACCTTTATTGATCCAGTCGTCCAGATCCTGTCGCTCCCCTGCTGTGAGCGGCTGCTTCTCCCGGAACTTATAGATAATTCCGGCCACGGTGACCGCCCGGATATATTCCGCGTTGGTATCGTCAATTTCAGCCATAGATCCTTTTAAGAAACGCCGCCCACCGGAAAAAGACCCCCGGGCAGCGAAAAATTATTTTCCCGGCCCATGGCCGGACCACATCGCCACGGCGGAAAGGAGGGGCAAAAGGAGGTTCGTATGTCCCCCGAACCGACCCCGCAGCGCAACCAGCGCCTTATATTTCTGCTTTTTTACTGCCTTCACCTTCCAGCCCAATTGGACCGCTATTTCGCTGACAGTCATGCCCTCCCGATAGCTCAGAAAAAATACCTCACGCATTTTCCCCGGCATATCCTGAACAAACTGGTAAATAAGCGCGATGGATTCGGCCCGCATAATGTCCGCCAAGACAGGCTCCATGGCTTCCTGTTCCCCGGCAGCGGCCCGCTGATGCCGTTCCTCCAATCGGCTACGGTTGCGGATCAGGTCAAGACAACCGTTGCGTGCGATGGTATAGAGATAGGCTTTCAATGCCGTAATGGTATCGAACGTCTTGCCGGACTTCCACAACTTAATGAACGATTCCTGCGCAACGTCCTGGGCCAGGGCCGAGTCAGGAAGGAATTTTTCGGCAAAACGGCAAATGACCGCAAAATGGCTCTTGATCAGGGCTTCCAGGGCAGCGGGTTCACCCGCAGCAAGCCGCTGTAGTAATTCTTCATCAGAAAAGGTCGGTTGTAGAGCCACCCGTAGTATCAATTTGCTACTCAAGATAATGAGTTTCAGTGATATTTAAGGGAGCGACGACCTCACTTGCCTGCGCTGAAGCAACCCAATCATGCTCCTATGCCTATTTCAAGCCTGTCCAAAGCCCTAAGGCTGTTAGCGAACCCCAATTGTTGAAATTGGGGCTTTTTGTTGCCTTCAACGTTCTTAATCCTTTTCATTCGCCGCTAGCTTTTCACATCGCCCCTTTATTCTTTTACTACCCACTTTTCCCTATTTTTACCTTGCAGGCTAATGCGTAGAGATGTGACTTCTAAATCGATTGATAATGAAAAGGATTTGCTTAAGCAGATCGCAGACGGAAGCGAAGTAGCTTTCCGGCAGCTATTCGATGCCTGCCATCAGCAGCTTTTTACGTATGTATATAAGGTGACCCGCTCCAGGGAGCTCGCTGACGACGCCGTTCAGGATATCTTTCTTAAGATCTGGTCCATGCGCCAGAAACTGCCTGCCATAGAGAACATTCAGGCGTATCTCCGCAGGATGGCCCACAACCTTGCCCTTAAAGGATTTCAGGCGGTTGCAAGAGAGGGATTGATCGAACATCAACTGGCAAGGCAGCAATCACCACAGCAAGCGGCAGACGACGGACTGCTTTCCAGGGAAGTCCAACGGCAGATCAACCAACTTATCGATCAGCTCACTCCTTCGCAACGAAAGGTCTTTTTATTGAGCCGCGAGGAAGGCCTGAAGCAACAGGAGATTGCCGATCGCCTGGGACTAAATCTGGTCACGGTCAAACGGCATATGGTCGATGCGTTGAAAGTAATTCGCGAAGGTCTTTCACAACATTATGGCACACAGGCTGTTGTGCTCTTTATCATCTTTAGGTTAAGTGAGCATTAAAAAAATATCATTCTTTTCTTCGCCTTCTTCCAGTTTCCTGTATCATACTGAAGTAACCTTACCAATTCAAAATTCCACCGTCGAACAATGTCGGAACGATTAACCTATTTGCTGAACCGTTGGCTTGACAGCACCGCCTCTCCGGAGGATCAGAAAGAGTTATGGGGCATGGTGCTGGATTCCAGCCACCAGCAACAATTAGAGACCGAACTCGAAGATGTCTGGACGACACTCGAAGGAGAGGAACAAATGAGTGTCGAAAAAATCGACGAGCTTTTCAAAAAGATCGATTCCGGCTCTCCCGGCATTATCCATCCCGGGAGACGATTGCTTTTCTGGACAGTGGCGGCCGCAGCATCGATCATTCTGGCGATCGGCCTGGCCATATGGCACACCAAAAGCAGCATTCACCAGCCCGACACGATCGTTCTCAGGAACCCGGAGCCCGATATCCCGCCAGGTGGAAATAAAGCCACCCTTACGCTTGCGAATGGCAGCACCATCGTCCTTGACAATGCAGCGGATGGTGTGGTAACAAACCAGGGTCGCGTAAATATAATTAAACTTGGAGATGGCCAATTGGCCTACAAGGGCAAGGATACTGTCAGCTCAGTCAACACATTGACCACTCCTTTCGGCGGAATGTACCATCTGACATTGCCAGACGGGAGCTCAGTATGGCTGAACGCGGCTTCGGCTATTACTTATCCTACAGCATTTGTCGGGAGCAAAAGAGAAGTCCTGATCCGGGGAGAAGCCTACTTTGAAGTGAAAAAAGATGCCGCAAAGCCCTTTATTGTCAATCTGAATAGCGATACTAAGATAGAGGTCCTCGGTACCCGCTTTAACATAAATGCCTACGAAAATGAAAATATGATCCGTACAACATTATTGGAAGGCGCGGTCAAAGTCACACAAGGCAAACTCAACGACAAAGAACACGGCGTAATACTCAAACCTGGCCAGCAGACTGTTACCGATGCCGATAACGGAACGATAAAAGTGATAGATATACCGGATCCGGACGCTGCGATCGCATGGAAAAATGGGCTGTTCAACTTCGAAGGAATGTCATTAGAATCAGCAATGCGTCAACTGGCACGTTGGTATGATATTCAGATCGTCTTTGAACAACCCTTAAGAGCAATCCAGTTCGGCGGTACCCTCAAAAGAAATCTACCGCTGTCCGATATTTTGCATTTTCTTGCGTCCGCCGGCTTGCATTACCGAATGGAGGAAAAGAACCGGCTGATCATCTTGAATAATTAACCCCGACACCAAAAAAACAATTATTATAGAAGAAACAAAAACCCCGGGAGATTAAACAAAAACCGAAGATGCGGGAACATCTTCGGCAACATTTGATCAACCAACAAGCCAATTTTCAATCGACGACAACTGCTTATTAACTAACCAAACTTTGAGGAAGGTATGAAATTTTCTGCTTTTAACCAGCCGTGCGGCATCGGTTTGTCCGCAAACGAACGATCCGCCCCCCGGCTAATAACCAAAACGCTGTTAGCGATGAAACTAACAATTGTGCTTTTAACTGCAGCATTCTTCAGCGCTCACGCTTCAGGTATTGCTCAAACCGTCACCCTGGCAACACAAAAAATGCCTCTGCAATTGGTGTTCAAAGCCATCGAAAAACAAACCGGCTACAGCATTTTTTATAACGATGAACATATAAAAAACGCAAGCCCCGTCACAGTAAATGTGCGGGATATGCCCTTGAAGACATTTCTGGAGCTGATCCTGCAACACGATCATCTGACCTTTGAAATCTCCAAAGAAAATATCCTGATCAAAAAAGACGCGCCGATGAAGCCCGTGCCGGATGAAGAAAAGCCGATCAGGGTGTCGGGAACTGTAAGTGGTTCCAACAAGCAACCATTGGAAGGAGCTACCATCCAGGTAAAGGACAAACAGCCTACTGCCATCACTAACGCCCGGGGAGAATTCCAGCTGACAGTCGAGCAAGGCAGTGTCATCGTGATAAGCTTTGTCGGTTATCGACAAAAGGAGATCAGGGTCACGATTAGCCAAACCATCAATATAAGGTTGGAGCCTTCGACCGATATACTGGAAAACGCAGATGTAGTCTCAACCGGCTATCAAATAATATCCAAAGAACGTAGCGCCGGCTCCTTCTCAAAGCCGGACATGCTTACGATTTCCATGCGATCCAGCAGCCCGAACGTCCTGCAGAGACTGGACGGGCTGGTGCCCGGCCTTGTCGTTAATAATGCACCCAATGCTGAGCCATTACTGATCCGAGGGCTCACATCGATCAACTCCACCAGATCACCGCTGATAATTGTAGATGGCGTCGAATTACCGCTCAACAACAACAATCCGGATGCTATGGCGAATATCATGAACGGCGCCAATCCAATTGCCAATATCAATCCCCAGGATATTGCTGATATCACAGTACTTAAAGACGCGTCTGCGGCTTCCATCTGGGGTGCGAAGGCGGCCAACGGCGTGATCATTATCACCACAAAAAAAGGCCGGGCCGGCGAGAATTTAAAGATCGAGTATGACGGGTATTATATCTTCCAGGGCCGCCCGGACCTGAATTATATTCCGAAACTGAATAGCGCGCAATACATCACCGCTGTCAAAGAGATCTTTCCCCAGTATGCCCCCTACAATACCTGGGGGAGCGTACAGCTGGTAGCCCCCGTTCCACCCCATCTGCAGACGCAGTATGATGCGTACAGAGGATTGATATCTCAGTCGCAGGCCGACAAGTCACTGGACAGCCTGGCATCGATCTCCAACCATAGTCAGATCGCCAATATATTTTACCGGAATGCCGCAACGATGAATCACACCATATCCCTTTCCGGCGGAGGACGTGTCCATTCTTTTTATGGATCGTTAAGCTATACCGGCATTCAGAACAATGTCCCCGGGCAACAGAATAACAGCTATAAGATCAACCTGAGGCAGGACTTCAATGCCAGCCCGAAAATGCAATTCTCCCTGATCACCGACCTGACGAATACCACTACCAGCGGAAATGCCATCGGCATTACAGATGGGATAGCCGTTCCGGGCTCGTCCTTTGTACCTTATCAGCAATTCCGGGATGCCGGCGGCAATCCCCTGGCGGTCAACTTTATGGGTAATTACAGCGATTCACTTCGGTTGGATTATCAGGCAAGAAGCCGTATCAATTTGGATTATGTCCCCCTCAATGAGATCAACAACGGCTATTTCAAGGGCAGCTCCCTGTCAGGCCGGCTGGTAGGCGGGGTAAAGATCAACCTTCTGAAATGCCTTCGCTTTGAAGGCACCTATGGATATACTACCAACTCCTCGAATACAAGAACCGTATTGAGCCAGGCAAGCTATGGAGTAAGAAATGAGCTAGTGGATTTCACACAAGCGCCGACTGTAAACGACATTCCGCAATACTGGCTTCCCACTTCCGGCGGAAGGCTGACCGAAAACAATTCCACACAGAAAAGCTGGACGGTCAGAAATCAGCTGATCTTTGACAATAGCTGGAAGGAACACCAGCTGACCTTGCTTGCAGGGCAGGAGGCGACCAGCGTTACACCCATTGCAACACAGGTGATCTATAGAGGCTGGGACGACCAGCTCCAGGTCTCGCGTCCGGTCAATTATGATACCTTGTCCAAAGGCATTACCGGAACTGTACCTGGCCTTTCATATACTCTGCCCAACAATCTCAGCGGCGGCGAGGGCGTTATAACAAGGACCACCTCCTACTATTCCAATCTCAACTACGCCTACCTGAGCAAATACGTGCTGAATGCCAGCTGGAGAATCGATAAAAGCAATCTGTTCGGCTTCGACCAGTCTGCGCAAAACAGACCTGTCTGGAGTGTCGGCGGCAAGTGGATATTGGGCCGCGAAGGATTTATGCAAAAGATCAGCTGGATCGACCGGCTGGACTTTCGACTCACTTACGGTATCACTGGAAACGCACCGACTCCGGGCACCGCTGCCTCCTTTGACATCCTGCTTGCTCAGGCCAATGTCAATTATGTCAACGGAGCAGGCTATGTCATCTCGACTCCTGGCAATAATAAACTCACCTGGGAGGGAACGTCTGTTTATAATACCGGTATCGACTTTTCTTTGCTCGGCAGCCGCCTGGGAGGATCCATTGACGGATACCTGAAAAAAACCCATGATCTGATCGGACCGCTGAGAACGGCTCCCCTGACGGGATACCCAAGCGTGACCGGGAACTTTGGCGATCTGGAGAATAAAGGGATCGAGCTTAGCCTGAATTCCCTCAACATCTCGTCCAGAACCTTCATATGGAGAACCTACCTGACGTTCGGCTATAACAGGAACAAGATCACGAGCCTGGCTGTCAGCGCACCTATTACGACCGGTCCCGGCATGATCGCAACGAATAGGTTGTCGCCGTTCTTCGTTGGCCGGCCGGCATTCACCGTATTTGCATACAATTACGCCGGACTAAATGCATCCGGCGATCCGCAGATAAAACAGGCCACCGGTAAGGTCACGTCAGCCGCTACCGCATCCACCTCCGATGACGTATTGTATATGGGAAGCTCTCAGCCTTCCTGGACGGGCGGATTGTCCAATACATTTCTGTATAAGGGATTTTACCTGGGGATCAATATCAGCTACAATATGGGTCATGTGTTATTCCGGGATGCGAATACATTCTGGAGCGGCGTAATGTATGACAATTCCATGAGCAGCGAATTTGCCAACCGATGGAAGGCTCCCGGTGATGAAGCCAGAACAAATATTCCGAGATATGCAGGCTCGAATGCGATCGACAACAATCGGCTTACCGATTATTACACCCATGGCAATACGAATGTGTTCAATGCATCCTACGCTAAGATCAGAGACATTACCCTATCCTACAACCTCGGAAAGCAGATCATTCAGCGTCTCCACGTTGCGGGAGTCGCCTTCCGGGTCCAGGTTTCCAATTTGATGCTCTGGAAGGCCAATAGCCTGGGCATCGATCCTGAATTCCAAAGTGTGGCCGGGGTTCGGTCCATGCGCACGGGTCAGGGCGCTTTGACGATCGGCGCGCATATCAACCTTTAATTAATCAACAACTGCAATGATGAAATTTTCATATAAATACCGGCTGGCTCTATCGCTCTTCCTGCTGACGCTGGCCACCGTGGCCTGCAAAAAATCCTTTCTGGAGATACAACCCAAGGGATTTACGGTAGCCACGAGTACCGATGACTACGAGCAGCTGATGAATGCTGCCTTTATCGAAACGTCCTTTACCGCGTCCGGCTATCTTGGAGATGATATAGCCGCACAGCAACAGTACTACGATGCAGCACAGCTTAGGATGCAACGGCTTTTCCAATTCTCGGACTCCGTCTATCTGCCCGATGAATTGCCGATAGAGATCAGCGCGGCCCAATCTTACATTCAAAGCCTCTATGTCTTCAACAAAGTGATCAACGAGGTGATGCAGTCACAGAACGGCACCGATCGGCAAAAATTGGCGATTCGGGCAGAAGCAAAGGTCGGCAGGGCCCTTTGCCTTCTCTCCTTTTTAAATGACTTTTCAAAACCTTACAACGCCGCCACTGCCGCCAAAGACCTTGGCGTTCCGATAATTACAGCCGCTGACGTGACGCAGACGCAATTTGTACGTGCGACGGTCAAGGAAGGATATGACTTTATTATAAAAGACCTGACCGAGGCGCTGCCAAATCTTGGGGCAGTCGTTAACCGTCGTAAATTTTCGAAAGCAGCAGCGGAATTTTACCTTGGCCGTATCTACCTGTACATGGCGGATTTTGTCGATGCCCGAACGCATGTCGATTCGGCATTTGTCGCGCTGGCAGGCGCCACGATACCCGTGGCCTTATATGATTACAACGACGTCCTCGACCCTAACTCCGCCGACAGCTGGTATCCCGATGCTATATTCAGATTGGCAAACAAGCCTCTCGACAACGCCAATAGCCAGACCATCTACAATGTAAGCTCACGCCCCTTCTATTTTAACGCTGCCAATACCTTTGTAACGAGTCCCCGGACTGCAGCCTTGTATGACTCGTCGGACATGCGCCTGAACCTTTATAACAACACAGAGCTGTTTGGATCATTTCAATTTCCGAATGGCATGCGACGCTTCTCCGCCGACTTTACCGTAGGCATCGGCCCGTCTCTACCTGACCTCTATTTGATGCGCGCCGAACTGAAAGCACGGGCAAACGATCTGGCGGGCGCCAAAACAGACGTTGAATTCCTAAGGGCTAAGAGAATGCCCGCAACTATCGCGGCAGTACCGGCAAACATTGCTTCCGATCAGGTAGCGCTGGTAAAATTCGTGTTGGAGGAACGCATCCGGGAATTCGCCACCACCGGCTTACGATGGCTCGATGAACGCAGACTTTCCGTAGACCCAATCTACAGCAACACAGTTAAGTATACGCACGAGATCTATGACGATAACGGGAATGTGGTGGCGACCTTTACGCTTCGACCGGAACGATTCGCTCTGAAGTTTGGCCAACGTATGATCACAGAAAATAAGGGTCTTGTCGAAAATCCATAAACTATAATCCCCAACAATAACGAAGATGAAAAATCTACTATTTCTATTGCTGCTCTCCAGCCCTGTTTTTGCACAGCAATCAAAATCCGAAATGGAAAAATTTGCGGATTTCAGTAAGATCGAAAAAGTCGAAGACCAGGAGCAGCAATACAACGAAATGCTGAAGACAAACCCGGTCGACCCGGCTAAACCAGACATGTATCAGGAATATCGTGCACAGCTCGCCACGGGATGGCTGACCAAAGGCAACTTTGAGCGCTACTGGTATTATAAGAACATGCATCCGAAATTCAATGGACTCCAGTTGCTCTACCTTACCTACGCACTGGAGCATCTGCTCGATGAGAGCAACGACCCTGCAGCCGTAGAGAAGGTGTCGGCGGATATATTGGATGATCTTCAGAAAGGCAGGATGACCGATGGAATGGGCAGAACCCAGCCGCTTATGGAAGTAAATGCTGCGGCCAATGCTCAACTGGGAAATATCAAACCAGCGCTGGATATGTTGGCGAGATCGTCGGAGGTTAAGGATGGCACCCGCGAAATGCGATATTTCAAAGACCAAAAATCCAATTACCTGAACCGTTTCGCAATAGTGATGCTGGCTGCCGGCAAGAGCCAGATAGCATTTGATACACTGAGCAAAGCCTTCAAAGATGCCGATTCAAACCCTGCCATGGTTGCCACCTTCAGACAGGTCTATAAAAAAGTAAAGGGTACTGACAAAGGTTTTGAACAATACCTCAGCTCCCTGCAGACCGATGCTTACAATGAATGTTATTCAGAAGTGGAAAAAATGTACATCGAATCGCCAACGGCTACACTGGAAGGGTTCTTCCCGAAAAAGAATGAAGCTGAGAAACCAATGACTCTGTTTCGGGCCACAAAACCCGTAAAGGATATATCGCTACCCGATCTGAATGACCAATCCGTCCATCTCGGGGAATATCATGGAAAAGTGCTGACGCTGGATTTCTGGTCTACCGGATGTACCCCTTGTGTTGCGGCATTCGCCGGATTTGACCATGTGGTAGCAGATTATAAGAAAGATTCGTTCCAACTATTTGTGGTTGACCTTTTTGAAGAGGAAAAAGACGTAAAGGCGTTTGTAGCAAAAAAAAGAATTACCCTTGATGTCCTGCGTGATGAGGAGAACAAAGTATATGATGTTCAGGGGACTCCAACAAAGATCGTTTACGATCCTGCAGGGAATATCCGATTTTATAGCGCCGGTTACGCCGGCTCTACAGACCGGGAATATTATAAGCTCAAGTCGATGGTCGAGATCGTCAAGGCGAGGTATAACAAAGGATAAAAACTATGAGAACATTCATTGTTGGAATATTGATCTGCCTTATGGCCCTTTCCGGATCGGCTCAGGACAATCATCCTGTATCCTGGAGACTCAGTAGCACATCGACCTGGCCACTCACGTTTGAGGTAAAATTCATCGCGTCCATCAAAGAGCCCTTTCATATCTATCCGCAGTCCTTTGCCGGGGGCATCGGAATGCCGACCACGATCTCGTTCGAAACGAACGATAATGTTGAACTGACCGGTGAAATGAAAGAGAAAGGCGATGAAATACCTGCGGGGGAAGAGGCGGCATTTTATAAGAAAGGAGTTACATTTTCACAGATGATCCGACTCAAAGCGGATGTAAAAACAACGATCCACGTCAGGATAAAGTACATGGCCTGCAACGATCAGATGTGTCTCCCCCCGTCATCGAAGGAATACACGCTCATCCTGAACGACAAGAACCCGGCAGCAGCTGAATCCCACAATGAAACAAAAGACGCCACAGCGAACACAAGTGGAAAAGAATTGAAGTACGAAGATTTCGTGATGGCGGACACGGGGGGAAAAAACATTTCCACCAGGGAGATCACAACCAGCCACAGCTATACCTTCATCGATTTCTGGGCCAGCTGGTGCGGCCCTTGCAGATCGCAGGCCACGGCGCTTGTCCCGCTTTATAGAAAATACAGCACACAAGGCCTGGCCGTGATAGGCGTTTCGCTGGATACGGACGTAAGATCCTGGAGAAAGGCGATCGGCGACGATGGCTACACCTGGACGAACCTCAGCGATCTCAAAGGATTCGATTCTCCCATCAGCCTGAAATATGGTATTAAGGCAATTCCGCGGAATCTCATCGTGAACAACAAGGGTGAGATCGTCGCAATGGATCTACACGGAAAGGAACTGGAGACGAAACTGGCGGAATTATTTAAATAGATGACATTTAAATCAGATCAATCATTTAAGTACATGAAAAAAATAGTAACAGCCGGCCTGGCGATGATGCAGCTGGCGGCATTCGGTCAGGCCAGTAAAAAGTTCGTGATCACCGGAAAATTCGGCAATTATGATCCCCCGACAAAAGCTTACCTGGAGTACAGTAGGGGAGGAAAGACCATCGTGGATTCCGTTGAATTGAAAGGAGGATCGTTCAGATTCACCGGGACGGCACCGTCCGAGCCCATATCAGCCACGTTGATCTTCGACTCAAAGGGCCTGGGGAAAGACAAAAGTCCCGAACAGACAACGGTCTTCCTCGAACCCGGCACTATAAAGGTGAAGACGAATGGCGGCAAAGTCGAAGGTGCAGAGATAACCGGAACTCCATTCAACAATGATTATACCGATCTAAATAAGCTGGTCGACACTGCATTTTCGAAGATGACAGCCGAAGACAAAAGATTTCTGGAAGGAAAGGAGACTCCGGAGACCACGCCTGATTATGCATCTAAACTGGCGGAATTCAAGAAAAGATATCGCGACCTGACGGTAGGCGCCTACGTCCGGTTTATCCGATCGCACCCTGCGTCTATGCAAAGCGTCGCGCTGCTTGGGAATGTCGCCTATGATCGGGATTATGATATGGTCAGATCATTGTTTGATGGATTAACAGCAAGAACCCGGGCAACTACAGAAGGCAAAAAAATGGAAGATAATCTGAAAAGCATGAAAATTACAGGGATCGGCCGACCCGCGCCGGATTTTGAAATTCCCGACACGGCAGGCCAACCGGTCAAACTTTCCTCCTTTCGCGGCAGGTATGTGCTCGTTGACTTTTGGGCTTCCTGGTGCGGACCATGCCGTGCGGAAAATCCTAATCTCATAAAGATCTATGAGAAATTCAAAGACCGGAACTTTACGATTGTCGGTGTCTCCCTCGATAAGCCCAAGAGTAAGGCGTCGTGGCTGGCCGCTATAAAAAGCGATGGACTTCCCTGGCTTCAGCTTTCCGAATTGAATTCCTGGAATGGATCGGCATCGAGAGCATTCGGCGTCCAGGCAATACCACAAAACTTTCTGATCGATCCCAATGGAGTAATTATCGGTAAAACCCTGATCGGAAAACCGCTGGAGGACAAACTAAATGAGATTTTTAAATAAATTTCCATGCGTTACCCCGCACCCAAGCGACGAGGTCGAAGTAGCGCAGCAGCTGCTGTTCGTACTTATCGGCCGCGATCGCGTCCAGGTCCGAGCTAAAAGGCCGCCCCAGATTACTCTGAGACGGCCCTCATGCTGATCACTCAAAGACCACTATTTCTTATACCCGTCATTCTGCACAAATATCTTCGTAGCATCCATCGTAGACTGAGGGATGGGGTAGATCCGGCGGAAAGGCTGTGATACCGGCTTGGCCGTTCCAGCCGCTTCAAATTTGCCAAACCGGATCGCAGCTTTCCTTCTGTACATTTCCCAATACATTTCAAAACCCGTCTCATTGTACAGCGTCTGCATATCGATGAAAGCAAGCGCCTTTCCGGGGGCATTTGCATACAGCGCCTCGCGCGTCCTGCTTGTACGAAGCATATTTACATCAGCCAGCGCCTGAGCGGTTTGGCCCTTACGCAAATAAGCTTCTGCACGCATGCAGTACATTCCACCCAACCGGTAGACGGGAATAGCACAATTGCTTCTGCTGTTAGCCCCTTGCGGATCAAACTCGAATTTAAAGGGCCGGACGCCCCGATTGATCTCCAGCTGAGTGAATACTGACTGGTTGGGATCATCAAAATTTAGTTCGGGCGTAAAGTCCATGAGCTGGGTGGGAGCCTTTTCACAATACAGCTTGCTGACTTTGATACGACCATCGGGTGTACGCTCATAATCAGTTCCCGAGAGGCGTGGTCCATACTGCTGACCGACCTGCATCCCGCGGTTAAAATGGAACCAGGGCAGTGTTGTACCTACGACAAGACTGGTGGCAGGCACGCTCACATCAGTACCGTCGTTCATGAACCAGGTTCCATCTGCATACTGATAATGTCTTTGAAACCGCGGGTCGTCATGATTGTTATCCCAGGTAGCATAAAATTCAGGGGTAGTGCAGATGGCATTGGTTCCGCGGTTAGCCGGAGAAGGTTTCTGATTCCTCTCCATCGGCATATACGCAAAATTATTGCTGCTGCTGCGCAGAGTATTTACATACTGGGTTATAGCAAGGATCAGCTCAGTTCCATTCGCGTTCTGAATGTCAAAATTGTGAAAAAAATTGCTTTCCAGCTTGAATTGCCCCGACCCGATGAGCTGGGAAGTATAAGAGATTACCTTGTCCATGTCGGTTCCGTTATTATCAACCGCCGCTTCACTGAAATTAAAACCTGAAGTATTATAGCGATCTTTGTACACAGCACGGTTAAGATACATGTCTGCCAGCAGAGCATAAGCAGCCTGTTTCGTAAAACGCCCATTACCAGTATTATTCTGGCCTATATTCGCCAGATCCGGTATCAATGATTCAACATCTTTGATCAGATCGTCGATGGCCGTTGCCGCCGTCCTCACCTGCAGCGGAGCATTGTCCAGGCTCGGATCGCGATATGGCGCCTGACCATACAGGTCCAATGCATGAAAAGTGTAAAGATCCAGAAGGGCCTTGGCTTCCGCCAGCAGCTGCGCCTTGTTGGAAGCGGTAGATTTGTTGATGGTACTGATTGCCGTCAGGGATAGCGTGATCCCGTTATTAAGACTGTTCCACGTGTTGGTAAGCATCGAGTTGTCCGGCCCCCAGGTAAATTCATGAATTGCACGATAAATACCACCGTCGCCCCAGTCGCTGCCGCGCGTAGGTAATATCGCTTCATCGGTCGAATATTCCTGCAAGGAAAATACCTGGCTATGGTCAACAAACGTTCCATTGTCCATTTGCCCGTACGCTGAGGCCAGTGCATTTTGGGGGCTTGCAATATTGGAGCCCAGCACCTCATCGATTACCTGCTCCTTCAGCTTGGTGCAGCCTGACAGGGCCGCTATCAGAAATGTGCAGGCCAATAGATATAATGATTTCTTGTTCATATTACAAATGATTTAAAATTTGATCGTTGCGCCTAACAGGAACGTTTTTGTTGAGGGATAGGTAGCGTAGTCTACACCCAGCGACTGATTACCGTTTGCATTTTTGGTCGTATTCACCAACGGGTCATACCCCGAATATCTAGTAATGGTGAACAGGTTCTGAGCGCTTACATATATATTGATCGATTGCATCCAGGGTACCTGCTTGAAAGAGAATGTGTTCCCCAAACGCAGATTGCTGAGGCGGAGGAAATCTGATTTCTCCAGGTATAACGACGACACGGTCACCTGGTTGCCGACATTCGCTTTTGCGTCGACATATTTCTTCAGCACGTTGCGGTCCGATGCCAGGTTATTGATGTTCAGGTCAAGAGCGGTATTGTTGAACAGGTACCCCCCGGCTTGTCCGATCAGCGCAACCGACAGATCAAGGGTCTTATACCGCAACTGGCTGTTGAAGCCATAGTTAAATTTGGGAATCGCCCCCTGAAATATCTCTCTGTCATCCGCATTGATAATGCCATCTCCGTTCTTATCTTCAAATATATCCTTGCCGTTCTTGTCATATCCAAGGTGCTTTAACATAAAGAAAGAGCCGGCCGCATATCCATTCTTATAGATATTGGCAGTTACGCCGGAAAGGCCCGGACCTGAAATGCTGCCGGAATAGAGCTCGGAAACAGGAAGGTCTTTGATGGTGTTGTTCAGCGTGGACCCATTGACATCAACCGTCCAGCTCAGGTCTTTCGAGTTGATGAGCTGCGATCCCAGTGTAATTTCAACGCCCTTGTTTATGATCTGGGCGGCGACGTTCTTCCATACTGTGGTCGTCGGGCTGAGTGGCTCAGAAGGAATATTCAGGATAGGGTTTTTGGTAGTCTTGTTATAATATTCGATTGAACCGTACAATTTGTTCTTGAAAAGCTCGAAGTCGACACCTACATTGTATTGTTCCACCAGCTCCCATTTCAGGTTCGGGTTTGCCGTACGGTTTACTGTAACACCATTGACCAGGTTCGTTCCATCCAGGTAATACCCTGAGCCGGAGGATAAGGTATAACTCGCCTGGGTAATTTTGTTAGGCACTTCCTGGTTACCGGTCTGTCCCCAGCTGGCGCGCAGCTTCAGACTCCTGACCGCAGGCACGTTTTCAAGAAAACTTTCGCGGGTAAGGTTCCAGCCACCCGCAAAGGAGGGAAAGTAGCCATATTTGTTGTTGTCGCCAAACCGGGTAGAGCCGTCTGCGCGGATCGATGCCGTAAACAGCAACCGGTTGTCGAAGTTATAGTTCACACGTCCGAAGTAGGATTGCAGCTCATTCTCCTGGGCATACCCACTGGGGGCGGAAGGAGTTCCCGAATACCCCGGGTTATACATGGGCGGTACACCAGTACCCTGTGCAGCAATGTTCTGCATCCCGAAGGCCGTACCCGAGAATTTGAACTTTTGATAGGAAAAGCCACCCAATACCTCTATCTGGTGTTTTTGAATGGCCAGGTTATAGGTGAGGTAATGTTCCAGCAAAGTAGTCAATGACCTCAGGTCGTTTTGTACATAGGCGCCCTGGGGGGTACGATCGGTAACATTCGGGTAAATAGTGGTATTCCGCTCTGAAGTTGTCTTGTCGATACCCAGATTGAATCGATAGTTCAATCCCGGCAACAGACGCAATGAAGCTTCCAGATTGCCCAGCACACGGAAAGTATTGGTTCTGTCGTCATAAACGCTGAGCACATAAAGGGGATTGAATAGCTGGATCTGATTGAAATTGGTGTATTTTCCGGTTGAGTCATACACCGACCTGGTGGGGTTGGCCATCAGCGCGTATATGATCAGCTGTCCGTCTGATCCGGCGGTATTCCCATTGGGTATTCCCGTCTCGTCGATATTGCTGGCGGTCATGTTCAATTTAATGGTCAGCCGTTTGTTATCGAGGAAGGACTCTTCAGCATTCAACCGGCCGGTTGTTCTTTTGAAGCTGCTGCTCTTCACAATGCCATTTTGGTCAAGGCGGGAAACCGATGCCACATAGCTGCCTGTAGACGTGTTTTTTGCAAAAGACAGATTGTGGTTCTGAATGAAACCATTGCGCAGAACCGCATCCTGCCAGTCAGTATTTCCACCATGATCAAAAGCCTGATTGGCAATTGCTTTCCGGTAGTCCGATGCAGAAAGGAGATCCATTTTTTTGATCACTTTAGACGTGCCCACATACATATCATAGGTCAATGAGGGATCACCCTTTTTACCATGTTTGGTCGTGATAAGCACCACCCCGTTGGAACCCCTGGCGCCATAGATAGCCGCTGCAGAGGCGTCTTTTAATACAGTAATGGTTTCGATATCACTGGTATTCAGAAAATTCAGCGGGTTCTTGGCATCGGTGCTGCCCAAACCGAAATCAGGGCTGCCTGCGCTCACGTTATCATTACTCAACGGTACGCCATCTATCACAAACAGCGGTGTGCTTCCACTGCGGATGGAGCCGACACCACGGATATAGAGATCGACTCCGGCGCCTGGCTCACCGCTGGATTGAGCGATGCGTACACCCGCTACTTTTCCCTGAAGCATATTGTCTGCAGAAATATTAACCCCTTGCCTTATATTATCTGCCTTTAGCTGAGTTAAAGAACCAGTTACGTCAGCTCTCGTCCGACTGCCATAACCCACAACTACCACCTCTCCCAGCTGGGTGTTGCCAGTTACCATGGTAACCCGCAAGGGCATACCGGCCACTGTTACCTCCTGATCTTTGTACCCAACGATCGTGATCATGAGCTTTTCACCCTCGGCTGCCTGCAGGGTAAATTCTCCCCTGTCATTGGTTGTAGTCGTTTGCCTGGTAGAGAGAGATCTAACCGTTGCGCCGGCGACAGGAGCGCCATCTGCGCCAACCACTGTTCCTTTGACGGGCTCCCTCGTGGCGACCTGGTAGTACATATAGCGGCTGGCTGTATTAGCCCGGGAATAGCTAATGCAAGATAACCACACTCCTACCATAATTAGAGATCGAATGTTCATAACTAAATGTGTATTAAGCATTGGTTTAAAAAATAAGGGGTCTTTGTACCCCGGTTACAATGGCTTTCATATGCGCATACACAAAATGGCGTTTGAACCCCTAGTGAGTAACAATTTGATAATATAGGCCGCATTTACCCCCGTGGAATGTCTCTTTCTCCCCTCATTGGAACCAGTAACCTTTACTAGCTTCACAAAAAAAAGGACAATGCGAAAGATCATCGTTACCGAATTTATTACGCTCGACGGAGTTGTCGAGGCGCCAGGCGGCAATGAAACGCCTCATCCTCACGGCGGCTGGCAGGCGAAATTCCGCCACCCGGAAGGCGGGAAATACAAGTTGGATGAGCTGTCCAATGTAGAGGCATTGCTGTTGGGCAGAAAAACCTACGAAAAGTTCGCCGAATATTGGCCCTCCGGGATCGGCACCCCATTTGGTGACCGTATGAACCAGCTGCCAAAATATGTCGTATCCCAAAGCCTGAAAACAGCGGAGTGGAACAACAGCCATATCCTTCGCGACGTCGCCGGCGACCTCACCGCGCTGAAGAAGACCGACGGAGGTGATATCCTCCTTTATGGAAGCGCCACCCTCGCCAAAGCCCTGCTTCACCATGACCTCGTAGACGAGCTGCGACTGATGCTATGCCCGGTCTCGGTCGGCGGCGGGCTTAGACTTTTCGACGACGATCGGGAATTAAAGAAATTCTCTCTTAAGAGCTCTCGGGCACTCGACAACGGCGTTCTGATCATCGAATATCAGCCGGTCAGGTGATCGGCGCTTCAGCACCTGACCTACTCCGTCCTTAGGCTCTCTACGGGGTTTGTCCTGGCTGCTCTTAACGACCGGTGTCCAACCGACAGCCAGGCAACGATCAAGGAGATACACCCGGCCTCAATATACAATACCGGCCCCGGCTTGAAATGGAACGCATAGTTCTCCAGCCATTTTTGCATTGCCAATCCCGCTACCGGCGCGGCGATCAGGAACGACAACAGCACAAGCAGAACAAACTCACGGGAGAACATGAGGACGATATTGCCGACCGACGCCCCAAGGACCTTTCGCACGCCGATCTCCCGCCGCCGGTTGGCAGCTATAAAGGAAACTAGACTATAAAGGCCAAGACACGAAATGAATACCGCCAGAACAGCAAATATCTTATATAGTGAGGCCATCTGGTCCTCTTGTATATAATAATGGGCGATGCTTTCATCAAAGAACCTGTACTCATAGACGTCAGCCGGAAAGACGTCTTTCCAGACCTTCTCGATTGCCGGGAGGGCCCGGGGGATCATTGCAGGCGTCAGCTTGATATTGATCGTAGAATAGACCCGGTTCCAATTTTCCATGACCACAGGCCGGATAGTATCCTGCAGGGGCGCGATGTTAAAATCCTTGACGACACCCGAAATAAGGCTTGTGTCGCCGATGCCCTTTATGATAACCCTCGCGCCGATCGCATCAGACGGACGGTGTATATTTAGCTTACGCAAAAAGGATTCGTTGACGACCATGGTGTACGGGCCGGGATAGAGGCTGCCGGCAAGCAGCTGGAATCGATAAACGCTCGGATAGACCGAATCAGCCCATTTGAGGTTAACGCCGAAATCGTGCTGGGCAACGCCGTTGTAGACGATATCGCTGTTCCAATCGGTGTTGACGTCGAGAGGGCTGGCATAGCTGAAGCTAACTTTTTCGACGCCCGGCGCCTGAAGCAGCCGGTTCCGTAGCAGGGCCATCTTGCTGTTATCCGGCATGTGAGTGATAAGGATCGCATCTTTGTCGAAACCCATGGGAACGGTACGGAAGAAATCGACCTGGCCAATAATGACCAGTACACAGATGATCAGCGCCTGTGCAACTGTGAATTGAAGTACCACCAGCAGCCTTCGCAGCAGGTTCGAACCGCTGTCGCCCGCAGCCGCCCTGGTCTTGAATGCCGTCGCGGGATTGAAACCGGAGAGCACGATAGAAGGATAAAAGCCTGCCAGAAACGTCGTGGCCAGCACTACGGCAAGCAATGACCAGGCGGTGATCGCGTCCAGCTTGAGATTGGCGTCCAACAGTCGGTTAAGCCAGGACAGCGTCAGCTGACAGCCGGCGATCGCTACTACAGCAGCGATGATCACTAACAGGCAGGTCTCGGCCATGAACTGCCTGAGCAACTGCGACCGCGTACCCCCCAATACTTTCCTTACGCCTACTTCACGCCCACGGTTGATCGCCTGGGCCGTAGACAGGCTGACGAAGTTGACGCAGGCGATCAGCAGCACAAAAAGGCCGATGAGTTCAAGTGTATATACCAGCGACCGGCTGAAGGGATGGTTGTTGAAGGTATTGAATCGCGTATCATAGTGCATGTCTTTCAGCGGCAGCAGCATCATCCCCTCGTTGGAGTTCTCCGCAGGTTTATACCGTCTTACGACATCGGCCAGATCTTTGTTGAATGCAGCCTCGGACAAATTATCCGGAAGGGTCACAAAGCAGTAGTGCTGGGCGAATATGCTGACCCAATTGTTGAGTACACCACCGATACCCGTATTCGGAAGCGTAGCATAGGAGATCACCACTTTCAGGGGAAATTCCGTATTTGCCGGCACATCTTCGAGCACACCGGTTACCTGAAGCAGCCTGCTATTGTCCAACGTCAGCGTACGGCCAACAGCCGAGCTCCAGTCGCCGAAATATTTTATGGCCATTGACCTGGTCAACACAACCGTATTGGGTGCTGTCAGGGCCTTTTGTTTATTCCCCGCGAGCCACCGGAACCCGAACATCCCAAAGAACTGGGGTTCCGCATAAAGGATGCCGCTCGGCTCCCTGAACTTCTTGCCCGACCCGACGGTGACCAGGCCGTCTCCACCGAGGCTAAGGATGGACGCGACATTCTTCAATTGGGGAAAATCGCGGCGCAACGCCGGCGCTGTAGGAAAGGGTACACCGGACTCGTAGGCGACCCCGACGGGTGTCCTGAAAACCGAGACTATCCGAAAGATGTGATCCCGTGACGGATGAAAATCGTCGAAGCTCGTTTCAAATCGGACGACCAGGAAAATGACGAGACACACGGCGATCCCTATCGCCAACCCTATGATCTTGAAAAGGGTCTGTTCCTTATTTCTAATGGCCTGCCGGACGGCTATGCGGAAAAAGTTCCAGTGCATATTGCTGATTTGATGCTACCCGGCCAAAAGGAATGCCAGTCATTCAACTAATTGAATTTAAACTTTATAGAAAAAAAGAGAATTCCTCCACCGTTCATTACCGGCCATCCCTTGTTCAAATCCGGACAGTCTCTTCATTAGCCTGAGAACCGGGCAATTTTGCTCTGGTAATTTTCAACAAACCACCTAAGCGCTGCGCTCTTGTTGCTGCGTTTATAAGCCATTACGACCTCAGTGCTCACAGGCATATTCTCCAATTCAATAAACGACACTTTTAAAAAACTATACTGCTGCTTTAGCGAATAAGGTAAAATGGACACCCCCAGGCCAGCTTCGACCAGCTGTAAGATCGAATGTACATTGTTGACCTCATGCACTATATCCGGCTTAAACCCCATCCTGGCACATATTTCAATGAGCTTATCATAATAATGAGGCGCAATTTCTTTGCTGAAAAATATGAATGGACTGCCCCTGAGATAGGCCTCCAGCTTCTCCTGCCGCTTATGCTTACCTTTTTGCGCCGGAATAACAACCACAAAAGGATCAAAGAAAAGCGTTTTTACCTTCAGCTGGTCCGACTTCACCGGTCCACGGAGGATACCCACATCCAGGTTACCCAGCTCCAGCCCTTTAGTCTGCGTCAGGGTCGGGATCTCGAATAGGTTGGTTTTAATGTAGGGGAATACATCACGCATTGCAATCAGAACGTCCGCCAGGTGAGACTGATATACTGAACTTATGTAACCGATCTTTAGCTCACCGCTTTCGTTATTATGTATTTGTCGTACTATCCCCTTAGTTTCTTCCAGGCGCGCAAATATTCCATCCACTTCAGCTTTAAAATATTTACCGGCATCGGTAAGGTATACCCGCTTGTCCTTCCTTGTAAATAGCTGTACGCCTAACTCTTTTTCAAGTTCCTTTATTTGCCGGCTCAACGGTGGTTGAGAAATGAAAAGCTTTAAAGCAGCTTTTCTGAAATGTAACTCCTCGGCAACCGTCCTGAAATACAATAGATGTCTTAGTTCCATACCTGTAAGGTATCAATACTTGATAAAATTGATACTTTCAAATATGATCAAAGCCGGTAACTTCACCAAATCAAAATTTTAGTATGAACCCGGACTATTCAAAAAAAGCGACCAACCAACAGATCAGGGAAAGATTTGACAAAGACACAGAACGCTTTTCCAACCTCGAAACAGGACAGCAAACTACGATCGACGCCCCACTTACGATGGAACTTTGTACGACGGCGGCAAGGTATGCTACCCCCCATGCAGCGGAATTGCTGGACATTGGTTGCGGCGCAGGTAACTATACGCTTAAAATGCTGAGCAGGATCGCGGACCTTAACTGTACCCTGAACGATTTGAGCATGCCCATGTTACAAAAAGCAAAGGAAAGGGTCTCGCCCCGAACGAAAGGATCGGTCACGATCATCCAGGATGACATGCGAAACCTGCAATTTCCGAACGATCATTTTGACATAATTCTTGCCGCAGCCACCCTGCACCACCTGCGGGACGATGAAGACTGGGAATTGATGTTTATTAAAATATACAACATGCTCAAACCAGGGGGCAGTTTCTGGATATCTGACCTGATCACGCATAACACCGAACCCATCACCAGGCTGTTTGAAGACCAATATGGTGACTACCTGCAAACGCTCGGAGGCGCTGAGTATCGCAAAAAGGTGCTGGACTATGTAAATTACGAGGACACCCCGCGTTCAATTAATTTCCAGCTTGCGCTGCTCGCGAAAGTCGGATTTAGTAAGATCGATATACTGCATAAAAGCTCGTGCTTTGCTGCTTTTGGAGCAATAAAATAGCGATCGGCGCCCGGTTTCAGGCCCCGGCTGGGCCTGCCGGGGCGCAGGCGAAACACCCGTTTCAAAGCAATTCCACATATCCATCCGTCCCGTTCACACGGATCCGCTGACCGTTCTTTATAAGTTTGGTCGCATTCTCAACTCCTACAACCGCCGGCAAGCCGTATTCCCGCGCGATAACTGCCCCATGGGTCATCAGTCCGCCGACTTCCGTCACCAGACCCTTTATCGATACGAACAAGGGAGTCCAGCTCGGATCGGTAAATGCCGTGACCAATATATCCTCTCCCCCGAGGTCGGCGTCTTCCATGTCAAGGATGACACGCGCCCGCCCTTCTACAACTCCGGATGAAACGGGCAAACCCGCAATGGCCCCCGCCGGCAGACCCTCCCGGCGATACACACCCGTAATGACCTCACCCTCAGACGTAATAACACGGGGTGGTGTCATTTTTCCGTATACCCTGAACTCTTCCTTTCGCTGGCAGATGAGAAAGCGATCCGCCCTGTTCGTCCGCACTACCTCCCGAAGTTCTTCATAGCTGAGATAGTATATATCCTCCTTCTCTTCGATAATGTTCGCCTGCACCAGCCGTTGTGCTTCCCTCATTAAGGCCTCCTTGTAAACGGCGTACCGACTGACGATCCCGTATTTCGGATACTCCCGGTAGCCCGCCAGATGCCGGACCAGGCCGATCATCCTTTTAGTCTCCATTGCTTTTTGTTCGCCATCAGGCAACTGCCTCAGCCTGTCCAGCAATACCTGCTCCATTTTCAACGCCGCCCGCAATCCCTCTTCAAATTTCCGTCGGCCGGCGCCCGGCTCAAAATTTTTGATATTACTGACAAGCACGGCGACAAGAGCGCCGGGCTTTTCGCTCCACCGGGACTTCGTAATATCGATCTCCCCGGCGCACCGCATCCCGTATTTTTCCAGATAAGCAGAGATAGCGTCCCGTGCCGCCTTTCCACCTTCCAACCCGTCAAGCCCATCCAAAAGATCATCCTCCCTTACCCCTTGCAAATACGCAACGACTTCCGGATAACAACGGACCTTATCCGCTACATCCAATAGCTCCAGGCCCATCTCAGAAGTAATATTGTTGGATACAGACTGAGTGAGCGTATCCGCCACATTCTTCTCGCCCAACCACTCCATCATCTTTTCATTGAGCCATGACGCGGCATTCATGGCCGTCATGATCACACCAAAACTCCGCGGATCGGAGGATTCCGTTTTTCTTTTCTTAATATCTTCCAGGATAAGATCCATCATATCCAACCCGGATCTCGTCCGGATGGATCGTTTCAGCACGCCTATTGACGCCTGGCTCTCCCTTACCAGATCGTCAACGACTGCGGGATCATAGTCATTCAGCGCCTTAAAATCCGGCAGCGGCGAAGCACTACCCCCCGCCTCTTCTCCGTCACCGGGCAACAGCGGTATAAAATCCCGCTCTATAAGCGTCAAAAGCGCGTCTTTTATAAGCGGATCGGATTTTCCCAGGACGCCCAGCATCGTCTCCCGTCCTGCACTCGTAGCCAGATAGGGCGCGATATCGACAAAAAGCCTCCCACCAGCCGTGTACATGGGCCGGCCGGCAGTCAGGCGGAATAAAGACAAGCCCAAAGGCTTCATGGCATCGGTCATCATCTGCTGGTGGCCAACCGATACAAAAACATGAGCTTCATTATCATCTATCACCGGTACCGGGTATAAGGTAGTGATCGGCCGGCTCTGGAGAATATAGAACCCGTCATCTGCCAGACACCATTCGATATCCTGGGGATAGCCGAAATGCCCTTCGATCTTTCTGCCAATACGCTCGAGCTCGAGCACCTGCTCATCCGTCAGCACTCGCCTGCCCCGTTGACCGGACACGATAACCCTGCCCTCACGCACGCTGTAATTGTCGGCATTCACAAGGCCGGAGACCAGGGCGTCGCCGGTGCCAAAGCCGGCATCGATCGACATCACCTTTCTGTTGGAAGTTAGCGGATCAGCAGTAAATAAGATTCCCGATACCCTTGGGAAAACCATTTTTTGGATCACCACAGACAACCGGACCACCCGATGGTCAAAACCATTTTGAAGACGATACGTTACGGCCCTGTCCGTAAACAGCGAAGCCCAGCATTTGCTGACATGCCCGAGGATCGACTCGTTTCCGATACAATTCAGATAGGTATCCTGCTGCCCTGCAAAAGATGCCGTCGGGAGGTCTTCCGCCGTAGCGCTCGACCGGACGGCGTAAGCATTCCAGGCACCACGATGCTCGAGACAACCCCCGATCTCATCTGCTATGTCCCGGGGAATAGGAATGTTTTCAATGACCGAACGGATCCTTGCGCTGACCTCGCTGATATCTTTCCTGGCTCGCGCATTAAGACGCGCCAGGTCATCCAGTAAGTCATCCAGCTTCCGATTGGCTTCGGTCACTTTCTTATACGCCTCCGTTGTGACGCAGAAACCTTCCGGTACCCGTATCCCCTCTATCCGGGATAGCTCACCCAAATTTGCGCCCTTGCCTCCCACCTCCGGAAGCCTTTTCCTGTCAATTTCCTCAAAAAATAGCACATATCTGTTCATATCGATCCTCCGGAAAAATTAATTAACAAATACCCGTTAACGTTATATACACAACGCTGAGCAATTCGAAGATAATGATTTTACACCCCTGCAAATGATGCTTTTATAAATAAAAAAAACCTCAAACCAATCGAACGACTTTTTTGTTGATCATGTATAACTCCGCCAGTCCGCAGTCTTCCCCCGATCGCTATCTCCGCTGTGGGAACGCTCAATGTTACAGACTACAACGCCCGTCGCATCCGGAAGGTAACGGAAGGGCAGGTCTCCTTGGTTCCCGTTGTCCGCCACGTACATATTCCGCTGTTTGTCGAAAAGGATCGCATTGGGATCCACCACAGGTACGCGGACGGAGACGGCCCAACGGCAAAATTCAACTATCCGGCCGGTCTGGCGATAGACGCCGATGGCAGCCTCTACGTCGCAGACGCCATGAACAACAGGGTGAGAAAGATCAGCTATAAATAAAAAGAGGCTGCCCGGAAAGACAGCCTCTATTGAAACTTACAAACAAAACTTTATAATACCAGCAGCTTGGTCGTCGCAATCGAGCCGGCAGTGATCACCTTCACGGTATAGAGACCGCGCAGGCCAGCCAGACCGACAGTGTTGACCGGGCTGCCAGGCAATCCGCTCTGCTGCCTGACCACATTCCCGTTGGAATTAAGTAGCTGAATGACATATGGACCATCCGCATGAGCCACAATGAGTGCTGTAAATCCGATAGCCGGATTAGGAACTGCCGTCACCGTCAGCGGGGGCGCAAAGGTCAGGCTGACCGTATTGGACAGCGTCGAGTTCCCAAGCGATACTATCTCCTTGAGCCGGTAGTAGTTGATGCCAGCCAACGGCAGGGGATCAGTGAAGCTGTAATCCGTACTGGGCCCCATGCTGTTGCTGCTCTTTGCCTGAACCAGACCGATCGGCAGGAACAGCCGGCTGTCAAAACTCTTTTGCACTTCGAACACCCTGGTCATGTTCTCGGGCGTTGTCGTCCACTTCAGCAGGGCCGTATTTCCCTGCTTGACCGCGATGAATGTCAGCGGCGGCAGGATCGCACCCGTGTCAGGCTGTGTATACGAATACTGAGTGAACACCGGGAAGTGGTCCGTCGTCGTATTCCCGTAGTTGCTGACCAGTGTCGCTACATCCGAACGCACCGTTGCGGAATTAGGCAGATAGAACCTGCTCATGGTATCGCTGATGACCACGTTGTCGATAACGCTGGTAAAATTGACGTCAGAATGCTGACCGGCAAGACTCAGCGGCTGCGTCGGGAATTTATACAAGGCGGAATCGTCGATAGTAAATGCGCTCCACGAAGTCACAGGCGGATTTACACCTGCGGTGATCGTCTTATTCAGATCGTCATTGAAATCGCCCAGGATCACTACGTTCTCATTCGGGTATTGGGCCTTCACCAGCGAGTCCAGCGCACGGGCGCCATCCGCGCGACGGGCATAGGCCGTCAACACAGGCGACGTGTTGGCCTTTGCATGAACATTGATAAAGTGGATCGTTTTGGTATTCGTCCCCCCGTGATTGTCGCTCAGTGTAACGTTAGCGGTCAGCATATAGGGGAACCTGCCGCTTGCCCAGTCGTTATAATACCGGGTGGAAGGATCCAGCGGATTGCTGGTGCCCAGCGTGAGCAGGGAGTCGGTGCGCAGAACAGATATCTTGGCGGTGTTGTAGACGAAGGCCAGTTTTTGAACAGTATTCAGCGAATCTGGACCACCCGCGATCGTCGGATTGGAGAATGACCCATATTGCCCGACCACGAGGGCATAACCCGGCATCGTTGCTACGATAGAATCAAGCGCCTGCTCGTCGCATACCTCTTCCAGGGCGTAAAGGTCGGCATGCAGGCTGGGCAGGACAATACCCACATTCTTTTTCTGCAGCGCCTTGTCGGTGGGTCCGAGGGTCGGATCGGGAGTGCCGAACCAATTGAGGTTCCAGTCGATGACGCTCAGGGTGCTGGCCGGATCGATACTGTTCCCTTTCACATTGACGATAGCCGTCGAATCGGAGATGCCGACAATGACCGAATCTACGAACTGGCGGTTCCCGGCGGCGGGCCTCAATCGGATGAACAACGGCTCTGTCTTGTTATTGGCCGTATCTGCGGCGATCGCCACGGAGTCGCTGAAGCGCACACTGTCCGTAGAGAGCTGGAAGCTGCCGGATGAAGTGATCGTGATATTCGAGGTGAGGTCGTTACCCGTCACGAGCAGCTTCTGCGTGGAATAGCTGTTTGCTGCAGTGAAGCCAAACTCGAAGTTATCCGTGCTCAGGGTGAGGCTGGGCGGCGGCGGGGTCAGCGAATTGACCAGGCTGATATCATCGACGGTCCATCGCGAGCCGTCCTGAGTGGAAGACGTATAGACAAAGGCAATATAGACGGCGGTATCCTTGAAGGCCGCAAGATTGATGCCGGACGACTGCGTCCAGACATCGGAGGCCTGGCTGGGGAACTTTCCATTGAGATCGGTCCAGTGCGCCAGCGCGGGATCGCCGGAGCCTCGATAGTCGGTAGAAATCTTCAGGACGAGGGGAGCGCCCGCGAAGGCATTCCGGCTCCAATAGCTCAACAGCGGGAAGCTCGTGGCACTAAGGTCAAATCGGGGAGTGATCAGCCAATCCTGGTTGGCGTGGTTCGCGCCGGCTGCAAAACCGTTGATCTCGACGGCATGGCCAAAGGCCGTGGTCCCGGCAGGCGCCGAGCTGTCGTGTCCAAAGGAGGTGCAATCCCAGACCTGTGCACCGGTCACGCTCACCGCTGTGAACCCGTTCGGCAACTGGCCGCTTCCGAGGCAGCTGTCAAAGCTGGTCACAAAGGGAAGCGACTGGGCAATAGTGTTATTAAAAGTGCTGAAGGTCCAGGCCTGATTTGTCGCCAGTCCTGCAAAATTGTTACCGAACTGGTCGACAAAGGCCCCGGCATCGATGCGGATCGAATAGGCATTACCGCCTGGCAGGGTCAGGTGAAAAACGACCGAGTCATTGCTGACCGCGATCCGGGGATCGCTCACGGAGACAGGTGTTCCGTCAACTCCATTCGTCACAAGGACGATGTTCCCGCTGCCCTTGGTCACGGGCTTGGTGAATACCAGTACAGGGATCGTGCTGGATGGGATATTGCTCGCATTATTAGCCGGTACCAGGGCCTGTACCATCGGCGGCGCCGTGGTAAAGCTGCTGTTCCTTGGGTTGGGTGTGCCGGCGACAAGATCAGTGGAGTTGTTATTCGAATCCTGACCGTCGGGCGTCCGCAGGTCTGCGGTAGAGTTCGTCAGCGCCGGGGCGGGCATAGTCTCAAAGCCGGTGGCAGAGGGCCCATAACCAACGATATCCATGACAGCCGCTCCGTTCGGATTGGCGCCGGTCTGGGCCGCAACGGAATTGCTCAACAGGACTTTACCAGTCGTAGCGCTCATAGCGATGGTTCCCGTAACGTCAGGCGTCGGCAGCAGCCCTGTAGCGCTGGAACCCTGTGATTCCGCTACAAGGAAGTATCCGTGCGGCGGGACGATCCCGGTCAGTGGCGTAACCTGCCAGGAAGTCCCTGTTGAAGAAGCATATTGAACAGACCAGCCGGAAAGACTCACTGCCGTGTCCGCGTCATTGAAAAGCTCGATAAAGTCATTGGAGAAGACAGACCCGGAATTGCCTCCGCCGCCATATACCTGGTTGACTACCACTCTTGCCGCCGGGGCTGTGACCGAGCCGGAAAGAGATACCGTCTGACTATCAGCGCCGGAAGATCGGAAAATAATACTCCCGCTGAGGACGCCCGAAGTCGTACCGGCAGCAAGCCGGACGAGAAGCGCCGTATCGGCTACCCTATCACCTTGCCGGACGAATAAGGAAGTTGAAGAGAAATTATTGCCGTCCCGGGATAGCTCGAATCCCGCAGAGGCGGTAGCAGTAATAGAATTAGTCAGGTTAATCCCTCCGACCGTGAGGCTCTGGGTGCCGGACGCGCCTCCCGCTGTGGCACTGAACGGTGGCAGCGATGAAGGACTGACCGTTATCGTCGGCTGCGGGATGCTTCCTGAGATAGCGACAGCAACGCTGAGGTCATCGATGCGCCAGTTGGCCGTATTCTTGGACGCATTACCTGCCCCGTTATAGGCGTAGATGCGGAAAGTTATAGCCTGCCCCTGCGCCCCGGCGAGAGACAGCACATTGCTCATCAAAGCCCAGGCGCTGTTATTCGATAGAGCGCCGGACGCGGCGGCCGTAGAAAAACCGTCAAGGCTGGTGCGGATCTCATAAGCCTGAGGTCCGGTGCTCGTACTACGGCTGCCGAAATTTACCTGGCTCACAGCGACAGCCACCCCCGCGGCGGGGGTCAGCGTCCATTCAAAATAGGTCGTAGTGTCAGGCCTGAAAACGCCCACATTGGCCGCAGCGCCGGCATTGTTGGCCCCCGTGGCACCAGTGTAGCCCGATGAGGCCGACGTCGTAGTCAGCAGCGTCGTGGTGCCGTTGTTGTTACCCTGCGAAACGGCCGATACCGTGACACCCGCAGGGATACCGGAAGTTGGAGTGGAGGAAGAGAAATCCCAGATGATCTGGGCACGGCCCATGGCAGGCATCACAAGTGCCAGGAGTAGCGGGTAAAATTTTCCCATTACAGGTCAGTTTTAATTAAAAAAAGTATGTGTTTGATAGAAGCTACTATGGCCGGACAGGAAATTGGCATGCGGCAGATTCTCAAAGGATACGGGCCCGTAAATGTAGGGGGAAATGCGAAACAGGAAATATTTTGGATTTGAAGAAATTATTAATCATTCTTCGCCAGCCATCCCACGCTCTATCTCACTGACAATGATATCCGTGGGAAAGAATAAAAAGTTTGCACAGCCTGTTTATAACTTCGGCAGGAACATCCGGCCCAAATGAGTATCTTCCCTGTATGATCTTCACTCCTGGCCAACCCGTCATCGTACTGGATACTACTCACAAGCCCGCCGGTACCGGCATTGTGCAAGTCTATTATGCCGAGACGGACAGATGCCAGGTATTGTTCCAATACCCGGATAAGACCCAGCCCGAAAGCATACCAGTCCCGGTCTACCGGCTCGTTGCCCAGGCGGCAGCCGGCGCACCTCATATATGAAGAAATTCCAACGGCCTAGAGAAATGAAGATCAACGCCATCATTACAGGAGCGACGGGCATGGTCGGAGAAGGCGTCCTCCTGGAGTGTCTCAGCAACCCCGACGTTGCTCAGGTGCTCGTAGTCAACCGGAGACCCGGAGGCATATCGCATCCCAAACTTCACGAGGTCATCCTCAAAGACTTCTTCGACCTTTCTTCTATCGAGTCCATGGTCGCCGGCTATAACGCCTGCTTTTTCTGCCTCGGCATCTCCTCCGTCGGGGTGAGCAAGGAGGAATACAAACATATCACCTATGACCTGACATTGAACTTTGCGAGGCTGCTGGCGAAAATAAACCCGAACATGACCTTTTGCTATGTAACCGGCGCAGGCACCGACAGCACCGAAAAAAAAGGTATGGCCTGGGCACGCGTCAAAGGCGCAACCGAGAACGCCCTCATGCAGCTCTTCAGCAAAGCATATATGTTCCGGCCAGCCTTTATGAAAGCGAGCCCCGGTCAAAAAAATCTGAAAGGTTTTTACCGGTACCTTGCCTGGCTCTATCCCATCGGCCGGGCTATCTACCCCGGAGGGTTCTGCACCCTGAAAGAGGTCGGACAGGCTATGATCAACGCAGCCGGCAAAGGATCTCCGAAGAAGATACTCGAAGTAAAGGACATTGTCGAACTGGCAAAATACTAAGCGAAAGCACCGATGTTCAAGAACTATTTCATGACAGCATTGCGCAATATCCGTCGCAACCCGCTGTTCACAGGCCTGAACATATTTGGACTGGCAACCGGCCTGTCCTGCAGCATACTTATCTTCGGCTGGGTCCGGGACGAACTCGGCTATGACAGCTTTAATCCCGGCGCGGAGAAAATATTCCGGCTTACAGCCAGGGTAAAGGATGTTGAGACCGGTGCCGTGCCATACGCATTTGCCAATGCCATCAGGAAAGACATCCCCGCTATCAGCAACGCCACCCGCCTCCATAGCGATCAAAAGATCATTACCATCGGTACGCGCAAGTTCGACGAAAAACGCGTCTTCCAGACCGACACCAACTTCCTGCGGATTTTTAACTACCCCCTCCTGAGAGGCAACACCACTACCGCCCTGCGGTATCCCAACAGCATCGTCCTAACCGAAGCTACAGCCATCAAATATTTCGGCAGCGCAGAACAGGCGATGGGCAGATCAGTGTTCATCGACAACGACAGCGCGACCATGCAGGTCACGGGTATCCTGAAGAACATCCCGTCAAATTCCCACCTTCAGTTCGATATCCTTCTCTCCATAGACAACTGGGACCGGACAATGGACCCTGCGCAAAGCTGGCGCTTCTTTGACGCCCATGTGTATTTTCAGCTCGCTGACGCAGTCCGGCCGACGCCATCCATATTGAGGACGCTTTCTCAGAAAATGGAAGCCATGCGCGCACAGGCGATCGCCGGCACCCTCGCGGTTCCCGCAACCATCTCCGTCCAGCCGCTGGAAAAGATCCATCTCTATTCCCACTACCGCAACGACTATGCAGGCCAGGGCAATATCAGCCACGTGCGTATCCTTTCGCTGGTCGCTCTTTTTATTTTGCTGATCGCCTGCATAAATTTCATGAATTTGTCAACGGCGCTGTCGGGCGCCCGGGCAAAAGAAGTAGGTCTTCGCAAGACCATCGGCGCATCGCGCCCCCAGCTGATCCTCCAGTTCATCGGAGAATCGGTGCTGCTTTCCTTTATGGCGCTTGCCCTGGCTGTTTTGTTCGTTTATACTGCGCTGCCCGCTTTTAATGAGCTCGCAGGCAAATCTCTTTCTCTAAACCTGCTGACCCCCGGCCTGGCGGCCGAAGTTCTCGGGATCACGGCAATAACAGGCCTGCTGGCAGGCAGCTACCCTGCCTTTTATATCTCCTCTTTCAACCCCATCAGGGTGCTGAAAGGCGAAGGAGTGCTTCGCCGGTCCCTGCTGCGCAATGGCCTGATCGTTCTGCAATTCGCTATCTCTATCGTCCTCATGGTGAGCACCGTCGTTATCTACCAACAGCTGAGATTCATTCATAACCGCGATATCGGCTTTGACCGCCGCAACCTGCTTTATGTCTCGATGCCCGGCATCGGCAACCGCAACCGGAACTCCGCCGCCCTCCGGTCGATGCTGAGCCAGTCTGCCCTGATCAGCGACTTTACGATCATTAATGAGCTGCCCACCGACATGAACGCAATAAGACCGATGACCTGGCGCGGAGCGCACAATGAGCCCATGGTAAACTGCACCTATATCAATGTGGACGAACGATTCATACAAACATTCGGTATGAAGATGGTCGCCGGGAGGTATTACTCGAGCAACTTCACCAGCACCGATAGCGACTACGTTGTGAATGAGACCGCAGTCAGGACAATGGGACTGACACCGGAGACCGCCATCGGCAAAACAATTGCCATCCGCGGTAAGGAAGGCAGGATACTGGGCGTCGTAAAAGATTTCAATTTCAAACCGGTATACCAACCCATCGAGCCGCTGGTAATGCGGAGATGGCCGGCAGGCGATTTTGTCGTCTTCCGCTGCACACCGGGAGACCTCTCTAAAAAATTATCGGAGATACAGGGCTACTTCAGGACGATATTCGGCGATACACCGTTGGACTACGGCTTCATCGACCAGGATATCGACCATCTCTACGCAACGGACTCCCGGATGGGCACGATCATCAACCTGTTCTCAATTCTGTCAGTGCTCGTTTCATGCCTCGGATTGTACGGGCTCGCTACATTCTCGACCCAACGCCGGACCAAAGAGATCGGGGTGCGAAAAGTCCTCGGAGCAGCCGAAAGCGGCATCGTCCTGCTGCTCGCCAAAGAATTCCTGCGCCTGGTGCTTCTGTCCCTGGTCATAGCCGTTCCTATAGCCTGGTTAGCCGCGGACAAATGGCTCGAAGAATTTGTCTATCGGATCAGGATCAGTCCATGGATATTCGTGGCGACAGGCGCAACAGCGCTGATGGTAGCATTCCTGACAGTGTCCTATCAGACCATCAGGGCCGCAATAGCCAACCCGGTAAATTCACTGAGGAACCAATAGGTCAAATCAACCCTCTGTAGGAGGCGCGAACAGATCGGACATATCTTTTGGCGTGGATGACCGGCCCCTGGGCTCGCGGTAGAGAATACTGACCAAACTGCTGAACAGCTGAGCTGTAGCTAAAGCATCGCCCAGCGCCGTGTGCCTGCCTTGCACAGCTATCCCAAAATAGTCCAGGGCGTCCTGGGACGCCGTAAGCTTTCGCTTTATCTTTCCGGTGAGATACAGGTAAAAGAGGATCGACGATGTATCTACATGACGGTGAGAGAACCGCTGCTGAAAATCATACCCGTGACGGGTAAGAAAGAAATTCAGGAAATTGACGTCAAAACTGATATTGTGCCCGCCCAATACGATCTTCTCGTCCTTTGGAAAATGGTCGTTGATAAACCTGTCCATCTGTCGTATTGCTTCGACGGGAGACACGGCTTTTTTCCTGTGTTCGCTGAGATCTATCCGGTTGACCTCGATGGCCTTTGCGGTCACGTTGAGTATCCCGTCGTCGATCAATATCTCCAAAGATGCCTCGACTTCCAGCTCTTTCCATACGACAAGGCCCAGCGATAGCAGGCTATTGCTCGCCGGATCGATACCTCCGGTCTCCGTGTCGATAAAAAGTAGCTTGTCAGCCTTCATTGAGCTTCTTCTTGTTCAGAATATAGAACAGGGATACGATCCTCTCGTCTCCATAAAGGGTCCAGTATCGTTTGTATTTCACGTGAAAGGTGAACCAAAGTATCATCATCGTCGCGATAATAAGCCGGGATATCTCGTGAGATGAGGGCGGCAGATATGCGCCGGCCACCCGGAAAAAACAAATATAATAGGGAGTAGTAACGACAAAGATCAGCGCCAGCGAACGGTACAGGTTGTACTTCGCCAGAAAGAAAGGACCCAGCGTCTTTATGCTTTCCTGCGTGCTGATAACGCCGGATAACTTCGTGATCAGTCGATCATCCTCCGGGTACCGGATGGCAAGACGGGAATCGACCAGTGCCAGACAGTTCTCCTTTAAAACGCCGTCGCTGGTCAGATAGTCGGCGGCCCTGAAAGTGAAAAGATACCCCAATACCGTCCCTAACGGACGGAGCAGCTCTTTCAGCCGCAGATAGACGGTCGATGATGTATTCGGAAAAAGCGCCCCGCAAACCCACTGATACCCACTGACAATCGGCCTGTTCAGCCCGTCGTCAAAGACCGCCGCCAGCACCTCGTACTTGATCCTCGAAAAGACCTTCACCGTATGCCCCATCAGATAAGCGAAAATGACCAGGATCGCAAGTGACGACTTGGGATAACCGGCCCAGTAAGTCTTCAGGATATGGGAGACCGTCTGCAGCGCTGATAAAACCACCGATCCGTCAACAGCCGCCTCCGGAACGGCATCGATATTGACAAACAAGACAGGCGACAGCAGGATCATCAAAAAGATAGCTCCCGGCAATATCAATCCCAGGATATCGAAAAGAAAGTTTTCGAGTTTGGAAAAGAAGTCGTTCATCGATCAAAAAGTACAGAATGTTCCTGCATTGGCGATCGGCCCACGGTCTGTTTTTTTGCACTATCTATCCACGGAGGTCCTGTTCCAGCGACCGGCTGCATTCTCATCGTCCTGAAATAGTCGGCATCGCTGACCGCCACAGTGGCAAGCACCAGGGTCTCGCCCGCCAAT
The DNA here is from genome assembly GCA_018267585.1 of Bacteroidota bacterium. Classification (GTDB taxonomy): domain Bacteria; phylum Bacteroidota; class Bacteroidia; order Chitinophagales; family Chitinophagaceae; genus Puia. The sequence continues at coordinate 36,076 of JAFDYE010000219.1, forward strand.
TCGCCCAACACCAGAAAGGTCTGCCCGGGAAACGTTCCGCCAGTTACCGGACAAGGTTGCGCCAGGCCGTCAGCTACCATGCCCCTTTCACATGGCAATAAAAATCAATTGATTAGCTAGCAACAACCGGCAGAGCTTGTCCGATTTTGATACGACGCCTGTCCCCGGACGGGCAATAGACGGAAAGAATAGCAAAATCCGGGTTTTCCGGGGTCCGGCGAGGTGGTATTTTTGTGATACAAAAGCAAAGAAATATGTCAACCCAACAAGAGATCAATTATAAAAGAATTGCCGAAGCGATCGCATTCTATAAGCAAAATTTCAAACGGCAGCCCTCTCTCGACGAAGTTGCCGAACACGTCCACCTCAGCCCCTTTCACTTCCAGAGGATGTTCAAGGACTGGGCCGGCGTAACGCCCAAACAGTTCCTGCAGTATCTTACCCTCGAGCACGCCAAAGAAGTGCTGAACAAAGAGGCCGACGTCACGCTGTTCGATGCAGCCTTCGAGTCGGGTCTATCGGGCACAGGCCGCCTGCACGACCTGTTCATAAAGATCGAAGGAATGACCCCCGGCGAATACAAGAACGGCGGGGAAGAGCTGAACATCAACTACCAATTTGCCGACAGCCCCTTCGGACAGCTGCTGGTGGCTTCGACCAATAAAGGCATATGCTATATGGCCTTTGTCGACGAAGGGGAAGAATCCACGCTGAAAGACCTGAAAAGCAAATTCCCCAATGCCCGGTTCTCCGACCGCTCAGACGAGCTCCAGGAAAAGGCGCTTTCCATCTTTCACCGCGACTGGAACAAGCCTTCAGAGGTCAAGCTGCACCTGAAAGGCACCGATTTTCAGATCAAGGTATGGGAGACCCTGTTAAAAGTACCGATGGGAGAGCTCACCACTTATTCCGGTATCGCCGGCAAGCTAAAGCATCCCGAGGCCGCCCGCGCCGTGGGCAGCGCCGTAGGCAGCAACCCGGTAGCCTTCCTTATTCCCTGTCACCGGGTGATCAAGGCCGACGGCCAGATCGGCGAATACCACTGGGGAAGCACCCGCAAGAACGCGATCATCGGATGGGAAGCCACGCAGGTTTACGCCCCGCAGGAAAACTAAAGAATATGAGTACGATACTACAACGGCTTGAACAGATAGACTGGCAATCGACGTCCGAAGACCTGCACGGGAATGGACACGTGGTGGTACCACAGGTGCTGACAAAGGAAGAATGCAGCGACCTGGTCCTCGGATACGACAAGGATAACCTCTATCGGAAGACGATCAGCATGCAACGTTACAGGTTCGGCAGCGGGGAGTATAAGTATTTTCAATACCCCCTTCCCGCCCTTATTACCACCATCCGGGAGACCGTGTATCCCCGGCTGGCGCCGATCGCCAATCGATGGATGGAAGCGGCTGGCGTCGAAACACGCTTCCCCGCTGCACACGAAGAGCTCAGGCGGCGCTGCAATAAAAAAGGACAGACAAAGCCCACGGTCCTGATCCTGAAATATGGTCACGGAGGATTCAACACCCTGCACCAGGACCTCTACGGAGAGGTCTATTTTCCTATGCAGCTCGTCCTTTTCCTCAATCAGCCGGAGAAAGATTACACCGGCGGAGAGTTCGTGCTGACAGAACAGATACCGCGTGCGCAGTCAAAGGCGATCGTCCTGCAGCCGGGACAAGGCGATATGCTGTTGTTTACCACCAGCTGGCGCCCGGTAAAAGGAAGCCGGGGTTGGTACAGGGTAAATATGAAACACGGAGTAAGCCCGGTGAACAGCGGTTCCAGACACACGCTCGGGATCATCTTCCACGACGCGGAAAGCTAGGCCCGCGGGACGCCGATTCCGATCCGCAGGCGCCCCTCCTACTCCGCCCGGAGGCTCTTCACCGGATTGGCCACCGCGGCCCTGATCGACTGGTAACTGACAGTCGCCACCGCGATCAACAGCGCCAGCAGTCCTGACACAGCAAAAACGGTCCAGCCCATGTCTACCCGGTATCCATAACCCTCCAGCCATTGATCCATGGCGAACCAGGCCACCGGCGCCGCGATCAAAAAAGCTATTCCAACCAACAGCACAAATTCCCTGGCGAGCAAGGTCGTAATGCTGGTCACGCTCGCCCCGAGCACCTTGCGAACGCCTATCTCCCTGATCCGGTTCTCCGCCATATAAGCCGCCAGCGCAAATAGCCCAAGACAGGAGATAAGAATGGTAAGACCGGCAAAAAGCGCCGAAAGACTGCCGACCTGCTGCTCTTCCTTGAATTTTCTCGCATAGGCATCATCGGTAAAAACGTACTCGAAGGGATAACGGGGATTATAGTGTTTGAAGATCTTTTGCGCTTTTTCAATATCTGCACTGATGGAATTGGCAGGATTCAGCTTGAAATGGATCACCTGGCAGAACAGGCGGGGACCGGCAATCATCATTGGCGCAATACGCTCGGCAAATGGAGATTCCAGGATAAAGTCTTTTATCACCCCTACCACATGCCATTTCTCCTGATCCGCAGCCGTCCCGCGCCAGATATTCGCGCCAACTGGGTTTTTCAGGCGCATTGTTCTTACCGCCGCCTCATTCAGCAGGACGGCCGTGCTATCGGTAGGATATTTGTATATGTCGATGTCCCGCCCCGCCACGAGCCTGGCACCCATCGTATTCACAAAACCCGCGTCCGCAGCGAACTGGATAAAATCAATTTTCTTGTCGGCCTGCGTGCTGCCATCCCATTCATAGTCCCATCCATCGCTCCAATGCTGGGTGACAGGGCCCGAAGTCTTGGTCACGGCGACAGCCGCGCCGCTGCTGAGCAGCTCCGACCTGATCGAAGAATAGTATTTGGTCGCGTCCCCCTGAGTAAATGCATAGACAAGATTGTGCCGGTCATAGCCGGCGTCCCGATCTTCCCCATACTGTATCTGCTTATAGATGATCAGCGTACAGATGATCAGGATAATGGCAAAGCTGAATTGAAGGACCACGAGCACTTTCCGGACAGACACCAGGCCGTCGGCCTTCCTGAACGTACCTTTCAACACCTTCACCGGCTGGAATGACGAGAGATAGAACGCCGGGTAACTGCCCGCCAGCAGACCGGTGAAGAGCACAAAACCCAACGAAAAAAACCAAAGCCTCGGTTCATTAAAGTGAATGACCAGCTGCTTGCCCACGAGAAGATTGAATTGGTCGAGACATAACACAGCCAGCCCCATCGCGACCAAAAAAGCAAGACCGGAGATGAGAATGCTTTCGCCGATGAACTGGGCGATCAAAAAACCCCTGTATGCGCCGATCACCTTTCGCACGCCTACCTCGCGAGCCCGTCGTTCGCTGCGGGCCGTAGAAAGATTCATAAAGTTTATACACGCGATCAGCAGGATAAAGGCCGCAATGACACCAAACAGCCTAACGGTCTTGATGTTTCCTCCGACAAGCAGACCATTCTCGGACCTGGCATAGAGGTGATAGCGGGACATCGGCTGAGTAAAGACTTCCGTCGTTTCCCTCCCGCCAGAATGGTCGATCGTGATATTCCTTATCTGCCGGTCGAATGACGCCTGCGTCGTGCCCGGCTTCAGCAGGACATAAGTGTATACCGAATTATTACCCCATCCATTGTCGTCCCAGCCCAGACGCGTCATAAATGCCCAGGGTAAAAGATAGTCAAAGGCAAAACTGGTGTTGGGCGGCAGGTCCTCCAGGATACCGGTAACCATAAAGCTGGCAGTGCTGTCGATAACGACCGTCTTGCCCATGGCCTCCCCATTCCCGAACAATCTCTTCGCAAACCCCCTCGTAAGAACGATACCCTTGGGGCCGTTGAGCGCTCCCGCATCCCCTTTGACCATAGGCAACCGGAAGATATCGAGAAAGCCGCTGTCCACGAACGCACCCCGCGTGTTGAGGTGAACCTCCCCGACGCTGGTTAAAAAAGTAATGTTACTGAAACGGGCCACCCTCTCTACACCCGGATAGTCTTTTTGCAACACGGTCGCGAGCGGCTTTGGAGTATTGTTCCATGCCCGCGGCTTACCTTCGAACTTATCCCGGTTATACAGGGCATAGATGCGATCGGTCCTGGGATAGATGCGGTCGTAGGAAAGCTCATTCTGTATCCAGAGGAGAATAAGAAGAGCGCTCGCCATGCCGATGGCGAGGCCGGAAATATTGATGACAGAGAAGCTTTTGCTCCGCAGGAGATTGCGGACAGCGATCTTGACATAATTCTTGAACATATATCAAACATGCCAATACGATGCCAGTGTTCCAAAGAACTGATGATCAGTCGTTTAACACCGGCACTATGGCCAACGGTGTTCGCCTTTGACACAGTGGCTGTACGGGTTTAAGCTAGTCAGCACGCAACACCCTGATCGGATTGGTAAGGGCCGCCTGCACCGCCTGAAAACCAACCGTGCCCGCTGCGATCAGGATCGAGAGTACTCCCGTGACCGCAAATATCCACCACGAAAGATCGATATGGTAAGGGATATCCTCCAGCCACTTGCTCATAAACCACCAGGCCACCGGAGAGGCAATGAAGAACGCAATGACGACCAGGAGCAGAAAATCCTTTGACAGCAGCGTGACCAGCCGCATGATGGAGGCGCCCAGTACCTTTCTCACCCCAACCTCCCGCAGTCGGGATTCGGCCATATAGGCGCTGAGCCCGAACAGACCGAGGCAGGAGATAAAGATCGCCATCCCGGCGAACAGCGCCGCAAGCGTCCCGAAATGCCTCTCTCCAGTCAGTTTCCAGAGGTCGTAGTAGTCGACAAAAAAATACTCGAAGGGATAGTTCGGATTATACCGCCTGAAGATCTTCGTCAGCCGGGAAATATTTGCAGAAGTATTGTTCTCCGGATTCAGCCGGAAGGTAATGGTGCCGAACCAGCTGTTGTTACTGATCCGGCTGCTATTCGGGCCTTGCACCACAATGGGATTGACCCGGTTGTACAGCGATCCCGTAACAAAGTCTTTGATCACACCCACGACATGCCAGGTGCCCTCTTCACTGCGAAGGACCTGCCCGATCGGATCGGAAAAGCCCATCTTCCGGACCGCCATTTCGGTCAACAATACTGCAGCCGAATCCGTCGGATATTTTTCAATGTCTATGTCCCGGCCCGCAACCAGGTGCAGCCCCATCGTCCTTACAAAGGTCCTGTCAGCCCAGTATTCGATCAGGCTCACACGCTGATCGGGATCCTTGCCCTTCCACTCGTAGCCGTCATTATTTGCCCATACTTCCGTTATCGGTGAATTGGTTCGCGTAATATCCGTAATGACCCCGCTCGCCAGCAGGTCATGGCGGATCAGCTCATAATTCTTTCGCATATCACCCTTCATGTACACAAAGGCAAGATTATCCCTGTTATAGCCAGGGTCCCTGGTCGTCGCATACCTCAATTCCCGGTAGATGACGATCGTACAGATAATAAAAGCGATCGCAAAGCTGAACTGAAAAACTACGAGTATTCGCCTCGGAGTGACCAGCGCATGTATGGTCTTGAAATGACCACGGAGTATATTGATCGGCCGGAAAGCCGAAAGATAAAAAGCCGGATAGCTGCCCGCCAACAGTCCCGTAAAAACGATAAATGCGGTCCCTGAAAGCCAGAAGAAAGGATCACTATATGGGATCACAAGGTCCGTCATGATCAGCTGGTTGAACCAGGGCAGCGCGAAGATCACGATAATAAGCGCCAGTGCTCCCGCTAACGCTGCTATGAGCAGCGACTCGCCCAGAAATCTGCCTATCAGCGAACCCCTGCCCGCTCCCACAACCTTGCGAACTCCCACCTCCCGGGCCCTTCGGATACTGCGCGCAGTGCTCAGGTTCATATAGTTGATGCAGGCGATCAGCAGGATGAACCCCGCGATAACCGCCAGCATGCGGACAAAATTAATGTCTCCGTCAGTGGCCTCCCCATTGACAAAATTGGAATACAGACGCCATTTACGCATAGGGTGCAGAAATATCTCGGCCCTGCTCTCCGGGGCATGCGTCCGGACAAGATTCCGCAAACTGATATTCGCAACAGTCTCAGTAACACCCGGCCTCAGCAGTAAATAGGTGCCGACCATATTATTGGTCCAGCTGGCATTATCCCAGTGCACCTCATTGGTGTACGACCACGGGATCAGGTATTCGAAATTGAAGCGGGTATTGGGAGGCAGATCCTTCAGAACACCGGTGACCGTAAAGCCGGAAGTGCTGTCGACATTGACAAACTTTCCCACCGGATCGACATTGCCAAAAAGCTTTTTCGCCAGCTTCTCCGTAAGGACCACAGAATGCGGATTGCGCAGCGCCGTCCCCGGATCACCCTTCAGAAATGGAAAATCGAAAAGCTTGAAAAAACCCGGGTCCGTTAAAAATCCCTGGGAGGCGATATGCTTGTCAGCGGTAGAAAAGATGAACGCACCGACCCAGTTCATTCGGACAACCTCTTCCACTTCGCGGCGATAATTGGCCTCGACGACAGGCCCCAGGACCATCGGCGTTCTGCCATTACATTCTATCCGGCCGTTAAATACAGCACGCGTGAAAACCTGGTAGACCCTGTCCCGGTTCTTGTGAAACTGATCACAGGTCAGCTCGTTACGGATCCACATTATCAGAACGATGGCGCTGGCCAGACCGATCGCCAGACCGGATATGTTAATGGCCGAGAAACCTTTGTTGCGGCGGAGACTACGCCACGCTATCTTGAAATAATTATCGAGGAGGTCCACCTGGTGGGCAAGCCGGGCCTTGAAACCCCGCGCCGGCATCAATGTCGATCCCGCTGCAGGATCACCACCTCCGGCGGCCCTCTCTGAACGCGCCGGCTGAACAAGATTCTTCAGCGTCATCCGGGTAAGATGCCGGTCAAACGCATCTTCCGCCTCATCCCCCTCCTTCTTGGGCTGGGCCTTCCAGAGATCGGCCAACATCTGGAGAGAATAGGTCATCTCGGGATGCTGCTGCTGCCACGATTCCAGCTCCTCCAATTCTTCCTCCGTAGCTTCACCGGAAAACTTACGGGCCATCAGGTGCCATATACGGTCCTTATCTTTCATACCACGGAGGCAACATTTTATTCCGCAGCAATATACTCAAATTATAGCAGAGCCCCTTATTTCGAGACATCCTCCAGCAATGCCTTTATCTGGACAAGCAGCGGCGTCCATCCTCCGCCAGCCATCGTCTCCTCATAGCGTTTGGCGCCTTCCGCAACAGCATTATAGTCGCCTTGGGTAACCGCCAGCCGGGTGTAGCCGTCCTGCTCGGTCAGGTCATAAGTGATGGTAAGATAATTTTCCGGGATATCCGGGATAGCCGGATTGTTGGGGTCGATCGCGGTATAGACCAGCGATCTGCCGGGCTCTACGCTGACAATATTACCCTTCACCGCAACCATATCCAGACCGTTGAAATTGCCCTTCCAGACCAGGGAGCTTCCTGGCCGCCAGTCGGAAAGGGCCTCGCAGCCAAACATATATTTTTTAGTCATATCGGGATTGGTAAGGGCGTCCCACACGGCTGACGCGGGGGCCCGGATGTCGATAGCGCTGCTGACGGTCAATGGCTGGCTCATAATATTGCTTTTTGATTATGCCACAATATTCGTCCGATTTTGACGGTCCCAATTGCAGATTACGGATTTTTTCTAATAGAATCCGGAGTCAGGCCAAAACGCTTTTTGAAAACATTGTTGAAATGCTGGGGAGTAGAATAGCCCAGCTCAAAGGATATCTCGGCGGCCGTCTTCCGGGTATCCATCAGGTATTGATAAGCCAGCAAAAGCCGCTGCTCGGTCAGGTAGCCGAATACCGTCGTGTTAAAGATCTCCTTAAAGCCCCTCTTTAACTTGTATTCATTGATCCCGACGGTTCGCGCGATCTGGGAAAGGCTGGGCGGCTCGCTGAGGCGCTTGTTGATGAGATCGCGGACAGCAATGATCTTCTCCTTGTCCCCGGGGGATCTCACAAATTCCTGCTTCCTGTTCATGGCAAACGAACAGGATTCAGCACAAAGAACAAGGAGCTCGATGCTCTTGGACAGAAGGAACAGCTGCTGCAGATCGCCGATATAATGATTGTTGACGATCTGGTAGACTACCTGCTCTATCTGCGGGTCGACGGCGCCCCACTGCTCGGATAGCAGCACCGGCTTGCCGCTGGCGACCTGATCGCCAAAAGCCTTGAGGAGGTCGCTGGCATTTTGCGTAAACTTCAGAAATGTTTCCCGGGGGAATTGGATGCCAAAGGTCTCCAGCTCAAGGGTGCGATTCTCCACCGTCATATCGAAGGTCGGGGAATACATAATATTGTGGTGACCGCCGATCAGGTGAAAATCTGCGTCCAGCTGCCGGTAGCGGAAGCTGTAGTTTCCCCTGAGGCCGATATGCAGACGTATGACATCGGTATTAGTGCCGGTTGCGTCAAATGACGTCAGCCCCTTGAACCGCGAGATGGCATGACCCATATGGATGCCGTCGAACACCCAGGTAAGCGAGTCCCGGCTACCTGCCTCATTCTCGAATTGCTGACGCTGCTGCATGCCGTAAAGATACTGATCAATGCGCAACCGGCCCGTCCTCGACCTTCACGCCCCCTATTCTCCCGCCGCCCCGACAGCCAGAGCCGGACTCATGGCCGTAGCGATCCCGATCCGGGTCCATCCATTGATATTGATGATAGCCATAATGATCTGACTCAGATACTGCTCGTCGAACAGCCGGGCCGCCTCCCGGTACACCTCCTCCGAAACATGCCTGTGGATAAAAGTAACGGCTTCGGTCAGAGCAAGAATGGCCCTCTCCTCCGGCGTAAAGAAAGGAGTATCCCTCCACGCATTAAGGGCATAGATACGCTGCTCGGTCTCCCCGGCCTCCCGGGCATCACGGGTATGCATATCGATACAGTAGGCGCAGCCATTGATCTGCGAAACCCTGATCTTTATAAGGTCTTTGTACGTCCGGCTGAGCCGCGAAGACTCTACATAGTTGTTCATCGCGACCATGACGCGATAGCCCGCCGGCTCCGCCTGGTTGATCCTGATCCTTGTGCTCATAAAATGATTTTTTTTGACACCCCAAATTTCCTGCGGAGATTACTCGAAAAAAATAATCATGATTAAGAAATCTGCGTCCCTGTCACCTCATCCCTCGCCGGCCTTTTATCTTGCTCACGAATTCAGGGGTAAAACCAAGATAAGACGCGACCATGTACTGCGGCACCCGCTGCACGAAGTCGGGGAAAGCAGCACTGAAATGGTGATAACGCTCTTCGCCTGAAAATGTGTAGATAAACAAAAGGTTCTGCTGCGACGCAGCAAAAGCACGCTGAACGATCAGCCGGAGATAACGGTCCAACACCGGGACCTGGTCGCAAACCTCATCCATAACCCGTCGATCGAGAATAGCAACTTCAGAAGGCTCGATGGCCTGGATGTGGAACCGGGAAGGCTGCTGCCAGTCAAGGCTCTGGAAATCGGTGATCCACCAGTTCTCGATCGCGAACTGAACGATCTGCTCGACGCCATTCTCCTGTATAAAATACATCCGGAAACAGCCCTTCAGCACAAAATGATTGGCCGTACACGTCTCCCGCTCTTTCAAAAGAAACTCCTTTTTCCGCAGCTTCTTATGACGAAGCGCAGAATGAAGGATATTCTCCTCTTCCCGGCTAAGAGGAACGAATTTCCTGATATGGGCAAATAAGGACTCGTACACTATAGAAAAGACAAGGTTGTTTTTATGATATCTTCCGCCAGTTTCCTGTCGATCCCTGACTTTACCTGGGTGGTAAGTCCCCAAAGACCATTGAGCAGGAACCGCGCCAGCGACCTGGACTGGTGATCCCTCGATATCTGCCCCTTCTGCTGCCCCCTACGGATTGCCCGGGTCAATGCGTCCTCCGTTGCTTGCCGGTTCTCCTGGACGATCGTCTCCACCTTCGGGTCATGAGGCACCATCTCGTGAACAGCGTTGATCATATAACATCCCCTCCTTCCCCTGGGCAAGAGACATTCTTTATACGTCTCCTGGAACAGCTGACGAATGGCGAGCGGAATATCCTCCGCCTTGTCTAAATGCTCTATGACAGCAACGGTCTCACGGTCGCGATAGCGCTGCAGGGTCTTCAGAAAAAGACTGTGCTTGTCTCCATAGGTATCATAGAGGCTCGAACGGCTAAGCCCGGTTTCGTCAATGATATCCTGCGGAGGTGTTCCATTGTACCCCTTACGCCAGAACAGATCCTTAGCCTTGTCGAGCATGTCCTCTTCGTTAAATGACTTTGTACGTGGCATGTGCTTTAAAGGTTGCTGGAGCAAATGTACGAAATCAGGTGAGATCGGACTAAATCGGTTTTTTTATTTGGAACTTTTGTTCCTGATTAATTATTTTTACGGAACTTTTGTTCCAATACAAACAGACAACACATGCAAAAGACGATCTTTTCATAGAAGTGATCTATTCTTTGGCGACCGGTAAGAATCAACGCTTTAGAAATCCTGTAGGGAATATGACGAAAATGCTCCTCGACATGCGGGCAGCGATGCCGATAGAAGAATACCTCGAGAAGATCAGCGCCAATTTCTCCTGAAATACTGAAAAGACTACCATTTTCCCTGAACTGTTCACCATGCCGGTGACCACCTGCGACGCGAATTTTGTATCCTAAATTTTTGAATCATGACAAGAACAAAGATCGCAGTGGTCACCGGCGGCAGCCGGGGCCTCGGCAGAAATATGGCGCTACGCCTGGCCGAAAAGGGCAATGATATCATTCTCACCTACAACAGCAATAGAACAGAAGCGGACAAGGTCGTAGCCGCGATCCGCGGCATGGGGCGAAAAGCGGAAGCCATGCAGCTGGACACCGCAGACAGCAAGGGACTGGACTCTTTCCTCAGAAAAGTATCCGAACACCTCGAACAGCACACGGGTAGCGGTAAATTCGATTTCCTCGTCAACAACGCAGGGACCGCAGCACACCATCCCATCGCCGAAACACCCGAACAGACGATCGACGAGATGTACAATATCCACTTAAAAGGCGTATTCCTGCTGACGGAAAGATCGATCCCCTATCTCAACGATAACGGCCGGATCATCAATATCTCGTCAGGCCTGACCCGGTTCTCCCTTCCCGGCTACGCTGCCTACGCGTCCATGAAAGGTGCAATTGAGGTCTTTACCCGATACCTGGCAAAAGAGCTGGGTTCCCGCGGGATCACAGCCAACACGGTTGCTCCCGGTCTGACGGAAACCGACTTTACCAGACCTTTCCTTCCTTCCGGCGAAGAAGGCATGAAACAGGCCGGATCTATCTTTGCCCTCGGCAGGGTCGGCCGTCCGGAAGATATCGGTGGGGTCGTAGCCTGGCTGTGCACAGACGACGCACGCTGGGTAACCGCTCAGCGCATAGAGGTCTCCGGAGGACAATTGATATAGGGAGCGGATACTTCGTCCCCGAATACAAGTACCGCCGCGCCGGAGACCTTCCCCCGCCGCAGCGCATCCAGCGCCTCATTGGCCCGGGCTAGGGGAAAATGTTCCGTCTCCGTCCGGATCGGGATCTTTGGCGCAAGTCCCAAAAATTCCTGGCCGTCCTTCCGCGTCAGATTGGCAACTGATCGCAACACCCGCTCTTCCCATAAAAGATCATAAGAAAAAGAAGGAATATCACTCATATGAATACCCCCGCAGACAATCGATCCTCCCTTACCAGTCGCCCGCAGCGCCAGCGGCACAAGGCCCCCGACAGGAGCGAAAATTATGGCGGCATCCAGCTTCTCAGGCGGCAGAACTGACGAATCACCGACCCAGACAGCACCAAGACGCGTGGCGAAAGCCTGCGCCTCCTTATCCCCGTCCCGGGTAAAGGCATATACCTTAATACCCTGGTAAATAGCTACCTGGATGAGGATATGCGCCGCGGCTCCAAAACCATAAATGCCCAGTCGCCTGACGTGCTCACCGATGAATGAATACGACCGGTAGCCGATAAGGCCCGCGCACAGCAGCGGCGCACCCGCAGCAACAGCATACTGAGCAGCCAGAGGAAAGCAGTAACGCTCAAAAGCAACTGTATATTCAGCATATCCCCCATCGATCGTATACCCGGTAAAAAGAGCGTTCTCGCAGAGATTCTCCTGCTGCCGCCTGCAATACCTGCAGGTTCCGCAGGTGTACCCCAGCCACGGGATACCGACCAGATCGCCTGGTTTAAGCAACCCGACCCCGCTGCCAGCCCGCACTACCACTCCCACGATCTCATGTCCCGGCACAAGAGGAAGCTTTGGCTTCGGCAGCTCACCGTCTATTACGTGAAGATCTGTCCGGCAAATGCCGCATGCGATCAACTTTACAAGGACCTGGTCCGCGGCCGGCGACGGCACAGGAAGAACAGTCAGCTGCAGGGGCTTCCCCGGCGCTTCGAGGACCATGCCTTGCATGGTGGCAGGTATATCCGGCATGTTTAACATACTACTGATCCTGATCCTGTATCACTGTATAATATAACCTTCGGAGCCACAGGTTTGTTAACTTTGTACGGCAGAGATACCGGTTCCCTCCCCTCCCCCGCACTTTATGTCCCTGAAAAAGCCGTCTTTCACGACATCAAAAAGATCGTCCTGGCCTGCGAGCTGGACGATTTAGGCGCGGGCATCCCAGCATCCATGCCGTTCCTGAAAGAGCCGGCCGACCTTTTGAACGCCAGATACGAGGTGATCAATATCAGCACCAGGGCGGAAGACCGCAACGGGAAAGACGTTTTCCAATTCGATTCCCGGGAGGACAGACTAAAGCAACTATTCCCGCAGACGCATTTCGAGCGGTCAACCAACAGCGTCCACCCCTAGCAAACATATCGTCCGGCATTTATTAATGCTGAAACCAGGTGCCGGCGATCTTTTCGATCAGTTCTTCGGTCAACGGCTTTTCGCAATAGTCCACTACTCTACTGAACCGTAATGCTTTATCCCGATCCTCCTTGCGAATTGAGCTGGTTAGCATAACCACTTTGACATTCTTGCAGACCCCATTCTTCTCGAGGCGTTCGAGGAAGTCAAACCCGTCCATCCGTGGCATCCGGATATCCAGAAAGATAATATCCGGACATTTCTGGCGATCCATCAGCTTGCAGGCAACCAGCCCGTCCTCGGCGATCTGGATCTCTCTGGCGGCGTTCATATACTTCAATACTTCCTGCGAAAGGAAGTTCATCGTTTGGTCATCGTCTACCAACAGAACTTTATTAAAGGGTATCATGGCTCAAATGGATTTTGAAGGTCGTTCCGTGACCAGGTTTACTTTTAATATTGATCTTACCATTGTATGACCTGACAATAGAGGCGATCATATGCAAGCCGATCCCCATGCCTTCGGTATGCGTATGAAAACGCTGGAAAAGCCCGTAGAGCTTGCTGCGAAAAAGCTTCAGGTCGATCCCGAGTCCATTGTCGCTGAACTCGAGAACTGGAGACCGGCCATCGGGATACGTGCTCACGCTGATCTCGGAGACGGCGTCTTCCCGCCTGTACTTTATGGCATTGGTCAAAAGGTTCTGCAAAATGCTTTTCAAATGTACGGGAGGATACCACACTGTCGGACACCGGGAGAAGTCCGCATGAAGAACTACACCCGAGGCAACCACCTGCTGCTGTACCACCGCAAGCACCTCCTGCCAGACCTCTCCGACATCGACAGGCTTCGCTTCCAGCTTCAGGGTCTTCCGGAAAGCGATGATCTCGTTCAAGGCCATTATCGTCTTTCGCATCTGGTGCGTCGAGTTTCTGGCCATCTCAAAAAGATTGCTGAATTCCGGCTTGACTGCCTTGTTCTTCTCCATCATGTTCATCAATCCTTCCAGGCTGAGGATCGGCGATTTCATATCATGCGAGCTCAGATAAGCAAATTCCTCCAACTCCTTATTGGATGTTGCCAGCTCTTCGGCCTGCACCTTCAGTCGTTGCTCGGCGATAACACGATTGGTAATGTCTTCGATAGTGATCAGCAATCCGTTGAGGATGAGACGGCCCTTGATATTGACATACCGGTCGCCACTGCCGATGTACTCGAGATCGAAGGGTTTTCTTCCCTGCTCAAGACATTTCCGGATAATCTCTTCAAAAATAGGAATGTGGGATGTCAGAGGCAACAGTGGTTGATCCACCAGTTCTGAAAGCTGCCCCTCAAGACGAAGGTATTCCTTTGCCAGACCATTGGCAATGGTGATGTTACCCTCCAGATCGATAGCCAGCAATCCATAGGGAGCACTACCGATCAGGGACATCAGATACTCCTTGACCTCGGTATTGCCGCTATGTCGCCGGTTGTACCTCATACAGTTTTATTGAATTTTGTTACCAGTACGGTGGCATCCCCGAACTCCCGCCGGTAATTGGTCATGATATGATCAGCGATCACCTGCGCCTGCGCGTCAACGGGTAGATCTTTCGCAGAGAAATGATCCCTTATCCCATCCGTACACAGCACTACCACCATGTTATTCTGACGGCACACCATCTTGACCACCTTTACCACCGGCATGCGGAACTGTCCGATCAACCCGCGCTGACTCAGTATCCGCGTTCTGTCTCCGGAAAGGAATTGAAGAAAAGTATCCCCGACAGCCGCATACTGGATCGACCTCGGCCTTATCAACATCAGCCCGATGGCGGCGCCGAACAGCTCGCCTTTTCCCTTAAGGGCAGTGTCACACTTATAAAGAATATTATCGAGCGCGCAGTGATGATTGGCTTCGATGACCTCCTTGACCAGCATCGACGACAAATAGGCATTGTGCCCCTGACCTAACCCATCGATAACCGACAGCAGCACCCTATCCCCTCCGAACTCATGTATCACATAACCATCCCCGTTAAGGTGATGGCCATCATCCGGCAGGCTCACGATGCCATACTCGATCTCAGCATCAGGAATAGGAAGATATTTCTTCATGCTGACGCGTGTCCCTGCCCTCGGACCTGAACGGACCGAAAAATAATCCATCGCCCTCCGGGCTGCTCCCATGCCAACCCCAAGGCTGGTCTTGGTCGTGGTATAGCCATCCTCCAGCGCCTTATGAGGGTCGTCGATACCAGGCCCCTTATCCTCGACAAGGATAGAAAGCCCTTTCCGGTTGTCAGTCATCGCGATCCGGACAATTCCCTTCTTCGCATACCGGATCACATTCGTGGCTATCTCCGATACGGCGGTAGCGATCAGATTGCAGTCGAGGCGCGCAAAACCAGTATCCGCCGCCATCCGCAACGCCATATCAGTTGCATCAAAGACGTCGCTCTCCTTTTGAAGAGGAATAATGATCTTGTCTTTCATCTTTATATATACTATACTTCGGGCATATAGGACTTTGGAGCAGCGCCGTGCACCTTGGGTATCGGCACAAGCATCATCCCCTGCAGCTCAAACACCAGCCTGAGCGCCGCCCTCAGGTCCTTACATAACAAATATTTGGAAAATTCTACACCGACGGTCATCATGGTCTGCGCCACCCGGGAATTGATGCCGCAAAAGATGACATTGCATCCTACCAAACGAACGACATCCCCGACGCGAATCAGGTGGGCGGCAACGGCTGAGTCGATAATGTCCACATTACTCAGGTCGATCACGATCGTGTCATTGTCCGTCTGGTCAATCGCTTCCAGTATCTCGTCCGTGATCATCTTCATTCGGGCCGAGTCCAGCCGGCCGAAAAATCCGGAATACAGACAACGATCGGTCAATTTGCTGACAATCATTGAAGATTCAAGACCGATGCGTTTCTCGCTGATGGAGACGCGTTGCGTCATTTCCTTTTTCGCCATTAGTAATAATTATTTGAATGAACAATACGCTACTAACAGTTGAGCCTTGGCAGGACCGAGTCCGGCACGCTTAGGTTGGAGGGTATGGTAAGATAGGAAAACTTTGGAAAATACACAAAAACACTTAGCCTAAAGCGTCAGAACCCAGGCGGGGATTGCGCCAGAGCACGAGCCGCCAGGCCAGCCCGGCGGAGAATAGCATGGCCAGGGCCAGGACGATGGGGTAAAACATCTTCTCCGAGGTCAGCAGCGTACCCGTGAGAGCGATAGAATAAACGGCGATTGGCAGCAGGATCATCAACAGAAGGCCGGTATTGTTCAGCGGTATCCTGAACGGCCGGTGACGAAGCGGCTCCTTCCGCCGAAGGACCAGCAGCGTGATAAATTCCAGGGTAAGACCCGCACCGTACAGGATAATGTCCATAACGACCAGGTCCGAAAAAGTAAAGAGTATAAGAATGCTAACGACGATCGACGACGCGATGATCGAAATATAAGGAGTTCCCCAACGGCGATGCTCCGCGCAAAGCCAGGACGGCAGCAGCTGGTCGTCGGCCATGACCTTTGGAACTCGACTGACAGACAAAAGCACCGCCGAATAAAGACCAAGCGTGCTGGCCATACCACCAGCGGCTATCAGCATGCCCAGCCAGCGGCCACCCAGTATCTCGCCGACCCGCGGAAAATCACCTTCCTCGAACGTCGAGGTATCGATGCCGGACTGGTGAACGGCCAGGGTCGCCAGAATATAGATAGAAACAACCAGCAGGAACGCCACGCAGACCGACGTAAAATAAGACCTGACAGGGCGGGCTACCTCCCCCGCATAGGTCGTGGCATTGTCCCAGCCTATAAAATTCCACATCACCGTGTAAAGCCCGAGGCTAAGGGTCGAAAATTGCTGGTCATGGAGGGCAGGCGCCGGCACGGACAATGGCCCATGACGGGCGAAGACAAGGCCGATGGTCAGCGCGAACGGCGTGAGCACGAGGATGCTGAGCACAATAGAGGTCTTTCCTACCGGAACGATGCCAACTATATTGAGCAAGGCCGAAGCCCAGATGATGCAGAGACATATCGGTATCTTATATAGCGCCGCGGCAGGGAAAAAAAAGGCCGCATACGTGACGAAAAGAACAGGATAGATCGCCAGGTCACAAAAAGTATAAAGCCAGGTCCACCACCCTTCAAAGAACGCCCACCGGACACCAAGCGCTTGCTTTACCCACTGGTAGTAGCCGCCCGTAACAGGCATCATGCTGTTGAGCTCGAGGACCGTAAGAATGGTAGGCACGTCCCACAGCAGCGGCGTGACCAGCAGCAGCAAAAGCGCCCCGTTGACGCCTACGTAGGAGAACAAAGGCTCGAGACCGTACGGACCTCCGGATACAGTAAGAAAGATGACAGCAGCAAGTTGCAATGGACCCAGCTTACGACGCATGGGCATAAAAATAGCCCCTTTAACCGATATAATGCGGGACAAAC
>JAFDYE010000021.1 GCA_018267585.1 Bacteroidota bacterium
AATATCGGGTTGTCATTGAGATTCGCGAATGGGATATCATGCAGATAGAAATCCTGCAACGAAGGCAATGCGCCGTCCAGGTCGAACTCGCTCTTCCCGAAATAACTGACATGATAAGAAAAATGATAGCCCAGCGGGGAATTGTTGACCAGGTATATCTTCAGGCTTTCCACTACGTCGTCCCCGAATTCGTCACTGTCGAACACGGGCAGGAAGGTAAGCCATACGCCGTCGGCCAGCTGCGCAATGCGTTCTTTCTTCTTCCCGGGCGCCGGCTTTTCCGGAGGCAGCTGATCGATATATTTCTTTGGCTTCTTCCCGTCGGGAAAAAGCTTCTTCTCGGTAAATCTTTTGAAATACGGAAAGTCCAGCTGATCGGTATACGCCGGGAACTTCACGCCCCGGACGTCGACCAGGACCATTTTGTCGTTAATGATCTCTACCACTTCCCCCTCGTCATTGGAATGCTGAATAACGACCTTATCTCCTACCTCGAACTTCATAAATTTATTCCTTCTTTATTGGCTGTAAAGGTAAGATTTTTGAAGGCTCGTCGGACTTTAACACACTCCGCTGATAACCATAGACGAAATAGATCAGCAGCCCGATGCCCATCCAGACAAAGAACCAGACCCAGGCGATCGCGGGTATCTCGATCAGCAGGTAGGCGCAGAACAGCACTCCCAGCACGGGGATAATGGAATATTTACGGATCACTGTTGCAACGCTCAGCGCGGTCGTCATCGCCGTGAACACCAGGAAGAGGATCTCCTGCAGTCCCGAGCCGGATAAATGCAATATGACTTTCTCCAGCCTTTCCCTGAACAGCCACAAAAAGGCCGCGTACAATACGATGATGATCCAGCGTCCGCTCACGTACGGTATATGAAACCGGCCTTTCGCCCCTGCCTCGATCTTTGGCAGCAGCAGCACTCCGCCGGAAACCAGCACAAAGGCAAACAGGGTACCGATGCTCGTCAGCTGGGTCATCAGTCCGCTGCTCAAAAAGAGCGTCGGCACGGCAACGATGATCCCGGTAATAATGGTCGAGAACCAGGGTGTCTTGTATTTGGGGTGGATCTTGCCAAATGCCGGCGGCAGCAGCTTGTCCCGGCTCATGCTCATCCAGATGCGGGGCTGCCCCAGCTGGAAGACCAGCAGCACGCTGGTCGTGGCGATCACGGCGCTGGCGGAGATAATATACCCGATCCATTTCTGGTTGACCCTGTTGAAGACAAATGCCAGCGGGTCGCTGACCTTCAGCTCCGAATAGGACACCATCCCTGTCAGCACGAGGGCGACAAGGATATACAACACCGTACATATCACCAATGAATAGATCATGCCCTTGGGCAGGTCGCGCTGCGGATTGGTACATTCCTCCGCTGTGGTCGATATTGCGTCAAATCCGATATAGGCGTAGAAGACGGCCGAGACTCCTTTCAGCACCCCCTCAAATTTATTCGGCATGAATGGGCTCCAGTTGGACGTCTTTACGAAGAAGCCGCCGACAATGATGACGAGGATGACCACTGCTATCTTGAAAACGACCATGAAATTGGTCGTTCTTTTGCTCTCCGTGATACCGATATAGGTGATATAGGAGATGATGCAGACGATGATAAAGGCCGGCAGGTTGAAGATGATATGCGCACCGCCGATGATGGGCGCCGAATTCCAGGTCTCGATCGCTGCCCTTCCCGCATCGTCCAACACCCCTCCATGCGCCAGCGTAGTCTGCGCCGATAGAAATATTTCCTTCGCCGTCCCCGGATCGGTGAGCATCCAGCCCGGAAGGTGAATGTTAAACCCAAGCAGCAGGTTGTTGAAATACCCGCTCCACGCGATGGCCACGACGATATTCCCGATCGCATATTCCAGTATCAGCGCCCAGCCGATGACCCAGGCGATGATCTCGCCAAAGGTGACGTAGGCATAGGTATAAGCGCTACCCGCGATGGGGATACGGCTCGCGAACTCCGCATAACAAAGCGCGGAAAAACCGCAGGTCACCGCGGTAATGACGAACAGAATGGATATCGCGGGGCCGCCGTCATAAGCCGCCGCTCCGATCGTGGAGAAGATGCCGGCCCCAACGACCGCGGCGATACCCAAAAACGTCAGGTCCCGGACCGTCAATACCTTATTGAGCTTTATCCCATCCCCATGTCCATCGGACACCCCTTCGATAGCGTCCTTCATGATCCTGTTCAACGATTTCTTGCGAAAAACTGAGTTTGACATAAGGGAACAAATTAGGGAAAATTGCTTAAAAACAAGCATATTTGGGACTACCGGCCCTGCCAGTAATGCAGACCGCCCTCCCCTGTCATTTAAAAAATTTCATTTTGAAGTTAGGCATTTACGCCGTATCTTTTCCGGCTATTAATTTCATTAAAAGACTCTTTGGAAGGGAAAAGGAAGTGAAGGATGCGGCCAGTTTCTGGGAATGGTTCCTGCAGCACGAAAAGACCTTTCATACCGCCCTCAGCAAAGAGCAACGGATCAATGAAGACTTCCTGGACCTCCTGATGTCCAGGCTGAAAATACTCAATTCCTGGTTCGCC
>JAFDYE010000220.1 GCA_018267585.1 Bacteroidota bacterium
AGCTACAAAGGACCTAGACATTATTCTAGTGGTTGAGGCTCTTTCCGTTGATTTTGTACAACGCTTCTGGCAATTCATCCGGCAAGGCGGTTACAGCATCGCCCAAGTGGGTGAGCAAAAGAAATTTTATCGCTTTATCCAACCAACAGCGCCGGGCTACCCGAAAATGCTGGAACTCTTCTCCCGGAAACCTGATCTGATTGCGGGGGTTCCAGGTATGTATCTAACACCTATTCCAGTGGAAGACAATGTGTCCAGTTTGTCCGCAATCCTGCTTGATGATGCCTATTATCACTTCACGATTTCGCATTCTACGGTCACGGACAACCTTCATCATGCCACCGAGCCCGCCCTCATTTGTCTTAAAGCCAAAGCCTTTCTCAACAATGCTGCCCGTAGGTCTGCAGGCCAATCCGTCAGGCAGGATGAGATCGACAAACATAAGCGAGATGTCATCCGGGTAACTGCGGCCCTGACGCCCGGTAACGCGATAGAAACGCCGGCGCCAATAAAAGCGGATCTGTTAAAATATATTGACATTGTCCGCGAGGAGAATCCTGACATTCGTCAATTCCTCCGCATCAACGTCGGCATAGAGCAAACCTTGGATAATTATACAAACATTTAGCCTCTATAACTAATTATAACCTTCATGAAACTCCACCTTACCCTGTCGGCTGCTATTCTATTTTTCTCAGGCTATTCCCAGACTTTCGCTCATAGCCAACCCGGGAACGATTCTTCCGTAAACTGCATCGCTTTTTG
Source organism: Bacteroidota bacterium (assembly GCA_018267585.1). GTDB lineage: Bacteria > Bacteroidota > Bacteroidia > Chitinophagales > Chitinophagaceae > Puia. The sequence goes on from JAFDYE010000220.1 coordinate 766, forward strand.
GAAAATGGGCGATACCAAAGTATATTCCATTGTCCATGAAAAGAACACCACCACGGACGGCGTCAAAGCGGCCCCATTTAGGTTTGCCTACGAGGCCTGGATATCTGTGATTGACTCTACGGCAAAAAATTATACAATCAAATGGGTCTTTCACCTTCCTGAGGCAGTAACTATTTTGCGGCCTGCACTCGCGGATTCTTTACCTGTTTACAACGGCATGCAAATGATCTTCCGGGTTACTGACATGGGA
>JAFDYE010000221.1 GCA_018267585.1 Bacteroidota bacterium
CGGATAATATCGTCGATATGGATAGGCGTCTCTTCCACCGTATAACCCTCCTCTCTCAATACCTCGATCGCGCTGTCCCGGGTCACCCCTTCCAGGATCGTTCCGGCTTCCAGGTCCGGCGTCAGCACCCTGTCCCCGATGACGAAGAAGACGTTCATGGTCCCGATCTCCTGGATATACTTATGCTCGACAGCGTCCGTCCAAAGGACCTGGTCATACCCCTGCTGCTTGGCTACAGCCGTCGCCAGCATGCTGCCCCCATAGTTGCCCGCCGCCTTGGCGAATCCGAAGCCCCCACGGGCAGCACGGGTATATTTCTCCTCCACATAAATCTTCATCGGCGCCGAATAGTACGGCCCGGTAGGACTCAGCAGGATCATGAATTTATAGGTATCGCTCGCCTTCACCCCGATCACGTCGTCTGAAGCAAACATAAAAGGCCGGATATACAGAGAATAATCGCTCTTCATGGGGATCCAGTCACGATCGATATCGATCAGCCGGCGCATACCCTCGATAAAGATATCCTCGGGAACGGCAGGCATCATCATCCTCTCCGCAGAAATATTGAACCTCCGGTAGTTATCATAAGGCCGGAAGATAAAAGGATTCCCTTCCCGGTCCTTATACGCCTTGATCCCTTCAAAAATAGACTGACCATAGTGGATCGCGGCCAGCGCAGGAGACAAGGACAAATTCTGAAAAGGCCTGATCTGAACCTTCTTCCACTCCCCATCCGCATAATCCACTTCCAGCATATGGTCGGTAAAATATTTGCCAAAAGGGAGATTATTAAAATCGATTTCAGGTAACTTACTCTTCCCCGTTTTCGTAACTTGGATATCCAGGGCTGCGATCATATGGTTGTTTATTTTTGTTGGCACAAAGAAACGAACAATCTTTGTGTCGGCAAAATCAAAAACTAACAATTGTTAGTTTGATAAAGCCCCGAACCGGACCCCGTCCGGTTCGCCCAAAATAAATCCGAGCACAAATTATGAGTCTCAATAACATCCAATTACAAGGTTTCATCGTGGACGAGCTTTACGGGGATACCTTATTGGTCTCTCCCGAAACGGCCACCTCCACCCGACGCCCGATCCCGCCCACGCCCCCCGCCGCACCGGCACAATCCGTCACCGCCGCACCGGCACAATCCGTCATCGCCGCACCGGCACATTCCGTCAGCGCCGAACCAGCACAATCCGTCTCCGCCGCACCGGCAGCTACGCTGCCACCTGCTGCTACGCCGCCACCCGCTGCTCCGCCGACCGCACCACAGCCGGCGCCCGCTGCCCCATCGGTCAAACCCACCGCCGCCTCCCTTGCAGACATCGCCGCTGCAATGCGCAAAGGCTCCCCCGCCGGCGCCACGGTCCCCACGCCGCCGGCAGCGACCACAACCCAAACACCGGACACAACCCAGCCCTACAAAACCCTGGGTAACCACCGCCGGAAAGTGACCATCCTCGTCAACGCCCCCGGCACCCCTTTCCTGCCGGACAACCAGCTGAACTTCCTTACCAAAATACTCGAAGCCTGCCGCATGAACATCGGCGACGTCGCCATCGTCAATCACGCCGCAGCCGCCGTCAACATCTCAGCCCTCAGAGACCAGCTGCAGCCGTCCGTGATCATTCTCTTTGGCCTGGAACCCACCACCATCCGTCTACCCATCAACTTCCCGGTCTTCAAGCTCCAGCCCTACGACCAGTGCACCTATCTCGCCGCCCCCCCGCTCGGGCAGCTGGTCCAGAACTCAGACGAAAGCAAGCTGCTGAAAAGCAAACTGTGGGTCTGCCTGAAATCCCTTTTCGACGTATGAGCAATACCGACAACATAGACGATACAACCAACCTCGGGCACCAGACAGATGCCGGTCACACCCCCAATTCCGATGACTGGCCTTCATGGGCAACTGAGCCTGTATTTATAGTCCCCCCGGACCCCGCCTGGCCGGCAACAGCCGGTCAGGAGATCGACGATCTGCTCCCGCGCCTGGCGCCCTTCGGCATCCACAGGATAGAGCATATCGGCAGTACCTCCGTTCCGGGACTGCCCGCCAAGCCGATCATCGACCTCATCACCGAAATCCCCGATTTCGGGGCTATCGAATCAATAGCAGAACAACTGCGCCCATACGACTGGCACTACGTCCCCCCCGGGCTGGACGACAGACCCGAACGCCGGTTCTTCATCCGCGTCCGCGACAACAAAAGAGCCGTCCATCTGCAATTTCATTTACATGACAGCCGGAAGGCAAAAGACCAGCGGCAGTTCAGAGACATCCTCCGGACAAACCCCGCAACAAAAGAACAATACGCCGGGCTAAAAATACAGCTCGCTCACCAGCACGCCACCGACCGCGAAGCCTATACCCACGCCAAATCGGATTTTGTCCGGCAGGCACTAAAAACCATACCCATGCGCATCATCTTCGCCACGAACAACGACCATAAAGTACAAGAGATACAGGCAGCCATCGGCAGCTCGCTGCAGGTAGTCAGCCTCCGCCAGGCAGGCATAAATATCGATATCCCCGAACCTCACGATACCCTGGAAGCCAACGCCACGGAGAAATCGTCCACCATTCACCGTCTCACAGGGGACAACTGTTTCAGCGAGGACACCGGCCTGGAAGTCCTGGCCCTCAATGGCGAACCCGGCGTCAAAAGCGCCCGCTACGCCGGCGATGGCAGGTCCAACCAGGATAATATCCAAAAGCTCCTGCATGAATTAGGCAACAACCCCGACCGCCGCGCACGCTTTCGCACCGTCGTCTCGCTGATATGGCAGGACAAAGAATACCAGTTCGAAGGGGTCTGCAACGGACATATCCTGCAGCAGCCCGCCGGCGGCAGCGGCTTTGGCTACGACCCCGTCTTCGTCCCCGAAGGCGAGACCCGGTCTTTCGCACAAATGTCCTTGGAAGAAAAGAACCGCTATAGCCACCGTCGCAAAGCAGCCGACCAACTGGTGGCCTTCTTGCAAAAGCAACCCAAAAACCACGACTAAAAACGATTGCATATGCCCAGAACCAAACTAACCATGCCGGCCAGTTTCAACTTCACGACCAACATCCCCGTCAGGATCACCGACCTCAACTACGGCGGCCACGTCGGCAATGACTCTATCCTCTCCCTTATCCATGAGATTCGCGTCCAGTTCCTCCGCCACCACGGCTACGAGGAACTCAACGTCGCCGGCATCGGCCTGATCATGTCGGACGTCACCATCGAGTTCAGACACGAGCTGTTTTACGGAGAGACCCTTCGCGCATCCGTCGCAGCAGCCGAATTCTCAAAAGTCGGCTTCGATCTGTATTACAAACTGGAAAAGCTCAGCGGCGAAAAATGGGTCTCCGTCACCCACGCACGCACAGGGATGGTCTGCTACGACTATTCGCTGAAGAAAATAGCGGCCGTTCCCAAAGAGGTCTGCAGTAAATTGTTGTCATAAGCCCTCATTCGGGGCATTCCATATCCTCCAGCTCTCCTCCGCCTGGAGGATCAGCATGTCATATCCATTCTCCACAACCGCTCCCCGCTCCTCCCCCTGCCGAAGAAAAAGGGTCCGCGTTGGATTA
>JAFDYE010000222.1 GCA_018267585.1 Bacteroidota bacterium
CGGCGGTATCGGGGGCGGTTGTGACGGTGACGGACAGCAATAATGGGTTGGTTGCGGTGTTGGAGGAGTCGGCTGCGGGGATGTATACGACGAGGAACTATTCGGGGGTGCCGGGGCATGCGTACCGGCTGTCTGTGACTGTCGGGGGGGAGGTCTATACGGCGAGTTCTGTCATGCCGAGGCAGGTGTCGCTGGACTCGATAAGTTTCGCGATGAATACCGATATCAACAATCATAAGGATATCAATGCGGTCGTGAACTTCCAGGACCCGCAGGGGGTGGTGAACTATTACCGGTTCACCGAGTCGATAGAGGGGAGGCTGATACCGGACGTATTTGTTTTTGAGGACCGGCTTTCGGACGGGAGGTATATCGAGCAGCCGTTGTATAACGACAGCACCTATCTGCGGCGGGGGGACGAGCTGACGCTGACGATGGACTGTGTGGACAAGGCTGTGTATGATTATTTCTTCGTTCTTTCGGGTGTAACGGGGAACAATGGCTTTCAGACGGCTACTCCGGCCAATCCGGTCAGCAATATAAGCAATGGGGCGCTGGGTTATTTCAGCGCCCACACTACTCAGCGGGTGACAGTTGAAGTATATTAGTAAAGTATGCTAGGGTTGATAGCTTTTGATCTTGTTGTAGAGCGTTTTCCGGTCGATCTTTAGGATTTCTGCAGCCCTGGATTTGTTGTAGTTGACCTGTTTGAGCACATTCATGATGGTATCGTATTCGGCCTGGGCCGCTGCGTTCTTCAGGTCGGTCTCTTTGTGAGCGATGGGGTGGTGTTGCACGGGAGCGATTGTGGGTGTTTCGACAGACTGAATGAAGCCATAGCCGTTGGTGTCGACTATCTCTGCGGGCAGGACGCGGGCGTTAACGAGTCCGGAGGAGGTGAGCAGGGCGGCGCGGCGGATGACGTTGCGGAATTCGCGCAGGTTACCCGGCCAGGGGTAGTTGAGGAAGATCTGCATGACTTCGGGTTCGAAGCCTGACACTTCCTTGTTCAGCTCTTTATTGGCTTTGGCGAGGAAGAATTCGGCGAAGAGGGGGATGTCTTCCCGTCGTTGACGGAAGGCCGGCAGCACGATGGAGAATTCGTTAAAGCGGTGGAAGAGGTCTTCGCGGAATTTCCCTTTGCGGTAAGACTCCTGGAGATTCTCGTTGGAGGCGACGATGATCCGGACGTCGGTCTCCATTTCTTTTACGCCGCCGACGCGTTTGAATTTCCGTTCCTGGATGACCCTCAGGAGGGCAGCCTGGATCTCGACCGAGAGGTTGGCGACCTCGTCGAGGAAGAGGGTACCGCCGTTGGCGAGCTCGAAATGGCCTTCTTTGTCGCCCATGGCGCCGGTGAAGGCGCCTTTTACGTGTCCGAAGAGCTCACTGCCGGCGAGTTCTTTCGAGAGGGTGCCGCAGTCCATGGCGACGAACGGCTTATCTTTTCTGGCGCTGTTCTGGTGGATGGTCCGGGCGATCACTTCTTTTCCGGTACCGGACTCGCCATACAGGATGATGCTATAGTTGGTGGGTGCGACGAGCTCGATCTGACGGTACAGTTCACGCGTAGCGGGGGACTGGCCTACGAGGAAATCCTCGTCGCCCGTGGCTTTCACGGTTTTTTTGCCGGCTGCCGGTCCGTTGGCGGCGGTTTGTGCTGCGCCGGATGCGCGGGGAGCTTCGAGGGTGCCGTCTGCTGATTGCTGGAGGGCTCTGCTGATGACGTTGAGCACTTCTTCGGGGATCAGCGGCTTGGTAATATAGTCGAATGCGCCGGCCTTTATGACGTCGACGGCGGTCTTGATATCAGAATAACCGGTAATAATAATAACGATGGCGTAGGGATCGATGTTCTTGATCTCTTTCAGCACTTCTCTCCCCTCCTTGTCTCCCAGTCGAAAATCACAGAGCACAACGTCGAATTTGGACTCTTTGAATTTGGCAATCCCTTTGTTGCCGCTGTGGCTGGCTTCCGTCTCGTACCCTTTTTTCTGCAGAAACCGGCCAAGCAAATTGCACATGTCCATATCGTCGTCAATGATCAGAATTCGCTTCATAGATTGATGATGTTTTCAAAAATTTAAAATTACTGGAAAAAGTATAACAAGGGTGCGATCAAATAATTCAAATCATACTCTACCAGTATATTCTAAAACCCTTGCCAAAATTCAATTACTCTGAAGAAAGGGTTTTGACAGGGTGGGGTGGGTATTTAATTCCCCAAAATGGGGAAAGTTACACAATACAAGTTACAAAAAAATGGTGAGACCAAGCCATTAAAAAGCGGCAGAGGGCCATTTTTATGCCTGCTTCCGTCCTTTTCTGATATGGCAATAAAATTGTAAATAATCAGTTATGTGAAAATGTTGAGTTACTCAAAAATGAAGGCTAAGAGGATACAATTATGATGACAGATAACTATAAAGTACTGATTGTTGACGATGAACTGGATATATGCTATTTGCTGAGCGGGATGTTGAGACAGCGGAATTTGCAGGCAGGTTTTGTCAATTCGATCTCTGAAGCTACTATTGCCCTGCAGACGAATACTCCTTCCCTTTTGTTCCTGGACAATCACCTGCCGGACGGGTTCGGGCTGGAATTCATTCCTTTTGTAAAGAAGAACTATCCGGCGATCAAGATCATTATGATCACGGCTCATGACGGGGCTGTGGAACGGAAAAAGGCCTATGATGGCGGGGTCGACCTCTTCATCGCAAAGCCGTTGACGCGCAAAATGATCAATGACGCGATAGACAAGCTGCTTATGCAAAATCCAGTTGTATCGTAAATGTTGTTCCCTCTCCTTTTTTGCTTTCCAGGCTGATATGTCCGTTGTGGTTGAGGATAATGTTCTGCGTATTGGTCAGCCCCAGGCCGGTGCCTTTGGTTTTACTTGTAAAATAAGGTTCGAATACTTTTGACAGCGATTCTTCGTCGAGGCCGCCGCCATTGTCGGTGATGGAGATGAAGCATTTGTTGTCTTTTGTCTTTGTTGTCAGCTGGAGTATGCCGGCGGCCCGCTCCATGGCTTCGATGGCGTTGACGATGATATTGAGGAAGGCGATCTTCATTTTTTCCACGTCGACGGAGACGTCGCAGATGTTGTCGGAGTAGTGCTTGATGACGGTGATGTTCTTCAGTGTCAGCCGGTCATTTGCCAGCTCGAGGGTTTCGTCGAGGAGTTGGTTGATGGATATGCGTCTGTAGGTGAGGTCGGTGAATTTTGTGGAGTTGAGCAGGTCGGTGATGAGGAGGTTGATGCGGGCGCTGTTGCGGCTGATCATTGACAGCATGAGGTCGGTGTTTTCGGTGCTGGAGCCGTTGAGCTCAGCCTGCAGTTGTTCGACGGCGAGGTTGATATTGGTCAGGGGATTCCGGACCTCGTGGGCGATGGTCCGGGCGATGCGGCCGGTGGCGGCGAATTTTTCGATGCTGCGCATCAGGATGAGCTGTTTGTTGGCTTCGTTCAGCTGTTGTATCTGCTCTTTGAGCTGTCGCTGGTATTGGGTGATCTTTTCGTCGGCTACGCGGCGGCCTTTGTTCTCATAGGAATAGGTATAGTATCCGAAGAGGGCCATGATGACGGCCATGCCGAGGGAGGTAAGGATGACGTTGTTGAGGGTACGGTAGCGGGTGGTCATGGTGCTGAGCCTGTCCTTCAGCCGTTGTTGCTCGCTGGTCTGGATCTGCCGGACGAGCGATCGTATATGGGTCATGATCTGCATGGCGAAGAACTCTTTTATTTTAAGGCTGTCGCCGGGCAGCCCGGGTTGTTGCAGGTGGAGGGTGAGGCTTTGCTCCATGACCTCATATTTTTTGTCGATGAGCCGTTGGAGGGAGGCTATTTCCGAATGTTCGGCCTGGTCGGCGGATGTTTCGCGGAGGAGCAGGGTATAGCTGCTGTCTACGGCGCGCCGGCCTGTCGGGTAGGGGACGAGGAAGTTGTCGTCCTTCATGAGCAGGTAGCCCCGGAAGCCGGATTCTGCGTCTTTCAGCGAAGAGAACAGGGCTTCTACGTCGGTAATGATCTTATTGGAATGGTCGACTAGCCGGGTCTGTTTGAGCAGCTCGGAGTTGGCATAGAGGGTCAGCAGGTACGAGGACAGCAACAGGAAAAATGCCGTCCCGTAACCCACGCGAATCCGCAAGTCTATTGCAAATCTCTTTATTGCCGTTTTCATTCTTCTTTGGGTCTTGTCCAGAGGCTGCCGTCCATGGGGGGGTACCAGTGAAAGAGCTGCAGGATAGTTCGATTTTGCATACTTCCTGTATAACCAGAATGATACCATAATCGGTGAGCTCTGTTTATGGACCGGGTTTGCACAGATTGTAGAATATTTTTCACAATTCACCCTATAGGATCATAGTCTGTCCTCTGCATTGGAATTGGCAAGGATTTTTGGATACAATAGATGAACAAAAAATAAAGTTATGAGCAACAACTCCAAAGTAATGATCGGTTTTCTCGTAGGGGCAGCAATAGGTGGTGCGCTTGGTCTGTTACTGGCTCCGGACAAGGGATCCGAGACCCGAAGAAAGATCGTCGAAACGGGCAGTGATCTGGGTGATTCCATCGCCGAGTTCGGTGATACTGTGAAGGACAAGTTCAGTGAAGTTGTTGAAGGGGTGAGGGGCAGCTTTGGCAAGACGAAAAACTCGATGTCCTAGTCATGGAAGAGCAAGCAACGGATATCGACAACCTCCTTTCGGATGCAGGGGATTATATAGAGACGAGGACTGCGTTATGGAAGCTGAAGGCGATAGAGAGTCTTTCCGATGTCAGCGGCGAGCTGGTATCCGGGCTGGGGATGATCGTTATAAGTTCGTTCGTGGTCATCATCTTCAGCATCGGTCTGGCCTTGCTGGTAGGAGACTGGGTCGGGAAAAGCTATTATGGATTCTTTATTGTAGGCGGCGTGTATGCGGTGATCGCCCTGGTCCTCTATGTCCGGCGGGGGCATTGGCTGAAGGAACCCTTCAGCAATATGCTGATCAGGAAGATCTTAAAATAGAACGGCATGGGTAAGATCACTACACTGGACGAGCTAAGGGAAGAGATACGTAACCTGGAGCACCAGAATTACGTCAACGAGCAGCATATGCGCAGGAAGGTAGGGGAGATCGCTGAGCGGTTCAAGCCGGCGAATATCCTAAGGAATCTATTTGGTCATTTTTTCGGCGGCCCGGCTGATGTAAAGACGAGTCTGTTCAAGATGGCGGCTGGTATTGCCACCAGTGTCATCGTAAAGAAATTCTTCAGGAAAGGTAAAACTCTGGGTTGATCGGCAAGTTTGCGCGGAGATATTCAAGGCGTTTCTCATCACCTTTGTTTTTGAGGTGGGCAAAGACGTGGTGAAGGAGCGTTTTGTATATAAAGACGCCTTTGCGGGGATCCAGGTCGAAGGCGGTCTTCTTTTCCCAGAGTTCGGTGATAACTGACCGGGTGAGGGAATCGAGGGCCTGCCCGTCGGCGAGGCGGGTGAGTCTGGATATGGCGGCGAATATCCTCGCATAGTAATGGTCGGTAAGCTCTTTCAATAAGAGGAAGTTAGAGCAGTCTCCCGCCTTATGCAAAAAATATAGTACTTACCTCATGTGTGTATTGAACAAGTACTATATTTGAGATGATGCGCTTATTCTCAATGTTAAGGCTGGTCTTTTCCGTCTGCCTGGTGGTCTTTTTGGGGAATTATGGCAGGGCCCAGCCGAAGGACAGTCGTAAACTGCATGAGCTTTTGGCCCGTTGGCGTGCAAAGCAGCTGACGGACACTGATTATTTGAGGGGCGTGGATTCGGTCGCGCCTTTGCTGGAGAAGGCGGACAGTCTTCCGGAGTGGCTGTCGACCTACCGGCAGCTGGCATTCTGCGACAGCGCCCGCGGGAGATCGCGTGCGCAATACTACACTTACCTGGCTATCAATGCCTATAATCTCAATCAATTCGGGCGGGCGATCTACTATTCCGAAAAGAACAATGAAGAGCGGACCAAGCTGGGGATGTTCGAGAAGGGCGGTTTTTCGCATGGGGATCTGTTCGCGTTGACGGTGTTTGCCAACAACCACGACTACAGGCGTGTTTTTGCGCGGTATGCTGTGCTGAGGCCTGCCTTGTCTGAGCTGCCTTCTGCCATTCCGAGGGGGAATGCCAGCCCTGAGCAGGTCTTTGTCGCGATGAGCATCCTTCAGTCCGTAAATTTTTCGGCTTGCCGCAGCGGGGATGAGTTGCGGGCGAGGGAGATCATCGGGCTGGTGGATAGCGTTATGGAGCAGGTGGCGGGTTTTCCGGCCAAGTACAAGGATTATCTGCTGCTGTACGACTATATTCTGCACGACGATCAGTATGAGCTTTACCGGCTGCACGGCCAGTGGGAGGCGGCGAGGAACAGTCTGCTTGCGGCTATCCGGGACGTCAATACCAGCGGATTCCGGCCCAATCTCCAGCCTTCCTATCGGGAGGCCGTCTATTCGGAAGCGATGGATCTTTATTTTAACCTTAAGAAAAGGGACAGCGCCAACTATTATCTGTCGCAGCTGAGGGCTGGTGACGGAAAGGTGCGTTATTCTTCGTTGGATCCGACGGTCGTGCCGGATGCCCGGAGCCGGCTGCTGGCTGACGAGGGGCGTTATGCCGAGGCATATAGTGAGCTGCGGAAATTATACGGACTTCGGGATTCCGCGTATTATACAGTCAGTGCCGATAAGGACAATAATCTTTATGCGCTGGCGGAAGCCGAGAATGCGCGATTCGAGCTGGTCCGGCTGGACGAGCGAAAGCGGGCGGCGGACAGGTCGGCGCTGCTGCTGTTCTTTCTGACGGCGTTGCTGGTGGTGGGCGGCGTTGCGGCGTTCTTTGTCGTCCGGTCTATGCAGCAGCGGCGTCTGCTGGACCTGCGGCTGCAGCTGGCCCGCAATTTCCACGACCAGATAGGTCCTATGCTTTTGTATGGTAG
>JAFDYE010000223.1 GCA_018267585.1 Bacteroidota bacterium
ACAATTCAATACTGTAACGGGTTTGATGTTTTGTTGAGGCTTGTTAGCTTTTGTTGAAAAGGCCCCTAAGTTGCCCGACCTGGATTCGAACCAAGACAAACAGAACCAAAATCTGTCGTACTACCATTATACTCTCGGGCAATCCGTCCTCTATCTAAAAAGGAGTGCAAAAATACCTCCTGGAGGATGATATTCCAAAAGAATTTGGAAAAAACCGGGGGCTGAATGGAGGTGGTATGACTGCCGTCAGCACGGGAACTAAATAAATTTAAAGAGCAGGGCAAGGATCGCGTAGATGAGGGTCGCGGCGAATATGCCTTTGGCGGTGCTGTCTTTGTGGGAATTGATATAATAGGTGAATAATGCGATATTCAGGACGAGACAGGGGACTGAGACGGCCGTGATCTGTGATTTGTTGGTCCGCAGGAAATCGAAAAAATCCTTTATCGAAAAAGTGGGGTAGAACTTGACCAGATAGTAGATGACAAGGCTTATGATCGGCGCGACCAACCCCAGGACCATGCCCAGGCGCAGGTTGTCTTTTTTGAATATCACGATTTCCACGTTTTTTCGAGTTTGCTTTTTAGAACGTAATTCGTCATGTCAAATTGTACGGGCACCACACTTACATAATTGTGCTCGAGGGCCCAGACGTCCGTATCTCTGCCGCGGTCAAAATTTACGAATTTACCCGTCAACCAGTAATATTTTTTAGAGTTGGGGTCGTTGCGTTCGACAAAATCTTCCTCGTATTTGGCATAGGCCTGGCGGGCCACTTTGATGCCTTTTATCAGGTTTTCAGGGACTGCCGGAAAATTTACGTTGAGAATCAAGTGCTTATCCATCGGACGGGAGAGGACCTCTTCGACAATGATTCGCACATATTTCCGGGCTGCGCTGAAATCGGCCTCAACGCTGTAGTCGAGCAGCGAAAATCCGATCGACGGAATGCTTTCTATCGCCGCCTCCACCGCCGCAGACATGGTCCCGGAATAGATAACATTGATCGAATGATTGGCCCCATGGTTGATACCGCTGAGACAGAGGTCGGGCTTACGGCGCAACACCTTGTCCACTGCCAGCTTTACACAGTCTACGGGGGTACCGCTGCACTGCCAGGCTTCCACCCCTTCGAAAAGATGGTGCATAGGGTTTAGTCTCAACGGATTACCTATCGTTATTGCGTGTCCCATACCCGACTGGGGCTTGTCCGGAGCCACCACGACTATCTTGCCAAGTCCCTTTACTGCCTCTACCAGATTGCGGATACCGGGAGCGCTGATGCCGTCGTCGTTCGTAATGAGTATTGTGGGCAGCCTCCCGCCGCCTTTCTTTGACCCCGATGCAGGCCTGGAAGTTACAGGCTGGGCGACCCCGTTGCCGGAAGACCCGGCGGCGCCTGTCCCGGTCTCCTGGCGTATGATGCCCGTGGGCCCGGTCTTTCCCGTCCGTACCGGCCGGCTGGTTGTATCCGTGTCTGTGGTCTTGATGATCCCCGTAGCGCCGGTTTTACCGGGTTTGCGCGTCAGTGCTGTTCTGCCGGAGCTCTTCTTCTTACCGGCAATGGATTGCCTGGTTTTGCGTTCGTTAGACGTGTTCTTTTTTTCCATAGTTGTTCTACAAAAATCTGTATTTATTTGGAATTTGCCGCGCCGGGACCGGAATTAGCGGGGCAGGTAAGCGAATTTGCCGCGCCGAGACCGGAATTAGCGGTGCACGTAACCCGATTTACCTCGCCGGAACGAGAATCAGCGGGTGTGGGTAGCGGATCTTTTGCGTACCGGACCGAAAATAAGCGGGGAAGATAGTTGAATTTACCGCGTTGAGACCGGTGTGAGCGTAAAACGTCCCAAAACGGGTATAGACGGTGGGAAATTGCCGTCGTCGCTGGTTGGAATTATCCTCGCTTTGCAGTACTTTTGCCCCCATTTTAAACAAGACTCAAGTCTATGGCAGGACAACTCAAGGAGGTACGCAACAGGATCAAATCCATCCAAAATTCCCAACAAATTACCAAGGCCATGAAGATGGTCAGCGCAGCCAAACTACGCCGCGCCCAGGATGCTATTATCCAAATGCGCCCCTATGCCCAGAAGCTCCAGGAACTGCTCAGCAATTTAGTCAGCAGCTCCGAGGGAGAGATAGGCATGGACCTGGCCGCCGAAAGACCGGTTGAAAAGGTCCTGCTCATCGTTATTACCAGCGACCGCGGCCTGGCCGGTGCCTATAACGCCAACCTGATCAAGCTGGCCAAGGCTACGATACGTGATAAATACGCCGCGCAGAACGCCAAAGGCAATGTCACCATCTGGTCTATCGGTAAGAAAGGCTTTGAGCATTTCCAGAAGAACAATTTCAAGGTTACGGAAACCTACAAGGATATTTTCCTGAGTCTGACCTTCGAACACGTGCAGGCCTGTGCGCAAGCGGCCGTCAAAGCCTTTGAAAATAAGGAATTCGACGCCGTAGAGATCGTATACAGCCAGTTCAAGAATGCGGCCACCCAGGCTTTTGTGGTCGAACGATTCCTGCCTATCCCCAAAGTGGAGAAGAAGCAGGGTGCTACCAACGTAGACTTCATCTTTGAACCCAGTAAGGAAGAGCTGGTGGCGGAGCTGATGCCCAAGATCCTCAACACGCAGCTGTATAAGGCCGTACTGGACGCCAATGCCTCTGAGCACGGCGCCCGCATGACCGCCATGGACAAGGCCAGCGACAACGCCAATGAACTGCTCAAGTCCCTGCGTCTATCCTACAACCGTGCACGTCAGGCCGCCATCACTACCGAGCTCACCGAGATCGTCAGTGGCGCTGCCGCACTGCAGGGCTAACAACGGACGGAGGCATCCGGACAGGGGGGCGCACCGTTGGATCAACGGACCTGGCTTCCCGCGAAACGCAGTTGCCCGCAAAACTTTACATATGGAAATCGGAAACATCATCCCCCACATCGAAGCGCTGATCTTTGCCAGCGAAAAGCCCCTGACCTCCATGGAGATCACTGAGCTGATCAACAACGCTTTTGGTTTCATGGAGGAAAAGCTCACACTCGAACAGATACAAACGTCTCTGGATGGCATCGTCGAGAAATATGCTTCCGAGTTCTATCCATTCGAAGTACGTGAGAGTGGAGGCGGATGGCAGTTCCTGACAAAAAAAGACTATCACAAGACGGTCGCCCAGCTGAACGGAGAAAAATTCCTGAAAAGACTTTCTTCCGCAGCCCTGGAGACGCTGGCGATCATTGCATATAAACAGCCGATCACCAAGGGCGAGATCGAGGCGATTCGCGGCGTCAGCAGCGACTACTCCATACAGAAGCTTCTTGAAAAAGAGCTGATCGTCATTACGGGGCGCAACGAAGACATGCCGGGCAAGCCTCTGGTCTATTCGACGTCCAAGACCTTCATGGACTATTTTGGCATCAACTCACCCGCCGATCTGCCCAAACTCAAAGAGGTCTTTGCCGATACGCTTGTCGAACCCACCGTTATTACCCACAGTCCGGGCGAGACGTTGCCGGAGGAAGGGGGTAGTCCCGGAGAAACGTCCCCGGCAGAGAGTGGCGGCGCTGGCTCAGACGGGCAAGGTACGCCGCCGGAAGGGGCATCGCTGGTCGTTTCAGAACAAGGCGAACTGGTAGAAGGAGCTACTTTGGAGGAATCAGACGAGACGCCGGATACGGATGCTTCAGCCGTCGAGAGTGCGCTTGAGGCAGGAAGGGAGCTTCATGAAAGTGATTCTGAAGATAATTCCTCCGAAAGCGACGAAGAAGGGGATGACGACAGTGATAAGGAAGCGAACGATGGGCAGGTGCATGACGGCGGTTCGGACGAGTCGCATGAAGACGGGGGCGAGGACGACTATAGCGACGATTCGGGCGAGCAGCCTCCCCATGATCCGGCTTCCGATGTAACCGACGAACACTAAACCCAGGCAATCCAATCATGTCAGAACAACTATCTCAGGACCATCTCATCCGGCTCGGCAAAGAATTCGGAACCCCTTTGTACGTCTATCACGCAGAAAAGATCAAGGAACAATATGCCAAGCTCACTTCTGCCTTTAAGAACAGCAATACCCTCTTCTTCTACGCGTGCAAGGCGCTTACCAATATCAATATCTTGAAGTATGTCTGTTCTCTGGGCGCCAATGTCGACTGCAGCAGCATCAACGAGGCCCGGCTGGCCCTGCATGCCGGTTTTCCGCCCGAGCGCATTCTGTATACCTCCAACGGTATCGGTTTTGATGAGATAGAAGAAGCCGTCTCCCTGGGCATCATCATCAATGTCGACAGCCTTTCCAACCTGGAGAAATTCGGACAGAAATACGGACATACTTACCCGGTAGGCATCCGGCTCCGTCCCAATATCATGGCGGGCGGCAATCTCAAGATCTCCACAGGTCATGACAAGAGCAAATTTGGCATTCCCGTCGATCAGGCTGATAAGGTGCTGGCATTGGTGGAGAGATACGACCTCAATATCGCCGATCTCCATATTCATACGGGCAGCGAGATCAAGGACGTCGATGTTTTTGTAAAAGGCATCGAGATATTGTTCGACCTGATCCCGAAATTTTCCGACCTGAAGTTCATCGACCTGGGCGGAGGGTTCAAGGTCCCTTATAAAGACGGGGATTCTGAGACCGATATCCAGCTGCTGGCGCAAAAGGTAAATGAAGCCTTCGCTAATCATCCGAATCCGGGCGGGCGTCCGCTGCAGGTCTGGTTCGAACCGGGCAAATTCCTGGTCAGCGAATGCGGATACTTTATTACGAAAGTGAACGTCATAAAGGAGACGGACGCGGCGACCTTTGTCAGCGTCGACAGCGGATTCAATCACCTTATCCGCCCTATGTTCTATGATGCCTATCACCGTATCGAGAACATCAGCAATCCCGATGGCGCACCGAAACGCTATTCTGTGGTCGGCAATATCTGCGAGACCGATACTTTTGCGTGGGACCGGACCATCAATGAGGTGCGTGAGGGCGACTATCTCGTTTTTTACAATGCCGGAGCTTATGGCTTCGAAATGTCTTCCAATTTTAACTCCCGTTATAAGCCTGCCGAAGTGCTGGTGAAGGATGGGCAGGCGCATCTAATCCGTCGCAGGGATGTTTTTCAGGATCTGCTGCGGAATCAGATAGATCTATAGGTTAGGTTCGAACCGCGCAAGCTGCGCACACGGGGCCACGGCAGGGTGTGAACCGCCAAATTTTTTTCTTATTTTAGGGGAACCAAAAAATTCTCCTATGCCTCCCATTCGAATGGTTGACGATCCAAATGACGACAGCAACAACAGTGGTGATGACTCGGGTGGCGGCGGCGGTTTCTCCGGCGGTGGCGGAGGAGGAGGCGGGCTTTTCGGCATTATCCTGGCGCTGCTTGGGCTTTTTCGCGGCCGGGGTCTTATTTTTTTGCTGATCATTCTCGCCGGCGGGTATTTCCTGTTTGGCCGTACCGGCTGCGGTGCCGGCATCGCTCATCAGGTTGCCCAAGGGCTCGCCACGGGTGGATTTTTGGATCCCAAGCAGTTCGAAAAGGCGAATATCTACGAGTCTCTCTCCGACGACTCTACAAAGAATCCCCTCCCGGAGGCCGTCAATCTTCAGAAATATGCCCCGGGGGTAGGTGACCAGGGACACCAGGGAAGCTGTGTGGCCTGGAGCAGCGCTTACGGAGCCCGCACTATAGCGGAGGCAGCCCGAACCGGCCAGGACCCCAATACGCTCAAGTACAGCCCATCCTTTCTGTACAACCAGATCGGTCTGGAAGGCTGCGAGGGGTCTTATATCGAGCGTGCAATGGAGTTCATGACGCAGAGCGGCTCGGTCCCTTATGATGACTTTCCCTACGATGATAAAGACTGCTCACGTCAGCCCGACCAGCGGCTGCTGGAGATGGCCCGCCAGAACAAGATGCGGGGTTTTGTGCGGCTGACACCCGGGGACCGCAACAATGCCATCGACCTCCGGGCGATCCGGGAGAACCTGTCACAGGGCGCCCCGGTTGTTATAGGAATGATGGTCGGCGGCAGCTACATGCAGCCCATGTTCGGGCAGGATCTCTGGACGCCGACTGACGAAGACAGGCAGATGATCGGATTTGGCGGCCATGCCCAGTGTGTCGTAGGTTATGATGACCGCAAATACGGCGGCGCTTTTCTTATCATGAACAGTTGGGGGCCCAAATGGGGCAATAACGGGTTTGCCTGGGTGCGGTATCCCGATTTCAAATTCTTTGTACGGGAAGCCTATGGCCTCGAGCCAATGACGAAAACCGGGGCTGCGGCCGCGGCGCCTTTCTCCTGCGAGATAGGTCTGGTACAGGTACACTATGAAGGCAAGAAAACAGTGACCGACAGTTATATTCCTCTGCAGGTGAAGAATGGGAATGTCTTCGAGACCATCTCACCCGTAAAGAAGGGTACCCGTTTCAAGATGGAGGTCCGCAACACCACGGAGTGCTATGTGTATGTCTTTGGCAAGGAGACTGACGGCACGAGCTATACGCTCTTTCCTTATCCGAGATCGGACAACCCGTCCAAAACAAAGTATTCACCTTTCTGCGGTATCACCGGCTACCGGCTTTTCCCGAAGGATAAGAGTATGATGCCCGACTCTATCGGAACGCGCGACCAGATTGCCGTCGTCGTCAGCAGGTCACCCCTGAACTGGTATTCCATCAATGATAAGATATCCCAGAACCCCGGACAGGACTATGCAAGCCGGCTGAATGCCGCGCTTGACGACCAGGTGGTCAAAAATGTCAAGTTCAAGAGCTCGGCCAAGGGCAACATGCAGTTCACCGTGGAGGGCGACCCGGGCACAAACGGTGTCGTCGCCACTATTGTCGAGATCAGTAAACAGTGATTCATGACAGAGCAATACCACCCGGGATTTCTGAGGCTCCTGCGGAACCCGGTTAAATTCCGGCTTTATCTGCTGACGCAGCTGCCCAGCGCCTATTTCGCCGGACTTCGTATCGTCGAGGTCGACGAGGTCAGGTGTTCTGTTGCCGTTCCTTTCAAGTGGTTTACCCGCAATCCTTTTCGTTCGACCTACTTCGCCTGTCTTAGCATGGCCGCGGAGATGAGCACCGGCATCCTCGCCATGGCGGCCGTCTATCGGCGAAAGCCTCCGATCTCGATGCTTGTTGTTGGCCTTGAAGCCAGTTTTCACAAGAAGGCGACCGGCCGCACGACCTTTGTCTGTGTTGACGGATCTGCGATCAAAGAGGCGGTCTCCGCCTGTATTGCGACCGGCGAGGCCCGGCAGGTCAGGGCGCGGTCGGTCGGCACCAACTCCAACGGCGAGATAGTGGCCGAATTTTTTATCACGTGGTCATTCAAAGTTCGAACGCGACTTTAGTCTCTGACGAGGGGCAGCGTCCCGGAAACGCCATCCATGCTGCTGACGTGTACATAATAGATGCCCTTACCCAGCCGAGAGACGTCCACCGTGGTATGGCTCTCTCCCTTCCCAAGTTTCACAACCTCGCTGAACTGAATCCGGCCCATGATGTCCGTTATGGTCAACAGGATCGTTTCATTCTTATCCAGAGACGCGTACAGGGTGGTTGATCCCGAGGCCGTAAAAGTGGGGCGCAGCCCGAGGCGCCGGTCGACGGGATCATTGGATAGTCTTACAGCAGTACTGTAAACAGATGTTCCCGACTGGTCGGAGGTTTTTACCCGATATTGAATATCCGGACCGTTCACGCCTGCATCAATAAAGCTATAGGTGGTCTTTCCTGCCTCACCCTTTAGGCTGCCTATCGAGGAAAAGGATGCATTGTCCGTCGACCGTTCGACTGAAAAAGACTGCGGGCTGAACGACGCGTCGACCGCCCACGACAATTTCACGACGGATCCGCTCAGCTTTTCGGCGGAGAAGGAAGTTATATTCAGTGGCAGCACTACCGGCAGGCCGATCTGCGCAAAAGTGGCGCTGCCCGCTGTACAGCCGCCCGGATTGTTCTTGACGAGGACCCTGTATTTATTGTTATAGGTGCTCGAGTTTACGCTGGGGATTCCGAGGATACTGGTTGTTGCCCCGGTATATGCGGTATTGCTGGTAAGTATATTGCTCCAGGCGCCGGTTCCGACGGCTACCTGCCATTGATAGGTGAACGGTGCCGTTCCTCCCGTGACGGTCACGGGAATGCTGACAGCATCGCCTGCATTGGCCGTTATCGATCCTGCAGGCGGCAGTGTAAATGTAGCCAGCACCGGCACTTTTTGTGTAGTCGCGGCGCTGGTAATGATACAGCCCGCCCCGTCGTTAGCTATATAGCGATATTGATATCCGTCAATGGCATTGCTCAGCGAGGAGATCACCATCGAGCTGGCATTAATCGTATATGCGACGCCGGTTGGATCTGTACCGGCGACAAGGTTAGTCCATGTGCTTCCGGAGTTGGAGCTTACCTGCCAGGTATAGGTTGCGCCTGCCGTGCCGCCATTATTTATAGTATTGCTGAGAGTGGGGCAATTGGTGGTGGTGTGTGCGTCCAGATCGGCGCCAGGTCCGACGTTGAGCGTGCCAGGGCTGGACGCAACGGGGCTACCGCCGTTGATGGCTACCAGGGCCTGGTACTTGTGGCCATTCATTGTGGAAGGAGCGCTGGTTATCGTCAGTTTGGGACCGGTCGTACCGGTATAGATGCCATAGGCGGGATTGGCGCCTGCAGTCGAATTTTCGATAAGATTATGCCAGGTGGCGCCTGCGTCCAGACTTTCCTGCCATTGATAGGAAACTGTGGCTCCGGTAGCCGTCACTGTAAAGCTGATATTGGTGCCGGTACATATATATACTGAAACCGGGGTGATGGGGGCCTGAGACCAGCTTCTGTATGTGAGCGCAATGGTCAGGATAAGGAGAACTAATAAGCTTTTCATGGGAACAGATTGTTTGAGTTTAGGGGAATAAACCTACAAAAAAATGTTCCTGGTGTCCAACGTTAAACGTATTAATTAAACACTTACCCGTTGCTGATAGGTATTGGAACACCTTATCTTATTCTTACGATCAATATTTAATCGTTTACCTGTATAAAAGAATAGCCCGGCAGGTTAAGCTGCCGGGCTATCAACATAAGACCTTATTTCACCAAGATCAGCCTGGAAGAATACAGCTTATCTCCACTGCGGATGATACAGAAATGCGTTCCGGAAGAAAGACCTGCAGTGCCAACCTGCAGCTTATATAGCTGGTTCGCGTTGACGGTATTCCTGAACAATAGTTTTTCAAGAGAGCCATAGCTGCTGTAGATCTCTACGGTCACCCGGGAGGTTACGGGTGAGGCGAATTCGATAAAGGCCGTTGTCGAAAAAGGATTGGGGTAGGTCTTGTAGACGAATCCGGTCGACGCGTCCGTGGTAAACCCTTCCGCTCTACCGCTGACAGCGGCGGGCGTGACGGCATTGGAACCCGAACAGCCCGTGGTATTTTGTATCACCGTGGTCGTGGCCTCGGAGAAGCAGCCGTTGCCATTGTTGGTCACCTGGATGGTGTACGTTCCGGGAACCGTAACGACTGCGG
Organism: Bacteroidota bacterium; assembly: GCA_018267585.1. Classification (GTDB taxonomy): domain Bacteria; phylum Bacteroidota; class Bacteroidia; order Chitinophagales; family Chitinophagaceae; genus Puia. The sequence goes on from JAFDYE010000223.1 coordinate 9,547, forward strand.
TCGCGCCGGCGATAAAGGTATTGGAGGGTGTCACCCAGGTAAAGTCGACTCCCGGGGTTGATGAGCTGCTCGTTATCATCACGCTGGTGGTGGTGCAATTCAACGGACCGTTGTTCGATGCCGTTACATTGGCAGGGGTGGCGGTATCTGCCAGGGCAGTCGTGCTCACCGATGCTGAGCAGCCGTTGGTTGGGTCGGTAACGGTGAGGGTATAGTCGCCGGGCACACTGGTTTCGGCGACATCCGTATTGGCAGTATAGCCGCCGGGTCCCGACCATAAGAAGGTCACTCCAGGGGTTGAAGAACCACCTTGCAGATCGATCGTCGGTGTAAAACAGCTGATGACATCGCTGGGGCTCGCCGTCAGGCCTATCGGCACGCTGACGTTCTTTGTCACTGCCCCCGGCAGTGTAGTGACGCAGCCGTTGGAAGGATCGGTGACTGTCACTGTATAAGTCCCGGCGGCATCCACTGTTGCGGAAGCGCCGCTGGCAGAGAGGATACCGGGACCGGTCCAACTGTACGTCACGCCTGTCGTGGTGGAGCTGCCCGTCAGCAGGATAGTGGGATGGGCGCAGGTGACCTGGGCCGTGGCTGGTAAAGCCGAGGTCGTAACCCCTTGCGGGGCCGTTGTATTTTGGGTGACTACAGAGCTGGCTGTAGCGGTACATCCGTTAGTAGGGTCAGTTGCCGTTAGGGTGTATGTACCGGTGGACGAGACGGTTATTGAGCCTGCCGTGGCGATCGGTCCATCAGGCCCGGTCCAGGAATAGGTGAGGTTTGGAGTTTGCGCACCGGCTGTAAAGTTGACGTTGTTGTTGGTACAGGTCAGCGTCGCATCGATGGGTATGGCTGTAGCAGTCAAACCTACCGGCCTGGTAGTATTCTGTGATACAAGCGCTGTATCCTGTGCAGAGCATCCTCCTGCCGTCACGGTCAGGGTGTAGATGCCTGGTGTCGAAACCACGGGATCCTGTATCGAAGAGGTAAATCCGAGGGGGCCCGTCCAGCTGTAAACGGCGCCCGAGGTCGTCGAGCTACCGGTGAGCGTCACCGATGTATTGGCACAGGTGAGTGATCCGCTGGATGACGCAAGGGCGTTGACGCCACTGACGCCGGTAAGTGTTACGTTGTCAAAATAATATCGCTCGGTGGGGTCGGAATTATTTGTCTTGATGATGATCTGGACCGAGTCGCCGGACGGGATCGAGGCGGAAATGGTAGTGTCCCTGGTGCCTGTAGTTGTATTGCCGATACCGGCCAGGTCTTCATATACCAGGACGGGAGAGCCGTTGCGCAGGCGGTAATAGAGGCGGATGTAGTCCGGCGTTTCAAATAAGTCGCCTCCGGAGGCCGTCTCGCTCCGAAAGTAAATGCTCAGTACGGTATTGGTCTTTCCTGTTATGGGGATCATCGCGGAGGTCCATACGCCTTCCGCCTGTCCGCTGAAAGAGGTCTTGAACTCATTGTTCTGTACGGAATACGTGCCGACGCCGGTGGTAGCCGATGTCCATGCTGTTGGTCCGTTGTCGGAGTTTGTGCCGTTTGGAAGCGAGAAGTCTTCCAGCCAGAAGGCCGTTGGGGAAGATATTCCGGATGTAACCGTTACCGACCGGGAGGCACTGCATCCGGTAGTGGCGTCGGTCGCGGTGACGGTATAGGTGCCTGCTGTGGTCACATTGGGTGTTTGCGACGATGAGGAAAAGCCACCGGGGCCGGTCCAGGCATACGCAAGCCCCTGCACCGAGGAACTGGCGGTGATGGTTCCGCTGGTCGCGCAGCCCAGGGATGTGCCGGTCGCCGTAAGGTCGGGAGGGGTGTTATTCGCCGTGACTGTAAAATTGGCCGTTCCGGTACCGGCGGCGTTCGTACCAACTACCGTGTAGGTACCTGCCGTGCTAACGGATGGACCGGAGGAGGTAGAAGTGAAGTTATTGGGCCCTGACCAGTTGTAGGAAGTGCTTCCCGATGCCGTGGTGCTGGCCTGCAGTGTGACCGAAGTCGTTCTACAAGTGAGGACGCCGTTGCCCGGGGTAGCGTTGATGCTAATAGGTATCGTGGAGACGGTGCATGGTCCTGTCTCCTTGAAGACGTCATAGTTCTCAATGTAATACTCTGCGTTGCCGGCCGTAAAGTTATATATTCGAATGACGATCTGTACGGTGTTGCCCGTCAGCGCCGGCGAGGTCACGGTGGGTGTGCCGAAGTTACCGAAATAGGCCCCGATAAGGGTCTCGGGTCCTCCGTTCAGCTTGTAATAGACCTTGACGTATTCCGAGCTGGTCAGCGCGCCTTCGGAAGATATCTTGGCATCCACCTGGAAGCCGGTATATCCGGATACCGCGAATACCCTCGAATACCAAACGCCTTCTCCATTGAGTGTTTGGGCCTTGAGGCGGTGGGATTTTGCCGCGAAATATACGGCGTTCGGCACGTTGGTTGCGTCCAGGTACCATCCGGTAGCGCTGGCGTCCTGGGTATCTCCGTTGTTCGAAGGCTGAAAAGACTGCGTTACGATCGGGCACTGGGGGGTAGCCAAGAGTGGTCCCGTCAGCAGTGACAGGAAGAGAATAAGTAGGGATCGATTCATATGTATTGGTTTGGTTTGCGGGGTGGAAATAAGAGTAACTATCTGCCATAGGCGAAGAGGCAAAGTAGAGAATTTCGGGCATTCCGACCGATAGGAATTGGACTAGGCGGATCTGAATAAATGCGTTAAACAAATACCCGTATGCCAAAAATCAACTAAATTGGAGGCCTGACTGGTTGGAACCCGGTCCGTAGATGAGGCATAAGGGTAATTTTTTGGCGAAATCAAAACGAAGAATCAGAAAATAATGAAAATAGCTTTTCACGGCGCCGCGCGCGTAGTCACCGGATCCAAGCATCTTCTTACATTAAACAATGGTAAAAAATACCTGCTCGACTGCGGGATGTTCCAGGGCATGGGCGCCCAGACGGACGTCCTCAACCGCAACTGGGGGTTTACTCCTGCGGAAGTGAGCCACCTTATACTTTCTCATGCGCACATCGACCACACGGGGTTGATCCCCAAACTGGTGAAAGACGGGTTTAACGGCAGGATATTCTGCACTCCTGCGACAAAAGAGCTGACGGCTGTACTCCTCGAGGACTCGGCCGGAATTCAGCAGGATGAGATAAAATATGCGAACAAACGACGGACGGCCGAGGGCCTGCCTTATCTCCAGCCGCTATATAATGAGGACGATGCGGCCAGGGCCATGGAGCATTTTGTTGCGGTTGAATACGGTACCTGGTTTAACGTTGACGAGAACGTCCAGGTCATGTACACGGATGCCGGTCATATCATCGGCAGCGCCGCCGTGCACCTGCGGATAAAAGAGGATGGGAAGGAGACGCATCTTACGTTCAGCGGCGATGTAGGCCGATACCGTGATGTAATCCTGCGTTCGCCCGAGGTATTCCCTCAGGCCGACTATATATTAATTGAGTCCACCTATGGCAACAGCCTGCACGATCCCGCCGACACTACACCGGATATGCTGCTGCAGTGGATCGAGAAGACCTGTCTTCAGAAAAAAGGAAAACTTATCATCCCTGCCTTCAGCGTGGGACGCACGCAGGAGATACTCTTCGCGCTCAATCAACTGGAGGTCGAGAATCGTCTTCCCGATCTGGACTATTATGTAGACAGCCCCCTCAGCGTAGCCGCTACCGAGATCGTCAAGAGCTTTCCACAGTACTTCAACAAAACGGTCCAGAAGATACTCGAGAACGACAATGATCCCTTTTCCTTCAGAGGGCTCAAATACATCAAAACAGTCGAAGAATCCAAGCTTCTCAACTACCGCGACAAGCCTTGCGTCATCATCTCCGCTAGCGGTATGGCCGATGCCGGTCGTGTCAAGCACCACATCAGCAATAATATCGAGAACAGCCGCAACACTGTGTTACTGGTCGGGTATTGTGAACCTCATTCGCTCGGGGGACGCCTGATGGCGGGCGCCAAAGAGGTGCATATTTTTGGTGTTCTCCATGAAGTGCACGCCGAGGTCGGCAGCATCAGGAGCATGAGCGCACACGGTGACTATGAAGACCTGAGCCAGTTCCTCTCCTGCCAGGACCCGGCTAAGGTCAAGGTCCTGTTCATTGTCCACGGCGAGTACGACGTACAGCAGGCCTTCCTGGAGCGACTCCGGAAGAAGGGATTTTCGGACGTCGAGATCCCCGCCCTGCATTATGAGCGCGGCCTGGACTAGGTTGTAAGGGTCGGCCCGCCTTCCTCCAAGGCTTAATGTCAATTCTACAATACTGTTATGCGCCTGTAAAGGCGGCATGGGCCTTTTTGCGCAAGAGTTAATAATTGCGTATAACGAGTTAATATCCGTTCTGAATAATTGTAGAATTGACATTAATTTAGTTTCCACGATAAAACAAAATGCAAGCCCGTGCCGGACGTATTCCGGTACGAACGCTCCACGATTGCTCAGCCATGGTTAAGTCTGGTTAGCCGGCTGAACGGATATGTTATTTTCCATAGCATTCTCAAAGCTTAACCATAAAACTTAACTTTTATGAAAAAAGTCCTCTGCCTGCTAATGGCCTTTGGCCTGCTTCTCACCCAGTCCGTACAAGCTTCTCCGCCCATTCGTGTCCAGGGTCTCATCCGGGATTTTCAGTCGCAACTACCCATCCAGGGGGTTACTGTCAAAGCGAGGAACAGTAAAGCCGCAACCGTCACGGACGCGAATGGCAGGTTCTCCCTCGACCTGCCGGAGAACGAGCGGTCGATCCTTATTTCTAACGTCGGTTATGAGCCGCAGGAGCTGTCATTGACCAACAAAACTTATTTCACTATCGACCTGAAGCCTACCGCCAGCAATTTGAACGAGGTCGTTGTTGTCGGTTATGGCACGCAGAAGAAGGCCGATATTACCAGTGCGGTGGCGAGCGTAAAGGCGAGCGAATTTGTAAAGGGTAATGTCATTGACGCGGGGCAGCTGATACAGGGTAAGGTAGCCGGAGTTTCCGTCAGTGTTCCCAGCGGTGATCCGACCGGCAATTCCATTATTATACTCCGTGGCATCACCACGCTGGCCTCCAGCGCTCAGCCGCTGATCATCATCGACGGTATTCCCGGCAATCTTAATACGGTGGCGCCGGAGGATATCGAATCGGTGGACGTATTAAAGGATGGTTCGGCTGCGGCTATCTATGGCACCCGGGGCACGAACGGTGTCATTCTTATTACCACAAAGAAGGCGTCTCTCAACTCAGAGCCTACGATGGAATACAGCGGCAGTGTCAGCACCCAGCATATTATCAAGAAACTGGACCTGCTGACCGCGGCTGACTACAAAAGGCTGGCTGCCCAGGGGTCCAACCGCATCGACTATGGCTATAATACGGACTGGCTGAAAGAGGTCACCCGTACTCCCTGGTCGCAGATCCATAATCTCAGCCTGCGCGGCGGGAACAGCAGGACCAATTATGTGGCTGACATCAACTACCGCGGTCTGGAAGGGATATTCCTCAACTCGGACAACAGGACATTTACCGGCCACCTGAATATCAACCACTCGATGTTCGATGGGAAGCTCAAGGCTATGGCCGACATTGTCAGCTCGAACAATACCTATTATACGACGGGTGACGGGACGGGTTTTTCCACGCTGACTTACCGGCAGGCCGTCATCCGTAATCCGACCGACAGGGTAAAGGACTCCGCCGGCAACTGGCAGGAAAGGAGCATCTATGTCTATCAGAACCCGGTGACGATGCTGAGGGAAAGTCATGGTGAGAACAACGCCATCAATACCCGCTATAGCGGATCGCTGGTATTCGAGCCGATATCCGGCCTCCGGCTGAAAGGGCTGGCCGCGACAACCAAATATTATCAGACGAGGGGTTATGCCGAGACGAAGAAAAATATTTCTACAACCCGCGATGGGAGAAATGGATATGCGTCCTATGGCACTGCGACCACTACCGACAATCTGCTCGAGCTGACCGCGGAGTACAACCGGAAATTTCGCGATCATTCGTTGACGGTGCTGGGCGGCTATAGCTACCAGGACGATGTGGGGGAAAATTCCTGGATGCAGAACTGGGATTTCCCCACCGATGTGTTCAGCTGGGATAATATCGGTCTTGGGAATGCGCTGAAGGAAGGTATTGCCATTCAGCATACGGACAAGTCCTATTCGAATCTGGTGGGTTTTTTTGGCCGGCTTAACTACAACTACCGGGACAAATACCTGCTGGTCGCCAGCATCCGGCATGAAGGTTCGTCCAAATTTGGCGCCAACTACAGGTACGGGAATTTTCCCTCCGTATCCGGTGGCTGGCGTATCAGTAAGGAAAACTTTATGAAGGGCCAGAACCTGTTCAACGACCTCAAGCTGCGCGCGGGGTATGGGATTACGGGCACGGCACCTACGGAAGCTTATTTAGCGCTTCCGCAACTTGCTTATTCCGGCTATACGCTTGTCAATGGCACGTGGGTCCCGGAGCTGCTTCCGTCTGCCAATGCGAACCCGGACCTTCGGTGGGAGAAAAAGCAGGAGCTGAATATCGGCGTCGACTTTGCGATCCTCAACAGTCGGATCAGCGGTAATTTCGACTATTACAATCGCAGGACCAAGGACATGCTCTACCAGTACAGTGTGCCCACCCCGCCGTATCTCTATAACACCATCTGGGCTAACGTGGGCGAGATGCAGAACAAAGGCTGGGAGGCTATGCTGAATTTTGTGCCGGTTATATTCAAAGAATTCCAGTGGAACTCGACCGTCTATGGTTCGCATAATTCCAACAAGCTGGTCTCCCTGTCCAACAGCCTATACCAGACGACGGTAGACTATTTCGATGCCGGCTATACGGGTGAGCCCATTCAGACATCCACGCATCGGGTCCAGGTAGGCAAGCCCATCGGTAATTTTTATGGGTACAAGGTCGTGGATATCACCAATGACGGGAAGTGGGTCTATGCTACCAACGACGGAAAGACGACCCTTGCCAAAGACGCCAATAACAAGCAGGTCCTGGGCAACGGTCTTCCCAGGTATTATGCTGGTTGGAACAACACTTTCCGGTACAAGAACCTGAGCCTTTCCGTCACTATGCGCGGCGCCTTTGGTTACCAGATACTCAATTTTCAGCGGATGTACTACGAGAATCCGACCATCACGCAGTACAACAGCCTGAAGTCGGCCTATAACAAGGTATTTGGCAAGACCCAGCTGAACGACGTGCTGGAATACACCAGCTATTATATCGAGAACGGCGATTACTGGAAGATAGACAATATCACCCTCGGCTATAATTTTACCCTGCACAACAAGGTGATAAGGGCAGCAAGGGTATATGCATCGACGCTGAATACGTTCACTATCACTAAATACAAGGGGCTGGATCCGGAGGTTGTCCAGGACCCGGGCCAGTCGTTGTCTTACGGCGATGACAGCAGGGACAAGTATCCTA
>JAFDYE010000224.1 GCA_018267585.1 Bacteroidota bacterium
ACTCTGGACGGTCCGAACAGGCCAAGCAGGGGCCTCTCCGTACAATGGTCGACCAGCGCGTTTAGTTGCTCGTCCGGCATATTTCGCGCCGTCGCCACCCTCCGCACCTGCACCCTGGCTCCCGCGGGAGAGATATCCGGATCCAGACCGCTGCCGGAATAGGTCACCAGCTCGGCCGGGATATCCTCCTTTTTTACTCCCGGGTTATGCGCCAGGAAGCTATCGATATGCGCCTGTACGTCTTTCAAATAGTCGGGATTGGAGGGCCCTTTGTTGCTGCCGGCGCTACCCGCGGCATTATAGTTGACGGCCGAAGGACGGCTCCAGAAATAGTCGTCCCGGGTAAAGGATTGCCCTTCCAGTGCGTAACCGACTACTTTCCCTTTTAACGCCAGGGTCTCACCCTCGCCCTTGTTGGGTGCCAGTTGAGCGGCTGCCAGTATAATTGACGTGTATATTCCGCAAAAGAAGAGGATGCAGACTGCTGTAAGCCTCAGTGCGGGTAAAATATGCTGTTTCATGATTAGACGTTTGTTAATGTTTAAAACCAGACAGATACCACCAGGTCGATGAGCTTTATCCCGATGAACGGCACGATCACGCCCCCGACCCCGTAGATCAGCAGGTTCCTCCTCAGCAGGGCGCTCGCGCCTATTGGCTTGTAGGCGATCCCCTTCAGCGCCAGCGGGATCAGCAGCGGAATAATGAGCGCATTGAAGATCACAGCCGAAAGAATGGCGCTTTCCGGAGTATGCAGCTGCATAATATTCAGGGCACGCAAGCCGGGAATTGAAGCGATGAAGAGCGCCGGGACTATCGCAAAATATTTGGCGACGTCGTTGGCGATGGAAAAGGTCGTCAGCGTCCCCCTCGTCATCAGCAGCTGTTTTCCGATCTCGACGATCTCGATCAGCTTCGTAGGGTCGTTGTCCAGGTCCACCATGTTACCGGCCTCCTTGGCTGCCTGCGTGCCGCTGTTCATGGCCACGCCGACATCGGCCTGCGCCAGCGCCGGAGCATCGTTGGTCCCGTCCCCCATCATCGCCACTAATTTACCGCCCTGCTGTTCCCTGCGAATATAGTTCATCTTGTCCTCGGGCTTGGCTTCTGCGATGTAATCGTCGACGCCGGCCTTCTCTGCAATATATTTTGCCGTCAGGGGGTTGTCTCCGGTGACCATTACGGTCTTTACACCCATCTTCCGCAACCGCTGAAACCGTTCCTGGATGCCGGGTTTGATGATATCCTGCAGCTCGATGACACCCAGGGCCTGCCCGTTACGGCTGACGGCCAGCGGAGTCCCCCCATTGGAGGCGATCTCCATTACCCTGTTCTCCATAGATACCGGGAAGATGTTTCCCTCGCGGTTGACGATCTTCTTGATCGCATCTGCGGCGCCTTTACGGATACGCTGCGCACCATTGCTACCTGCGCCGCCGTCAACCACCGTGGGTCCGCCGAGGTCAATCCCGCTGCAACGGGTCTCCGCCGTAAAGGCCACAAACCGGGCATCTTTCAGCGCATAAGTATGCGGGTTGGCCTTGGCCAGCTCGATGATCGACTTGCCTTCCGGCGTCTCGTCCGCCAGCGAGGCCAGGACACAGGCTTCTATGAAATCGGCCTCCTCGACTCCTTCTCCGGGCCAGAAATTCGTCGCTTTGCGATTACCGATAGTGATGGTACCCGTCTTGTCAAGCAGCAGCGTATCGAGGTCTCCGGCCGTCTCCACCGCCTTGCCGCTCTTCGTGATCACGTTCGCCCGAAGGGCCCTGTCCATACCGGCGATCCCGATCGCGCTCAGTAATCCGCCGATGGTCGTGGGAATGAGACAAACGAACAATGAAATAAAAGCCGCTATAGTGATAGGCGTATTGGAATAGTCCCCAAATGGCTTCAGCGTAACACATACGATCACGAAGATCAGGGTAAAGCCGGCCAGAAGGATGGTCAACGCGATCTCATTGGGCGTCTTCTGCCTGCTGGCGCCTTCCACCAGGGCGATCATTTTGTCAAGAAAACTTTCGCCCGGCTGGGTAGTGACCTTTACCTTGATCCGGTCACTGAGGACCTTGGTGCCGCCGGTCACTGAGGACTTGTCCCCACCGGCTTCCCTGATGACGGGTGCGGATTCGCCGGTGATCGCGCTTTCATCGATGGTAGCAAGCCCCTCGATGATCTCGCCATCCATGGGTATGGTGTCCCCCGCCTCAGCCAGAAATACGTCACCTTTTCTCAGCTGGGAGGACGGAATGACCTTCACTTCCCCGACATAGATCTCTCCTACCGCAAAGACCTTCCTTGCCGGTGTATCCTCTCTCGTCTTTCTCAGGCTGTCGGCCTGAGCCTTTCCTCTGGCTTCGGCTATCGCTTCGGCAAAATTCGCGAACAATAGCGTAAATAAGAGAATGACAAAGATCAGAATATTATAGACGAGAGCGCCCTGGCTCTTCTCGCCTGCCATGATCCGGATGCAGACACCCAACATGATGACCGTCCCAATCTCTACAGTGAACATCACCGGGTTGCGAAACAGGATCGTCGGATTCAGCTTGACAAATGACTGTCTGAGCGCCTCCCTGACAAGCCTCGGTTCGAATAATTTATTGCTGTTATTATATTTAGTCATTTTGATCGGATTTATAGATGTGCTACTTCATGCTGAAAAACTCGGCAATCGGCCCCAGCGCCAAAGCCGGGAAAAAAGACAATGCCGCTACAATAATGATCACGGCAAATGTCATGACGCCAAAGGTTCCCGTATCCGTCTTCAGCGTACCGGCGCTCTCGGGAATATATTTCTTCCTGGCGAGTATCCCCGCGATAGCTACCGGCCCGATGATCGGAAGAAATCGGGACAGCAGCATGACAATACCGCAGGTAATATTCCAGAAGGGGACGCCGTCCCCGAGTCCCTCGAAGCCCGACCCGTTGTTGGCCGAAGAGGAGGTATATTCATAGAGCATTTCGGAGAAACCGTGGAATCCCGGGTTGTTCAGCCAGCCCGCATTGCCCTTCGGGTCATGGGCATAGAGATAGGACGACAGCGCCGTAAAGGAAAGGATCAGCAACGTATGCAGCAAGGCGATGATCGTAGCGATCTTCATCTCTTTTGCTTCGATCTTTTTTCCCAGGAATTCGGGGGTGCGTCCCACCATCAATCCGCTGATAAAGACGGCTATGATAATGAAAATATAGAAGTTCAGGAAGCCTACTCCCACGCCGCCATAAAAGGAGTTGACCATCATTCCCCCAAGAGCGAACATGCCGGTCAGTGGCGTCATGCTGTCGTGCATGGCGTTGACCGACCCGTTGGACGTCACCGTGGTCGTGATCCCCCAGTAGGCGGATGCCGCCGGACCAAACCGGACCTCTTTCCCTTCCATGCTCCCCCAGGGCTGTGTCACCCCTAAAGTGCTGATCGCGGGGTTGCCCTTCGTCTCATAGTGCACAGCCGGGATGAGCAGGCACAGGAACCCCGCCGTCATAACGCCAAACACTACCCAGGCGAATCGCCTGCGCCGAAGGATATACCCCAGTGCAAAGACCAGGGCGATCGGAATCAGGATTATGCTGATGTCCTCCACCATATTGGTGAAGTACCCGGGATTCTCTAACGGCTGCGCGGAGTTGGCCCCAAAGAAACCGCCCCCATTGGTGCCCAGTTGCTTGATGGCCACCATCGCGGCTACGGGTCCGCGGCTGACGTGCACGGTGTCCCCCTGCAGAGAGATATAAGTATCCTTGCCTTTAAAGGTCATTGGCGTACCGCTGAACAGCAGCAGCAGCGCAACTACCACCGACAGCGGCAGCAGGATACGGGTGCAGGACCTGACGAAAAATGCGTAGAAATTGCCTAGCTTCTCAGTGGTCCTTTCTTTCATGGCCTGGAATACTACGGCACAGACTGCCATGCCGGCGCCCGCGCTGATAAATTGAAACAGCATCAGCACCAGCTGTCCCAGGTAGGACACCCCGGTCTCTCCGGAATAGTGCTGGAGATTCGTGTTGCTGACAAAGCTGACGGTCGTATTGAAGGCGAGGTCAGCCGACATGGAAGGATTACCGTCAGGGTTCAGCGGCATCCAGCTCATGTTCATTAGAACCAGCATCGATAATAAGAACCACACCAGATTGATGGTCAGCAGCGCCGCCAGGTGCTGCTTCCAGTTCATTTCCCGGTCGGGTCTTATCCCTCCCAGGCGGTAGAAGATGCGGTCCACCGGATTGAAAAGACGGTCGGCCCAGGTCTTCTCATCCATATATACCTTTCCGATGTATTTCCCCAGCGGAATAGCCAGCAGTACCGTGAGGAGGTACATGGCCACGACGCCCATTAGTTGTGTGTTCATGAAAATCAGTTTTTAGGCTTAGAATTTTTCCGGTTTCACCAGTACATAACAGAGGTAAATGAAAACCAGGATGGAAATGATGAATAACAGGGTCATAATGATTAGATTTTATCAAAAAAGTCGATTGCCTTATAGAACAGGGCAAAACCAACAAGCCCCGCCAGCAACAAGATCACTGTCAGCATGGAAATAATTTTTTCTCTTGAAGGTCAAAAGGGATGCCCGGCACTCGGTCGTCCCGGCCGGCAACGTCAAATGCAGAACAGGCGTGAGTTATAGCGAGCAAGCCTGCTAATGGGCGGAAAAGAAGGCGGAAAAACACCCTACCAAAATGGAAAGGTTATGTCAAAATGGTGCTGGCCCGACGGCACAAGCGTCTACGCTTCGTAGCTGATCTTGTATTCGTCTATTTTCCGGTAAAGTGTCGTCAGACCGATATTGAGCAGCCGGGCGGCTTCGGTCTTATTCCCCTTGGTATGATTAAGTACGCGTTGAATATGCAGCTTCTCCACGCTGGCGAGGTCAAAAGCAGACAGCGGTCCCGTCGATCTCAACCCCACGGTCTGAAACTCCGAAGGCAGGTTGTCGACGGTCAGCTGCGGTCCGTCGGAGAGGATGACGGCCCTTTCGATAATATTCTTGAGTTCGCGGATATTCCCCTTCCATTCGTGCTGTTGAAGGCGGTCCAGGAATTCCTTGCTGATCCCTTCGATTCTTTTGTTCCCTTTTCCCGAAAAGATCCGGAGATAAAATTCGGCCAGCATCGGGATATCCTTTTTCCGGTCGCGCAGCGACGGCAAAAAGATCGTAAAAACATTGAGCCGGTAAAAAAGGTCTTCCCTGAAATGTCCGTCATCCACATCCTGCTGCAGGTCGCGGTTGGTCGCGGCGATGATGCGCACGTTGACCCGTGTTGGCTTTGTGTCCCCCACCTTGATGAACTCGCTGGTCTCCAGCACGCGCAGCAGCTTGGCCTGGAGGTCGATGTGCATCTCCCCTATTTCGTCGAGAAAAAGCGTCCCCAGGTTAGCCTCCTCAATAAGACCTTTTTTGTCCTTTGTCGCGCTGGTAAAAGACCCTGCCTTGTGTCCGAAAAGCTCGCTCTCCAGCAGTTCTTTGCCAAAAGCGCTGCAGTTGAGGGCGATAAAGGGCTTCGCCGCCCGCTTGCTGCCGTTATGGATGGCCTGGGCGAAAACCTCCTTGCCGGTACCCGTCTCCCCCAGCAGCAGCACCGTCGCCTCCGTCGGCGCCACCTTCCTTGCCAGCGCCACCGCCTCCTGTATCAGCGAGGAATGCCCGAGTATCGTCTCGAACGTATACCGTTTACCCACCTGCTGCTCCAGCTGCGCGACCCTTTTCTGCAGCTGCACCTTCTCCATAGCCCGCGCCAGCAGCGGAATTATCTTGTCATTGTCATCACCCTTGGTGATATAGTCGAAGGCCCCGTTCTTCATAGCCGTCACCCCGTCCGCGATATTCCCATAAGCGGTCAACAATATCGTCTCCACCGACCCGTACCGGCTCCTCAGCTCCCTTACAAAGTCTATCCCATTGCCATCCGGCAGCTTGACGTCGCAGAGCACCACGTCAATATCTTCCTTATCCAACAGCTTATTCCCTGCCTTTATGGTCTCCGCCTCCAGCACCGTATATCCCTCCAGCCGGATGATCCGGGCCAGCAGGGTACGTAATTTCTCCTCGTCATCGATGATAAGAACAATCCCAGTTGACATTTTCCTTCCGAATTTGACGCCAAAACTATCGGTTTTCCGTCAATCTCTCCAAATTCTCGCTCTCCCCGCCTTCCCGAACTTCCCCTCCCCGCCACCTCAACCTTTCCCTGCCCGCCTCCCCGAATTCTTCCCTTACCCCCTCCCAAACCTCGCGCCTCGCCCGTAAATCTTCTTTTCCTTCCCGCAAAAATCCTCCTTCCCCCATGCCCAATCCTCCAATTCCCCATCCAAATTCCTTCCATTTCCCCCAAAAAACCATATCTTTGCCACCCTTCGACATAAACCCCGCCGCCGCCCCGCGCGGCAAGCGGCACCAACCCGGAGAGGTGGCAGAGCGGTCGATTGTGGCGGTCTCGAAAACCGTTGTGCGGGCAACCGTACCGAGGGTTCGAATCCCTCCCTCTCCGCAAAGATTGTTTTCAAACCTGATTAAGGGCTCGTAAGACGCTGGTTCTACGGGCCCTTTTGAATTTTTCCACTACAATTTGATTGAAAGGAATGCAAGGAAAAGGTGCATCATTCGGTGCACCGGGGTTCATGCCTAATTTGGTGCACCTAATCCTCGGAATGGCCCGCCAAATCACGCATTCCAGCAAATCAAATGCTTTTGGTGACGGATACAAACCAATTAGTAAACTCAAAAAAGCAGTGGAAAATGGAACATCGTATCAGCGTCCTCTTTTACGCAAGAACATCCAAAAAGACAAGCAAAGGCCTGATTCCCCTTTACATCCGGATCACCATCAACGGGCAGCGGTTGGAGCATAGCATCCAGCGCTTAGTCGAAACCGGCCAGTGGTCCCGCGCTGCCGGTCGCGTTAAAGGTAGCAATGAACAAGCCCGGCAGATCAATCTTTATCTGGATACGCTAATCGGTAAGGTTCGCCGAATCGAGCGGGAAATGGAAATTGACGGCCAGCCGTTAACCTTCGCCAATTTCCGAGAGAAGTGGCTCGGGCTCACCGAAGCACCCCGGATGCTAATTGCCATCTTTCAGCAACACAATGACCAGATGGCCGCCTTGATCAAAGTTGGCAAAGATTTCTGTCCGGCAACACTTGACCGATACAATACCTCCCGTGACCACACCCAGGCATTTTTGAAATGGAAATATGGGGTTAGCGATATTGACATTCGGCGGCTGAATTTTGAATTTGTGAGCGAAATGGAGTTTTGGCTAAAAACGGAGCGAAACTGTGCCCACAACACCACAATGAAATATATCAGCAACTTGAAGAAAATTGTGAACGGCTGCATTCGCAAGGGTTGGCTGACAAAAGACCCGTTCACCGGCTTTAGGATGACTAAAGTCGACGTCGAACGGGAAGCCCTCTCCGACCAGGAGCTAAGGAAGATTGATTCCAAAGTCTTCGCCGCCGACCGGCTGAACTACGTCAAGGACATTTTTCTATTTAGCTGCTATACCGGCCTTGCCTATGCCGATGTCAAGAAACTTAAGCGTTCAGAGGTTAGCCCAGGAATTGACGGGGGCTCCTGGATTTTCACAAACCGGCAGAAAACGGAGACGCAATCTCGGATTCCCTTGCTTCCACCTGCATTAGCCATTTTGGAGAAATACAGAGATTCGGACGTCTGCTCCGCTTCCGGGCATGTCTTGCCAGTTTTGAGCAATCAGAAGATGAATGCCTATTTAAAAGAAATCGCCGACGTTTGCGGAATTTCTAAAAACCTGACATTTCATATCGCCCGCCATACTTTTGCCACCACGGTCACCCTCAGCAACGGAGTGCCCATTGAGTCGGTAAGTAAGATGCTAGGACATCGAAACCTGAAGACTACCCAACATTACGCGAGAGTACTGGACAGAAAGGTTAGTGAGGATATGCGCCAGGTAAGGGGAAAGTACTGACTCATTTTTTTCTAAAGAACTTAATCTGTTCAAGCCTAGTTTTGGCTTGTTCTTCTGTAAATACTGTCTTTGGCAATTGTTCAACCATTTTGTATTGCCCAAACCGCAACTCTTTAATATCCGGTCCATGTGAAAGCAGATTGTATTCGGAACACTTAGCGCACTGTACGATTGTCCATGCATAATCGGGAATTCCCTTTTCCCTTTTCGTTATAAAAGTTTCAAGTTTTGAACCGCAACCAGTGCAATCCTGTGACAAAGTCGAAACCACCTTCTCCGGCCCCCTGACAAACGACGAGACTTTCAATAAACTGGACAATACTGATCCATACAACCACTTGGACATGTCGTCTTTGAAATCAATCGATACGATTTCACACACAATAAAGAAAATGTCACATATAAACTCCCGTTCCTCTGTATCCAACTCATTTTTATCGAAATTTTTGAGAGATTTTCTCAATATGCTCCTGAATTGTTTTTGTCCCTCATTAGCGTTCACTGATTCAATTAACCTGTCCGCGCAGGAATTAAATTCTAGCTCGAGCCGTGAACACTTCGCACTGTCACACGGAATAAGTCCACGGGCGTTCCATTCGGAAATCGAAAACTTTTCACGGTTTCTGAATTCAAGCAGCTCATTTAAAATCGTCTTTTGGTCGGCCATTGGGTTGGAATTGACTATCAAATTGCTTTGATTAATGGTTTCACCTCCTTAGAATAATTCATAAAGCTCGGAAGGTCATAAACTTCATCAGCCCGAGAAAATCCACAATTTTCCATAGCTATTCGGAGATAGTTTACAAAAGTGGTTTCATGCTCCTCGAAGAGAAAATGGCTGTCTACCTGTGGCTTTGGCGTAAGTTCAACACTGTAAGCCGGTCCCCCACTGATATTGTCCTTGTGATAATAGTCAGCTGAAACGGGAAGTCCGATGGGCTCATTATCATCATCCGGTTCCATTTGGTTTGCTTCCGAAAGGAGGTCAGTTACAGAGCAAATCTGAATGGGATC
>JAFDYE010000225.1 GCA_018267585.1 Bacteroidota bacterium
CGACTCCCAGGTGAGATTGGGGTCGACAAGCGTGGTTGGGATGAATCCGGTACCTACACTGCCGGCGTAGGCATAGGAGTTCTGACTGAGTATCGGCTGGTAGGGATAGGTGGGAAGGGTGCTCTGGTTACCCAACTTCCCCCAGGAGCCCCGCAGCTTGAGGTCGTTCAGCCAGCTGACGTCTTTCAGGAAGGCCTCACGGGAGATACGCCAGCCTCCGGAGAAGGAATAGAACAGGCCCCACCGGTGGTCAGCCGGCAGACGCGAGGTGCCGTCATAGCGGATGCTGCCGCCAAGCAGGTATTTGTCGTCGTAGTCATAGTTGACGTTGCCATAATAAGAGCGGATAGCCCAGACCGAAGACGACCCGCTGTTGGTCTGGCCATTGGAGGAGCCGGCATTCAGTTCGGTCAGATAGTTGGTGGGATAGCCCGTTCTGGCCGCGTTGATATACGAATAATTGTCCGCCTCTTCCTGTGCGCCACCTAATACGCTCAGGTTATGATCCCCGAGATGCTTCTGGAAGTTCAGCTGGCTGTAGATAGTCGTGTGGATTTCGTCATTGCTTCCGGTATTATAGCCAAGACCGGCGCCGGGATTGAAATTGCCGGCGGACGACAGGTCGTTGTAATAATAGACGGGGACCGTTGGAAGGAACGTGCTGGATTTGTTGTAATCGAAGGTCAGACCCGCACGGTTCTCCCATTTCAGATCCTTCGTGATCTCCACGTCCAGGGACAGATTGCCTTGTCCGTAGTAGTCGGGATTTTTTGTCCGGGCCAGCGTAGCCGTCAGCACAGGGTTCTTGTTACCCATTTCCGTGGAGTAGGCCTTGTAGACCCACAGGCCGTCCGCCGTGCGGGCGGGATACAAAGGAGACTGGGAGAGGGTGGCGATATAGAGGTCCGTGGCATTGTCTTCCGGATATATCCGGTTGCCATAACGGAACTGCATATTTGCACCCAGAACCACCCGCTTGTTGATACGGCTGTTCAGACCCAGGCTGACAGTATATTTCTTATAGTCGAAACCAAGCATCGTTCCAGGCTGGTCGCTGTAGCCCAGGCCGAGGCTATAATTGGTGCCTTCCTTTCCTCCGCTGAGGTTGACGTAATGATTCTGCACGACGGCCGTCGAGAACATATCGTTCAGCCAGTTGTGGTTGGGATACTTTACCCGGTCTGTAGCATTCTGATAAAGGTCGATCTGCTGCTGCGTGTAGACCGGGGTCACTCCGGAATTGGCGGCCGCTTCATTCAGCAGGGTCATGTAGGTAGCCGAATTGGTGATCAGTTTGGGAAGTCTCGTCGCATTGGCGATGCCCACGTTATAATCGTAGGTCAGGGTAAGCGCACCGCTTCTGCCTTTTTTTGTTTTGACGACGATCACGCCGTTGGCGCCGCGCGATCCATAGATAGCGGCGGATGCCGCGTCTTTCAGGACCGTTACCGCCTCGATATCATTGGCATTGATCGCGGACAGGCTGCCCGGTATGCCATCCACGATCACCAGCGGATCGGTCGGCCCGCTAAAGGTGCCGACGCCCCTGATCAGCAGTTTCAGGTCTTCGTTGCCCGGCTCCGCGGAATTCTGCACGATCGACAGGCCCGGCAGCTGTCCCTGTAATAGCGAGGTGGGGTCTACGGCGACCCGCTTGGTGATCTCGTCACCCGTGACCGCGACAACAGAGGAAATATTTTTGTGGACACTCTGCGTACGGTAACCGACCACCACTACGTCGTCCGCCTGCACTGAAGCCGGCTGCAAGACGACAGCGTAGGAGTGGTCCGCTTCTGTAACGGCGATCTTTTGTTCGCGGAAGCCGATATAGGAAACGGTGATGACGGCTCCCGGCTGAACTTTTAATACAAACTTTCCATTGAGGTCGGTAGCCGTGGCGGCATGCGCCGGCTTGCTGGCGACAACACTCGCCCCTTCGAGGGGCTTTCCGGATGAACCGGCAACGGTTCCCGTGACGGTAATGGTGGAAGGCTGTTGTGTGTACCCGAGGATGGACGCGAACAACAGCAGGAGAACTAAAATAGTCTTGCTTTTCATACAGAGCAATTAATTGGGGTGGAAAATCTATTCTATACTATACTATTCTAATCCAAAAATATAGCTTAGTTTTTATTTTCCAAGAAAAATTGATGTATGAAAAATAATTATATATATGGTTCAGTATTCTTTCCAGATGCCCAGCTTCTTCATTTTGGACCTCAGGGTAGAGGGCGGCACTTTAAGGACCTCGGCCGCCCCGCCGGCGCCCCATATCTTGCCATTACACCGTTTTAACACCTCGATGATATAGTCTCTTTCGTTCTCGTGGATGGTCTTCATGTGATAGTTGGGTGTTTCGATCGGCACCTCTTTTCGGTTGACGACGGGCAGCTGCAGGTCCTCGATGACCGTGTTCCTGGCCAGCAGCACGCTTCTTTCTATCAGATGCTCGAGCTCACGGATATTGCCGGGCCAGGAATAGGCCATCATATTCTTCAAGGTCTTCTCCGAGAAGCCAGTGATCTTCTTGCCTGCTTTGCGGTTAAAAACATTCAGGAAATGTTGCGCCAGCGCAGGTACGTCCTCGATCCTTTCCCGCAGCGAAGGCAGTGTGATCGGAAAGACGTTGAGGCGGTAATACAGATCGAGCCTGAATCGACCTTCAGCGACTTCTCTCTCCAGATTCCTGTTGGTAGCGGCAATGACGCGAACGTCGACCCTGATCGGGGACCTTCCTCCGACCGGCTCTATTTCCTTTTCCTGCAGCACGCGCAATAGTTTGACCTGCAGGTCGACGGGCATTTCGCCGATCTCGTCGAGGAAGATAGTGCCGCCGGTGGCCTGCTCGAACTTGCCCGTCCTTTTCTCTGTAGCGCCCGTGAATGATCCCTTCTCGTGCCCGAAAAGCTCGGACTCGATCAGCGTGGCAGGCAGGGTTGCGCAGTTGACCTTTACCAGGGGTTTGCGGGCACGGGAAGACAGGCTGTGTATGGAGTCGGCGATCCTTTCCTTCCCTGTCCCGGATTCTCCCAGGATAAGGACGGACGTGTCGAACGGCGCCACCTGCGCGATCTGGTCAAAGACATTCAGGAGCAGATGGCTGCTTCCGATGATGCCGTCAAAGCCGCGGCCGCCGGCATCGGTGCCGGCCTGGGCAGGCGATGCGGGTTTTCGGGACGTATAATTTGCGCCCGCACTCTCGCCGGCGGCCCGTTCGATATTCTTTGCCAGGGCCGGCTGCAGCCGGCCGAGAAGGGCGATATGTTCAGTGGTGTAGGTATCGGGTCTGCGACTATAAAAACAAAGGCTGGACGTCTTCCGGTCGTTCAGCCGCACGGACAGGGAGAGCAGGGACCTCATATGAAAGGTTTCCTGGATCAGTCTTTTCAAGGGGTTCTTCTTCGCGATCCTTTCAAAGTCTTCGTTGCTGAAAATCGTGGCTTCCGTCTCCGTGCCGGACATAACTCCTGTGATCCTGGCCAGCTCGCCCTGGGTTATCCCGGTGATCGTCAGTAACTCTTTTATCCCGATGGTCTGGTATTCGTTGAAACCGATACGCAGATAGCTGACGGCGCTGTCGGCGTTCTCGAGGCCGACGGTCATATAATCGAAGGGTATCTCCTGCTGCAGGATCATTCCGGTCTGAAGCATCTGTTCTTTCCAGGACGTATTGCCGGCTACGGATCTTTCCAGTTGACGCACGAGCTCGGCCTCCCTGCGATAGCGGGCCTCCCGGCTATGTTCGTGGCGGTACTGCGCTATCTCGAGGGTGACAAGCAGGTCCTTTTCCCGGAATGGCTTTACGATAAATCCGTATGGCTCCGTCGTTTTTGCAGCTGCGAGTATCTCCTGGTTTGAATTAGCGGACAGATAGATGAAGGCAATATTCTCTTCCGTAAGTTCTCTCCCCAGGTCAATACCGGTGAGGTCGCCTTTTAAGAAGATATCCAGCAGTACGAGTCCGGGTTTTTCTTTTCGAATGATCTCCTGCGCAGTGGGAACGCTGCGGGCAATGCCGCAGACTTCGTAGCCGGCTTTTTCGAGCATGATCTGGAGGTCGTTGGCTTCTACGAACTGGTCTTCGACAATGAGTACCTTTTTGTTCATTTTTGTCAATTAGAGTTGAAACAAAGGTCGGCCATAAACGATATTTTTCTTACAGGGAAAGAAGTTTTTTGCCTACTATATTCATAGAGTAATTTCGAGATATCGTCCCTGATACGCAACTGATCGTGATGAACTCAAGATCATACGAAGAGCGTACATAATGTGGTCTCTTTTGGTGACCAGCTGCATTGCCGGAGTACTCACCTGAAGGCATCTCTAAGTTACCATTTTATTTCGTTGCCACCTGTGACGTATCGCGATATTTCGCGGCTATTTTAAGAGAGGAATATATGTAATGTATTGATTTACATGAATTTTCTCCCTCGGCATCCGGTTTGAAAGATACCGGGTCTAAACAGCTGATATGGCACCCCCTTCGGAGACATCGAGGTCGATCGTATTTGTAACCGGGACTTTTATCGGCAACACCTGCTGGGACGAATGGAAGAAGTTCTTTGAGCGTAAAGGATACCATTGTCTGGCGCCTGCATGGCCTTTCAAACTCGCTTCGGCGGAAGAGCTGCGCAACAGCCATCCGGATGAAGCCATCGCGTCAACCAGGCTGACCGATCTGCTTGACTACTTTACGGCAATCATCAACGCGCTGCCGGAAAAGCCGATCCTCATCGGCCATTCACTGGGAGGCCTCATCGTTCAGCTCTTGCTGCAGCGCGGGCTGGGAATTGCCGGCGTCGCCATGCATTCTTTTCCGCCCCGCGGGCTGGGCTATAAACTCTCTTTCCTCAGGAATATCTGGAAGGCCGCGGGGCTCTTCGGCCGCGCGGGCGAGTCCTATATGATACCCTTTCAACTGTGGAAGTACACGATCGCAAACGGAATGACCTTTGACCAGCGAAAAGAGCTGTACTATCTCTATGCGATACCGGAATCCCGGCAGGTCATGCGGGACATCTTCCGGCCGGTGGCGAAGATCGATTTCAGAGGCCCTCATCCGCCGCTGCTCTTCACCGCGGGAGGGCGGGATCGTCTTATACCCGCCTCGCTGAATTTCAGGAACTATAAAAAATACAGGATGAGTAATTCTATCGCCCATTACAAGGAATTCAAGGACCGGAATCATTTGGTCTTCGGCAACCCCGAATGGCGCGAAGACGCCGATTTTATACTTTACTGGCTGGAGGACATCAACGGCAACGTATTTTATAACAATCAATAAGTTCTGACGCATGACAGCAGATACAGTCCTTGTGAGAGAAGACACAAGGGCAAAAAGGATACTCCGGGAGCACGTCTCGAAGGTCGCGTCCCTCAGCAAAGATCAGTTCGACTACTTCTATTCCCGTTTCAGACCTCAACGGTACAGGAAGGGTCAGATGATTATCAGGGAGGGCGATAGGGTCAGCTGCGAATATTTTGTGCTGGATGGATACCTCAAATCGTTCTACATCAACGAAGACATGCGGATGTTCATCCTGCAATTCGCCATGACCGCCAGCTGGATATCGGACTATAACGCCCTGTATGATGGGACGAGGGCGACGACTAATCTCGACTGTATCACGGATGTGGAGCTGCTCTGTCTTTCCAGCGAGGACAAGGAAGAGCTGTGCCAGGAGATCGGCCAGCTCGAGCTCTTCTTTCGCTGGCGGATCAACAGGGACTATGTGGCCGCGCAAAAAAGGCTGCTGTCCTTTATGAGCGATGATACCAGGCACCGATATGAAGAGCTGATCACCCAGTATCCACAGCTGCACAATATCGTACCAAAGCACCTGATCGCGGCCTACCTGGGTGTTTCGCGGGAGACTATCAGCCGCCTCTACCATGTTTGAACCCGGCCCTCGCCAAATTTGCCCCCGCATCAAATACATATAAAAAAAGAAATATGAACTACACATCCAATGTGACCGACATGCCTCAGCCATTCGCAGGATTAGGCAAGAGAAGTTTCCTGGTCTTTACGGGGAACAAGTATATCACGGTGCCTACCGGGAATATCGCTTTCTTCTATATCAGGTACGAATCTACTGTGATCGTAAGCTTCGACAAGCAGGAGTATACGGTGAACTATTCGCTCGAGCAGATACAGCATCTTCTGCCGGAGCTGCAGTTCTTTCGGTTGAACAGGAAGTTCCTGATCAACTTCAGCGCGATCAAGGAGGTGGAGCATTATTTTGCCCGCAAGCTGCTGGTAAAGGCGGCTGTGCCTTTTGCTGAGCAGCTGCTGGTATCAAAAGAAAGAGCGAGGACATTTTTGGATTGGCTGGAGAACCGCTGATCCCTGCCCTCCTCGCTGACTCACGGACACGGTCTTTTCCGGGCGGTGACTCCGCTCTCACTGACTCACGGACGCGGTCTTTTCCGGGCCGCGACTCCGGTCTCCTGCTGACTCAGGCCTGTTTTGTATAACCGGCGACTTCTATGACAGCGTCGGCAAATGCCTTCGGGGCCTCCTGGGGCAGGTTATGTCCTATGCCCCCGCTGATGGTCTTGTGAACATATTTCCCGGAGAAGAACCTGGCATAGGAATTTTCCGGCGGATGCGGGGCGCCGTTGGCGTCACCTTCCATAGTGATCGTCGGCACTGCGATCACAGGCAGCTGCGCGAGCTTTTGTTCCAGGCTATCGTATTTCGCCTCGCCTTCCACCAGACCCAGCCGCCAGCGGTAATTGTGGATCACGATGTCCACGTGGTCAGGGTTGTCGAAGGAGGCAGCGCTGCGGGCAAAAGTGGCGTCATCGAATTTCCATTTCGGCGACGCCAGCTGCCAGATCAGCTTGTTGAAATCGTTTCGATATTTTTCATAGCCGGCCTTGCCGCGGTCGGTAGAGAAATAGAACTGGTACCACCACTGTAGCTCAGCCCCCGGCGGCAGCGGAGCTCTTGCCGCCGCCCTGCTGCCGATGAGATAACCGCTGACAGATACCATCGCCCTGACGCGCTCGGGCCATAGCGCGGCGACGACATTGGCCGTGCGGGCACCCCAGTCAAAGCCGGCGAGTATCGCCTTATCGATCTTCAGCGCATCCATCAGCTGGATCGTGTCTTCTCCGAGCGCCGCGGGCTGGCCATTGCGGAGGGTATCGGCGGAAAGGAATCTTGTTGTCCCATAACCTCTCAGATAGGGGATGATCACCCGGTAGCCCGCCGACGCCAGCAGGGGAGCGACCTCTGTAAAACTATTAATGTCATAGGGCCAGCCGTGCAAAAGGATTACAGCCGGTCCGTTGGATGGCCCCGCCTCGGCATAGCCGATATTGAGGACACCCGCATTGATCTGCTTGATCGGACCCGATGACCTATTCATATTTTTATTGCTTGTTTTCCCGACTGAGGCAGCAGCTGCTGCAGGCATGGACATCGCAAGATCGGTAGCGCTCACCATCAGCGCTGCAGTACTTAAGAAATGACGGCGACTGTAATTCATGTTCTTTCGGATTTTGTAGAGTAAAGTTATTGCCCTGCCCGGCGACAACAACGGAGAAACCGGCGGAATAGACTAATTGAACGCCGAGACGGACAATTCGAAAGCCGGAATTTCTTATCTTAATGATCCAATTCACGGATTATTATGATCAACCTGATAAAGGAAAGCCTGTGGGGGCAGTTCGGCGCAGCCATCGATATGCTGAGGGATGCGCTGACGCTATGCCCCGACGATCTCTTCGCTTCCAATAAAAAATTCTTTTATATCGCTTATCACACCGTGATATTCCTCGATTATTATATGACAAACCCTCCCGGGAGCTTTTCCCCGCTGCTGCCTTTTACTATCCGGGAGGCCGGGGATATTCCCGAAGAAGCCTTGGACGATATCATACCGGACAACATGTACAGCAAAGAAGATCTGCTGGGTTACCTGCGATCGAGCCGGGAAAAAGCTCAGGGACTGATCGCGGGTCTGACGGAAGAGAATATCGGCCATCGGTGGAAAGAGGAGGACGTATCACCGCCGGTAATGAATTATTCGACGCTGGAGATCCTAATTTATAACATGAGGCATGTCCAGCACCATACGGCGCAACTGAACCTGATGCTGCGGCAGGAGGTCAATGCCGCGCCCGGCTGGATCGGACGGACGGAGGTCTAACGTTTCGACAATATTTGTTTATTTGTTTAATTCGGCTTAGCTTTGGGACATGTCGGCCACCAACGCCATAAAGGAAGATATCATACAATTGCAGATACTGCAGGCCGCACAGCAGCTGTTTCAAAAACACGGTATTCAGAAGGTCAACATGGACGACGTCGCGAAAGCCATCGGAAAGGGGCGCAGCTCGCTGTACTATTACTTCAAAAGCAAGGAGGAGATCTTCGAGGCGGTGATAGATGCCGAAATTAGGGACATCCTCAACGAAATAGGCCGGGCAATGGAGAAGGCCGATGGGGTCGGGGAAAAGATACGCGCATTTTGCACAGCCAAGATCCGGGTCGCGCGAAAAAGACAGTCGTTCTTCCAGGCACTGGAGATGGGTATGAATGCCGATGAGATGTCCCGGTATGCGCAGAAGAAGCAGGAGATGAACAGGCGAATGATCAGCGAAGAGACTGCGCTGCTGCGTCGGGAGTTGGGCGGAGGAATGGCCGCGGAGGGACATACCCGGTCCGCTGGCGCTGAGACGCGGGCCGTCGCGGACCAGCGACTGGATATGGTGATCTTCGTACTTCTCAGCAGCCTCCGGGGTCTTAAGCAGCAGATGTTCGTAGCAAACGACTTCACGAACATGGACGCGGCCATCGATACACTGACCCGGATGACGGTGAGAGAGCTGTGGAGAGAGTAAATTTTTTTACATTATTTTCGACAATTTGTCAATTGATGTCGAATCGTTTAAAAAAATAGATAATATGAAGAAGGACAACAAGGAAACCGCCTTATTGGTAATGGACATGCAGGCCGCTATGGTCGGACTGATCCCCGAAGGCGCCGCGCTCGTCTCCAGGATCGAAAAAGCTATCGCCAGCGCGCGCAGCGCAACGATCCCCGTGATCTATGTCGTCGTTGGCTTCAGGGAAGGCGCACCGGAGATGAGCCCTAATAACAAGGGATTTATGGCGGGCAGACAGCTGTTTGAGAAAGTAGATATGCACGAGTTCACCCGGGTACATCCTGACCTCAGGCCGCTGCCGGCGGAACCCGTCGTTATTAAGCGACGGGTCAGCGCCTTCACGGGGAGCGACCTGGAAGTGCTGCTGAGGGCACGGAATATCAGGCACATCGTACTTACCGGCATCGCTACCGGCGGGGTTGTGCTCTCTACTCTTCGGGAGGCCGCCGACAAAGACTACCGTATCACAGTACTATCGGATTGCTGCGCCGACCGGGACGAAGAGGTGCATCGGGTCCTTACCACAAAGGTCTTCCCCAGGCAGGCGGACGTCCTGGGACTCTCGGAGTGGATGGAGCTGGGAGAATGAAGACCCTCGCAACAAGCCCCGGGTATATCATACCCGGACACGAAGCGAAGGTCTTTTCGTTGTTTCCAAAACTTGCAGACGGGATCGTTAGAATTGAATAGCGTATTTATGGGAATGGATGAACAGCTTGTTCAGATGTTCCCTGTAGCGGCCAAGGTCCCTTTCGACCTGCGGGGCCTTCTCCACGTCATGGAAATGAATGCTCTGCAAGGGCTGCATGCCGGTAAAAGCATTCATCCGGTGAAACCCGAAGAGGACCCCGTCGTCGACGCTGCGCTGATCGAAGAATTCGCCCGGCAGGGTAAAGGCGGTCTCGGGCGCGTTCCAGGAACTCGTCACCATATATTTTCTTCCATGAAGCGATCCTCCGGTGCCGTAGTTGACCGCCGGGTTCTTTGACGACCGGCCGTCACTGCGATAGATACCCCTTTGGTGACCCGCACTAAAGACCTCATCGATGTATCTCTTCAGACCATAGGGAACCTGGAACCACCATATCGGAGTGTGATAGATGACGACGTCGGCCCACACATAGTTCTCCACCTCTTTCTCAGGCTCATAAAGATCGTTGACATCGGTATGCCGCACCTCGAAGCCGGGATGCACAGAAAAAAATTCCCTTGTAGTATCGGATAATGTCCTGTTGAAAAGGCCACCCGAATGTTCGAAAACCTGTCCTCCGTTGATTATAAATATTTTTTTCATCTCTTCTCTTGATTTATCTGACACAAAATTATACCGCTACTATCTACCAGTAAAATAGGATAAGTAATACATTTGTATCATAATTATAATAGATACAACCATGGTCAACCTGGAATGGTTTCGCACTTTTAAGGCGATCTATGAGACGGGCAGCCTGACAGGCGCAGCGGAAACGCTTTACGTCTCACAGCCGGGGGTAAGCCTGCACCTGAGTTCGCTGGAGAACTACGTCGGCTACAAGCTCTTCGACCGGTCATCCCGCCGGCTCGTGTCCACCGAGCGTGGCAAGATACTCTACAACTATATTCAGGAAGCCATCGGAAAGCTCGAGGAGGCCGAAGAACATTTTCACAAAAGCACGGAGTCAGAACGGCCGACGATCAGCATCGGAATGTGCTTCGAAACCTTTCAGTTCACACTGGAGTCCTATCTTCCCACGCTTTCCTTCAACGTCATCATAAAGTTTGGAGAATATCCCGAGATGCTGGACGACCTGGACTCCGGTGTTCTCGACATGATCATCACCCCGAGGAAAGGAGATCAGAAAGGACTGGAGTTCCAACCCTTCTTTAAAGAAAAGATAGTCGTCATCGGAGGCTCGAAGACGGACACCCGGGCCCTTCACAAGCTGGTCAGGACCGGCGACAGCTGCGGCATTCATGAATGGCTGAAAACGCAGACCTGGTACGGAACGGCGGGCGATATGGAAGATCTGCGGCGTTTCTGGCACTCCAACTTCGGCACCCGCCCGGATTTCAAGCCCAATTTCATAGTTCCCAACCTGAGCTCGATCATCCGCTGTCTCAGCAAAGGCAAAGGGGTCGCAGTCGTCCCCGACTTCCTCTCCAAAAAGGAAATGGCCGCCGGCAATATCCGGCTCGTCTGGGAAGGCAACAACCCCATCGAGAATACGCTGTATTTCGGCACCCGGAAGAAGACGATGTACAGCGGGGAGATCAAAAAGATAAAGGAGATATTCCTGAAGGAAATGATCTAGGACCTTAGGCCCATCCGCCAGATCAGCCGCCCGGCACAAAGACCTCCTCCACTCCAACCTCCTTCAGGAACCTTTCATCATGCGAGACAACCACCAGCGTCCCCCTGTACGCATCGACCGCCGCCGTCAATATCTCAATATTCTGGATATCCAGGTTGTTCGTCGGCTCGTCCAGGACGATCATGTCCGGGGACTGCGCTGCTATCGTAAGACAACAGAGACAAAGCCGCATCTTCTCGCCGCCGCTGAGGGCGCCGCAGTGACGATCCCAGTGCCCTGACCCGAATAAGAACCGCGTCAGCCTGTTTTTTATTTCGTGTTCAAGCAGACCACTGGTATTAAAGGCCTGCGCCTGTTCGGCGACGGTGAGCGTCTGGTCGATCAGCGAATAGTCCTGATCGATATACATCGACGAGAACACGGCCCTGTCCGCTCGGCCTGATGAAGGCTGCAGCTCACCGAGGATCATCCGTATCAGCGTTGTCTTCCCTGAACCATTGGCCCCTTTGATAGCCAGCCGCTGACCGCTCAGTATCGAAAGGCTCAGGGGCTGCTGCCAGAGCAGACGCCCCCCATAGCCGAAATTGACCTCGTTCAGCGCGACCAGCACTTTCCCCGTATGCAGCGCAGGATCATCAAAACCGAGCCGCATCCTGTCCTTATCCGGCAGCTCCTTTCTCAGCTCATCCAGCCGCTCTTCGATCGATCCTGTTTTTTCGGAATGTACACCCTTCATCCGGGCCGTACTCTTCTCGGCGTTGTCACGAAAGCTGTCCATCGAAATGGTCGGGAGTCCAGCCTTCTCCTGCTTTTTCCTGCCCCGTGCATCCAGCTTCTGCTGCCGCTGCATGGCCTCCCGCTCCGTCTCCCTGGCCTTGCGAAGCGCTTTCTCCTGGCTCTTTATATCCTGGTTCAGGGCCTCGGATGCAATGCCCCGCTGTTCGACATAGTTCCCATAGCTGCCGCCATAGACGGTTATCCCACGCCTGCTCAGCTCGGCGACCCTGCCTAAAAGATCCAGAAGCGTCCGGTCATGGCTGACCACCACCAAGGTGTTCCTGGTAGAACGGATGTATCGATAAAGCAATTCCCTCCCGGATTCATCCAGGTGATTGCTCGGCTCGTCCAGCAGGACGGTCGCAGCATCATGGATCGCGATGCCGGCAAGCAGGACCTTCGTCTTCTGCCCACCGCTGAGACTGCTCATTGGCTGAGACAGGTCCACCCCGCCAATACCCCAAAGGCTAAAGGCTTCGTTACATCTTTCTTCGAGCGCCCAGTCGTCGTCGAGCAACCGGAGGTTCTCACCGGTGACCTCTCCGGCAAGTATCCTGTGCAGCGCGTCCAGCTGCCTGTCGATACCCAAAGCCTGCGCGACGGTTTGGCTGTTGGCCTGGCCGACCTTCTCAAAACCTTCGCTCCCCGGCTGCCATTGTTGATTCCCTTCGCGATGCCCGGCAATCTGCGGAACATAGTAAGGCTTCGGATCGGCCAGCACGACTCCGCTGGAAGGCCGCAACTCACCCGCCAGCAGCCTGAGCAGCGTAGACTTACCAACGCCATTGTTGCCGATCAGCGCCAGCTTTTCGTGCCTGTTGACGACAAGATCGATATCGGAGAACAGAATATCTTTATTGGGATGCGCGTACGCAACGCTTTGAAGACTAAGCATAATTTCATTTTCGGTAAGTAAATAAAATGACCCCGGCAATGAGAGATCGTTGATTATCTTATGAAAAGAAATTATCTATTACATTAATGCGTTGTTTTGACGAAGACACAAAACTAGGAAAATTTCCCGGACCGTCCTAACTTTAAGAAACCTGACACCATGCGACAGACACTCCTGACTTTAATGATCCTCACCATCACCCAAACTTTTTCAATGAGCGCCGATAAATTAGACGGGACCTGGATCCCCATCAAACAGGAAATAGGCGCCACCGTCCTGCCTTCTGCCGCTTTTGAAAAGCAAAAACTGATCATCAGCGACAGCAACTATACCTTTGTTGCCGAGAGCGTGGACAAAGGCGTAGTACGATACCAGGATGACAAGATGGACATCTACGGACGGGAAGGCGTGAACAATGGCAAACATTTTACCGCCCGTTACAAATGCGAGAAGGACGAGCTGACGGTCTGCTACAACCTCACCGGCGACAGCTATCCGGAGAACTTCGACACACAGGGAAAGCACAATCTCTTTCTCTGCGTCTTCAAGCGGGAAAAATCGAAATAGAAAGACCAGGGTCTATTTTATTATTATGCAAATACAATAGTTCAGCGTATTTTGTAGTCTGATTTGATATGGATAGTTGTGCGTTTTTTGGTACTAACCCTTAACAATTCCGTCTTTTCGGGGCATGAAACATTTCCTGAGCCACCTGTTGCTTTTGCTAACTTTCAGCATACTCCTGGCTTCGGGCGCAAGCGCCACCAACACCCCCCTCTCACCATTCAGCAAGATCAGCGTCCTGACCTGCAGTCCCGGCACTGATTCATACGCGATCTTTGGACATAGCGCCATCCGCGTTCATGATCCGGTCGCCGGCGTCGACCTGGTCTTTAACTTTGGAACCTTCAACGCCGACGATCCGCAATTCTATCAAAAATTTCTTTCGGGACGTATGACGTATTCTCTGAGCGCGGGTTCTTTCGGGGACTTCCTTCCCGAGTACCAGGACGGCAACAGAACCGTGTGGGAGCAAGTGCTGAATATGAGCACGCAGGAAAAACAGCTGATATGGGACCGGCTGCTGGAGAACCTGAAAGAAGAGAACAGGTACTACAAATACGATTTTCTCTACGATAACTGTTCGACACGCATTCGCGACGCCCTGCGGCGGATATATGGCGGCAGATGGGATATCGCCGCTCCGATACCGCCGAAAAGCTTCAGACAGCAGTTCAGCAGCGGTTTCGTCTATAATCCGTGGACCGGCTTTGGCATCAATATCTGCACCGGACTTCCAGCCGATAAATATCCCGGCGCCAACGAACGGCTCTTCCTGCCCCAAAATCTCTTCGATGCGCTGGCTCGATCCCGTGCAAAGCTTGTCGACACAACGATGGTATATGATTTCAGCCACAGGGCCGGCGCTCCGGCGTTCAACTGGACCTCCCCCCTCGCGATCTGCTGGATGCTGTTTGCGGCATATGCCCTGGTCCTCGCAGCAGAACTAAGATATAAGGTCCAACTAAAAGCGTTCGATATCTTTATCTTTAGCGTTACCGGTCTTGCCGGACTTGTCATGGTATTCCTGTGGACGATGACCGACCACCACATATCGCGTTTCAACCTCAACCTCCTGTGGGCCTCACCGGTGAATCTTCTGATCGTATTTATGCCTGGTCTGAAAAGGCTCTATCTGCCCGTACTGGCGCTGCCGCTCGTCTTCTCCGTCGTCGCGTCCCATCTTTACGATCCTGCGGTCCTGCCACTGACGCTGATCCTGCTCACGAGAATGCTAACCCGCAGCGAGAGGGCTATCGCGGTTCACGAGACGAAGGTCAGGCGTGGCACCGCGGCAGAAACGCCTATTCTGTCCTGAGGTTTTTTACCGGGTTGACAGCAGCCGCCCTGAAAGCCTGCCAACTTACCGTAGCCAGCGCCACCAGCAAAGCCAGCGCCCCTCCGAACACAAAGATCCATCCGCTGATAGAGATCCTGTAGACATATTGCATCAGCCACTGGTGTACAAAATACCAGGCGATCGGAGTCGACAGGACAAAGGCGATGGCGATCAGCACGATAAATTCTCTTGAAAAAAGGTAGACGATATTTGCAGCCGTTGCCCCAAGGACCTTTCGGATGCCCACCTCCTTGAGCCGTTGTGCCGCCATGAAAGACGCCAGACCATACAGCCCAAGACAACTAAGGAAAATGGCAATGGATGCGAAGATCTTGTAGAAGCGGGAAAGACTTGCCTCCTCCTTGTAAAAGCCCGCGATCTTTTCATCGAGGAACTGGTACTCATATACAAAGTCGGGGTATGTGCCCGCCCAGAGCTTTTCTATCGAACGCAGCGTGCCCGGGACGTCGGACCCGTTGAGCTTGATACCCGCGGTATTAAAGCCCTTTGCAAAGTTTAGCATGAACACCGGCGACAATGAATCCTTCAGCGAAGACTGGTGAAAGTCCTTTACCACGCCGACGATCGGCCCCACGGCAAAGCCGTTCCACAGATTGATCTCCTTGTTCAGCACGTCATGGGGATTGGAGAATCCCAGCTTCCTGACCAGCGTCTCATTGACAAGGAATTCCTTTACCGAGTCGGTAGCGGTAATATTGCGGCCCGCTACCAGCGGCAAGCCATAGGTGGGAACGTAATTGGCGTCTACCCATTTACTGATCGAGGGGAACCTGGTGTCCTTTTCTCCGTGATCAAACTTGAAACCCGTCCACCAGTTGTCATCGTCGGCGGGCGAGGTGTTGTTAAAGCTGACCTGCCGGACCCCTTTCATCGCAACCAGCTGGTCCCGCAGATAGTGGATCCTGCTCCTGCCCGCACTATCGCCGGGGAAGGGAACGGCCACCAGCAATTCCTTGTTAAAACCCATGGGCGTGCTCCGGAAATAATCCATTTGCCGGATCATCAGAAGGGTTCCGATGATCAGCGCCTGCGCGATCACGAACTGCAGGACCACCAGCCCCCTCCTGAGCGTGATCCCGCTGCCGCTGCGC
The DNA here is from genome assembly GCA_018267585.1 of Bacteroidota bacterium. GTDB lineage: Bacteria > Bacteroidota > Bacteroidia > Chitinophagales > Chitinophagaceae > Puia. The sequence goes on from JAFDYE010000225.1 coordinate 15,874, forward strand.
GCGATCAGTTTAGTTTTCAGCGCGGTAATAGGATTGAAAGAAGAAAGGACCAGCGCGGGATAAAAGCCGGCCAGCAAGGTGACAGCCACGGTGACGGCGGCAAGGAACAGCAGGACCGGCGCTTCCCCCAGAATGCCAAAACCTGCAGGCATATCCAGCAATCTGCTGACCGGGGTGAGCAGGCTGCTGGTTAGCACAAGAGTGAACACCACACTGCTGAGAACCAACAGCAATGCCTCGAACATGAACTGGAGGGTCAGCTGTCTGCGCCTGCCGCCAAGCACTTTCCGGACACCAACTTCTTTGGCCCTGTTCACGGCCTGTGCCGTTGAAATGTTGATGAAGTTGACGCATGCGATAAGGAGAATGAAACCCGCTATTACCCATAACGTGCGAATGCGGTCCGGGGTAATGGTCCTCCCGCTGTAATTGCCGGACGTGGCATCGAAGTGTACGTCCGCCAGCGACTGCAGGACCTGGATATTCTTGTTGTCGGGAGTCCGGTATTTCTTGGACAGGGTCTTCAGCTGGCGGTTGGCGTTTGCGAGACCGGTGTTTGGCGGAAGCAGCACATAGGTCCCGTGTGATCCGTTGATCGTCCACCAGTCCTTGTTGGAAGAGAAATTGCCGGAGGCATAGGGGAGTACCGCCTTTATCCGGATATCGGTGTTCGTCGGCAAGTCTTCCAGTATGCCGGTAACCTTGAATAACGCCTTCGCCCCTAACCGCACCGTGTGGCCCATCGCCTTCCGCCAGTCGCCGAAATATTTGTCGGCCAGCGTCCTCGTCAGGACGATCGAGTTCCGGTCCTCCAGCGACCTCGTGGGATCACCCGCCAGCCATGGATATTCAAAGATGGCAAAGAAGGAGGGCTCGACCATAAAGACTCCGTCCTTTTCCTTGAATTTTTTTTCGGCACGGCCGTCATTGCCCATTGCCGCAAGCTGCGCGTTATCCAGGAAAAATATCCCGGACGTCTTCCAGTCCGGCAGATCGTTCTCCATTGCAGTTGGCAAAGGGAAGGGTACAGCAGCGGTGGGATTCTCGTTTTCGCCGGGCTTCTCGTTACGTGTCAGGACCCGGTAGATCCTCGACTTGTTGGGATGAAAATCGTCAAAGCTCTGTTCATAACGGATAAAAATAAAGATCACCAGACACACGGCGATGCCTACGCCCAGGCCTGCTACCGTGATAATGGAATAGACCTTGTTGGCCAGTAGATTGCGGATGGCGGTTTTGAAGAAATTGCGGAACATACGGGATGATTTCAGGGAAGGACCCACCATTTGGATGCCGAATTGACAGCGGGCTGATAGACAAATTCTTACGTGCTATTTCTGCAAAATAACTGTCCGGTTGTGATACGGTCGATGTTCGGTTGTATCTTAGATAGCATGAAAAAGGCACTCTTCTGGACCGCACTCACGCTGGCCTTTGGATGCGGCGCGCCCCAACCTGGACCCGGTTCCACATCAGGGAAGGTCAACGACAAACCCCTGGGCAAGGTGATCCTCTATGACAGCGGCGCGACTAACGTCATAGACACCAACGCGCAGCTGACGATCATCGGCCGCCACTACAAATGGTGCGAGGGCCCTGTCTGGGTGCCGGCGCAGAAGATGCTGCTGTTCTCTGCGGTGAAAGAGAATAAGGTTTATAGATGGGATGGAAAGGACAGTCCTGTGGCCTTTCTCAGTCCTTCCGGCTATACGGATACCGCCTTCCGCGACGGAGAGAACGGCTCCAACGGACTCGCGCTGGACAAGGACGGACGGCTGCTGCTCTGCCAGTCCGGCAACCGGCAGGTGGTGAGGCTGGCTACCGCACTCGATTCCCCAAGACCCGAGTATATCATAATCGCACCGACCTGGCAGGGTAAGAAATTCAACAGCCCGAACGACCTGGTCGCAGACAGCCATAACAATATCTATTTTACCGATCCCATCTATGGTCTGCCTAAGGGCGCGGCAGACCCGACCAGGGAGCTGAATTTTGAAGGAGTCTACCGGATCGATAGCTCAGGCAGGCTGACCCTGCTGATCGATTCGATCTCCCGCCCCAACGGGATCGCCCTTTCGCCGGACCAGAAGACCCTGTATGTCGGCAACAGCGACGACAGGCATACGGGCTGGTACGCCTACCACCTGAGTGCGGACGGCCGGATCGTCAGCGGCGGGCTATTGCTGGATGGAACTGCGCTTAAGACAAAGGCGAAAGTGCAGCAGGGCGCCGATGGTTTTAAGATCGACAGACACGGCAATCTCTTCGCCTCCGGCCCCGACGGGATCAATATCATATCGCCCTCCGGAAACCTGCTTGGCTTGATACAGGTTTACGACCGAAGGACGTCCAACTGCGCGTTCAACGAGACGAAGGACGTGCTCTATATTACAGCGGACGATGCGGTATTGAGGATCAGGATATCCGGAACCGGCCGCTGATGGCGCCACCATAACAGACCGATACCTATTTATCCCTTACAATCGGCGGGTGGACCGCCGGCGATACTACGATCGGATAATTTTCGATGGTGACATTGCTGCGGTCCAGCCCGAAGTTCACCGACTCTTTTACGCTGATATACCTGAGATTAAAATAGCTGCGCATGATAAAGCGTTTACCGAAAGGCAGATCGTTCTCGAAGGACAGGAAGGGCTCCATCAGTAAAAATCGGAAGTCGCCGGTCTTGCTCTGCTGATAGTGCCGTTCTTCCCTGCCGGCAAGATTTACCTCACCGCTCTTTACCAAGTCCTTGATGACCTCCGCAAAATAGTAGTCAAGCCTTGGCTCGATCCTGAACCCGAAGTTGAAGGTGACGAAATAGACATCGTTTGGACAAAGACAGTCTGTGCTATAGCTGAGCGCATAGGGCTCGTCGACAACGTTGACGTGCAGGAACCAATAGATATCGGCTCTCTTAGGGAACCGCGACAATATCGAATCGATGGCCGTCTTTTCGACCTTCCGCGGGGAGCCCGATGCCGTAAGATAGGCGAGATTGGTGGAATATTTCGGAATATTGGTGTCTGCGCTTAGCCGTCGTAGCAGATCGGTATAGTCGTCGATCTTAACAAGACTGATCAACGACCGTTTCATAGCCTTTCCCCTGTTCCATATGAACATCACCATGATGAGCCCGGTCCCTATAAGCAGGGTGATCCAGCCACCGTCTTTTATCTTCCGGAAATTAGCGGTCAGAAAAGACAGCTCGATGACCAGAAATACGCCCGTGACCAGCGTCACAATAAGAAAGTTCACCTTTTTCGAGGTCAGGTAGAAATTGATCAGCACCGTGCTCATCAGCATGGTTAGCGTGATACTGAGCCCATAGGCAGCTTCCATCCGGGTCGATTCGCGGAAATATAACACCATGAAAAGAGAGCCGGCCATCAGCATCCAGTTCGCGAAAGGAATATAGATCTGCCCTTTGATATTGCTCGGGAACAACACCCGGTGTCTTGGCCAGATATCGAGACGGATCGCCTCGTTGATCAGCGTGAAACAACCGCTGATCAGGGCCTGGCTAGCGATGATGGTGGCCAGTGTCGCTATCACGACCGTCGGTACAAAAATGGCGGACGGGACAATGTGGTAGAATGGGCTGATGATGCCGACCGTCTGCCCCTGGTGCTGTAACAGCCAGGCCGTCTGCCCGGCATAGCTGAGAATTAAGGTTGTCTTGATGTAAACCCAGCTGACGCGGATATTGTTCCTGCCAGTATGCCCCATATCGCTGTACAGCGCTTCAGCGCCCGTAGTACAAAGAAAGATACTGCCCAGCAGCCAGAAGCCGCCCGGAGCCTGACGTAACATCTCATAGGCATACCAGGGATTGAGGGCCCTGAGGATACCGGGGCTGTCTTTTAGCGCCATTGCACCGAGCACTCCGATAAAAGTAAACCACAGCACCATCACCGGTCCGAAGACCTTGCCGATCTTCTCCGTACCGAACTGCTGGAAGAGGAAGAGCACCACCAGGATCCCGATCACGAGCCCCTCGGTCTTCATATGCGGATACAGCTCCTGCAGGCCTTCCACCGCCGAAGCTACAGAGATCGGCGGAGTGATGATGCCATCTGCCATAAGGAACGCACCACCCGCCATTGCCGGGAGCAACAGCCACTTACCGGAGAACCGGCGGATGAGGGCATACAGGGAAAAAATGCCACCCTCTCCCTTGTTATCGGCCTGCAGGGTGATAATGACATATTTCAGCGTAGTCTGAAAGGTCAGCGTCCAGAAGATCGCGGACAACGACCCGAGCGCTACATCGGCGGTGATGACCCGCCCATGAAAAACAGCGTTCAGCGTGTACAACGGCGATGTGCCGATATCGCCAAATACGATGCCGGTAGCGATCAGTATACCGGCGGTGGTCACGCGTTTGTGGAATGCATCAGTGGATGTGGAAGGTGAGCTCATCAAAACGGCTTTTCCAAATTTATAGCATCTTTTGGGATACGAACATTTTTTGACGTTATCTGTTCTTCAAGGCAGAAAAACCTGTGCCAGCGGCCGGGTCGTTTCCCATTGCAGAAAATAAGCGTAGCTTTATACGAGTGAATATCGAGCGTTACCGTCCTGCTGCCAGGCTGTCTCCTTTTGTCAAGGAGTTCTTCATCATCGAGAGCGATGGGATGATGGACAGTAAGATATTGCCGGATACCTCACTCGTGATGGCGCTGCGGTATAAGGGAAGCACGCAGCGGATACCGGCGCCGGCTAATGGTGAAAAACTTGCCGGTGGTGAAGTATCCGGTGTCGCGGCGGGTGAGGCATCCTCCCTTGCAGCGATTGAGGGATCCACCCTCTCAGCGGGTGAGGGATCCGCCCTTGCAGCAGTTGATGGGGTGGTGCCGCTCCCGCCATTGACCGGGACGGCGGTTGACCCCGGTGTGCTTACCGGACTGAGAAGATCGCATCGCATCATGCGGTATTCCCGGGACACGGGCAATATCCTTGTCCTGTTCAGGGAGGGCGGTCTGGCTGCGTTCTCCCGAGTGCCGGCCAATGAGCTCTTCGATTTGACCACTTCAGCCGATAATTTTTTTTCGAAGACAGCGGTGCGGGACCTCCTCGGTACGCTGGCCGAAGCCAGGGACAACGAAGGCCGCATCCGCACTATTGAGGCATTCCTGACACAGCAGCTGAGAGGGATCGGCCCCGATCCCCTGGTCGACGAGGCGGTGCGGCTCATCAAAGAAAGTAGAGGTCTTATCAAAATAAAGGACCTCGCCCACGCCCTGTATATCAGCCAGGACCCGCTGGAAAAAAGGTTCAGGGCGAAGGTCGGCTCCACTCCAAAGCAATATGCTTCCATCATCCGGCTAAGAAATATCATCGATACCTGGTCTTCTTACTCCTCGCTGACCACCGCGTCGTATGAAGCGGGATATTTCGACCAGTCCCATTTTATAAAGGACTTCCGGACATTCACCGGGGAATCCCCAAAGGATTTTTTCCGGACTGCGAAGTTCTGGTAGGCGAGCCCGGCCACGGATCGCCAACAGCCCCGCGCTGCCACACAGATCAATGATTTTTTACAATTCCTGCGGCCGGAGCCAGGATACCTTTGTTGAAACAAATGGAGGTATATATGTCAGCAAATCAAAAGAACAAAGAGACGGTCGCCAGGCTTTACAACGAGGGACTCAACAAGAGGAACTGGCAGCTCGTCGACGAAATTATCGGACCCGAATACGAAGGACCGCGCGGAATAACGGGCGGAGAGGGTTTCCTGGCCCCGGTCATCCCCCTCATAAAGGCCTTCCCCGACATGCAGTGGAGGATCGACGATCTCTTCGGAGAGGACGACAAGGTTCTCGTCCGTTTTCACTGGGACGGAACGCACCAGGATACATTCAGCGTGTACCCGGCAACGGGAAAGCTCATCACCAACGGCGGAATGGCTACGTTCTCGCTCAGGAATGGCAGGATCACCGAAGGACAACTGCAGACCGACCGGCAGGGCTTTGTCCAGCAGGTAGCCTCTCCCGCGGGCGAACAGACCTGCCTTATCGACAAGTTCTTTATCCCCGCCGATGCAAAAGAGGAGTTCTACGAGCGAATGAAGATCAACCGGGACTTTATAAAGAAATTGCCCGGCTTTATCGAAGACGCGGCCTACACCTACGCGGATGAAAATGACAACCTGATCTGCGTCACGGTCGCCCGCTGGCGCAACATGGACCTCATCAACAAGGCGAAGGAAGCCGTACAGGCGGAGTATAAAAGAGAGAACTTTGACATGCCAGCCATGCTGAAGCGACTAAACATCTCCATCGACCGGGGCATCTACAAACCGTTCATCGCGGAATAGCCACATCAGGGGGCGGCGAACAGCAGCCCCCTGATTGAATGTAAACCCGAACTACTCAGTTTTTTCTTTTCTGCATCTGACCAAATGGACCATATTTATGCCGGGACTCGGAAAAGCTGTCGGCGTAAGGACCGAAAGGCAGGTCGACAGGTTTAAGGCTTATATTCGGCCAGTCGCCGGCAAACGATCTTTGCGGCCTCGGCCGGGAATTGACAAAGGCCGCAACGTCCCATGCCTCTTCATCGGTGAGCTTCGTCCCCCGGTAGTCTGTGCCGAATGGCATATTGAACTTTATAAAGCCTGCAAGACGGGATATGCGATACAGCCCCGCCGCCGTATTATAGCTGTGTTCGCCCCATAGCGGCGGATAGACATAGCCGATACCATCGGCCGCGGACTGCCCCGCTCCGCCGGATCCATGACAGCGCTGGCATATCGCGAGAAAGACCGCCCTCCCCTTTGCCGTGTCTGCGGCGCGCCGGGGGAAAGGCAGGTTCGCAAGACCGCTGCCTTCCGGCTTCTTTCCTTTGGGTACCCCGGCCCCCAGCCAGCGCAGGTAGGCGACAAAAGCCTTCATCTCCACCGAATTGCTGTCGGGTGGCCTTCCGTTGAGGCTCCGCTCAAAACAGTCCGTGATCCGCTCCGGGATGGTCTCGATCGCACCCCTTCTCTCCCTGAACCTTGGATAAGTAGAATATACCGCACCAAAATTGTTTCCCCACGGCTTTGTCCCCGCATTCAGGTGACAGTTCTGGCAGGTCATGCCATTGCAGGTCTTGTCCAGCGTGCCGCGCGGACCGAAATATGCGGAAGTATTCGAGACCAGCCGCCGCCCGTACCGGATGAGGTCGCCTTCTTCGGTAGAAGGAATAGAAGAAGAGTCAGGGGCGATCCATGTGCTGATGACCGGCTTGGATCCGCGCCCGCAGAAAGCCAGCAGGCACGAACCCAGCAAGATCCAATGACGAAACATCATAAGGAGTTATCCCGCGAAGCAGTAGGTGCACCCGTGCTCCTGTGCCCGCCCTACCGCCCATACACCCGACGGCATCGGCTGTACGCCGGGAAGCAGACCCGACAGCCATTCCTTCTTGACCGTCTGTGCATCCTGATTACTGTTCATGGCGGCTACGGCCGAATAGACGGTCATCGCCATATCGCAGACACAGAACATGACCCCGCTGGACTGCAGATTGTCAATACCGATGTCTACCGCGCCTATCCCCGGGATCTTATAGTCATCGGGCTTGCATTTCCAGAAAGGATTCCGCGTGGCGGCAGCCTTGGTCCGCGGATCGTTGATCTTGAACATCTCCCCAAATTTGTATTTTTCCCAGAGATCGTCTCCCCTTGCATAGGGGATCGTCTCGTGCCGCAATACGACGACCACGCTGCAATCCGTCTCAGGCGTTCCCGTGCCGCTGTTGGTCAGCAGAAATACCTTTGGCCAGGCAAAAGTGAAGAGCTCCTTTGGAAAGGGGGCGTCGAAGACCATACGATGCTTTCCTTTGAGCTTTGCGAACCAGGCGTCGGGATCTGCATAGGCGTCGGTGAGTCCGGTATGTTCCGCGGTGTTGGCCTCAGCTGCTAACGGCAAGGATACTGCGCCCGCGCCAACCAGGGCAGCGGTGCCGGCAAGCTTTCCGAAAAACTCCCGGCGGGAGGTGTTTTGAATGTTCATAGTCTCAGTATTTTTTAGAAATATATCTAAATTTCTATTATGGGTCAAGTCGAATTACCCAACGGTTTATACATATATTTCAATAAATCATTAGTTGGAAGAGATTTTTATTTATCCGGGTAAGGGTATTCCGAACTTCGATCATCTTACTATAAACAGCAACGTGTTACCGACGGCAATCACAATGGCTTCACCAAAAGACAAGGCGATTATAAGTTTTGAGGACCTTTTCAGGACTTATTTCCAGAGCCTTTATGCCTACGCCTTCCTGACAGTGAGGGACGGGAGACTGGCGGAAGAGATCGTCCAGCAGGTCTTCTGCCGGCTCTGGGAAAAATGGTCGACTATAACGGTTCACACCTCGTTGAACGCCTACCTCTGCAGGGCGGTGCACAACGAATGCCTGCAACAGCAGCGTCGGAGGAAGCACCTTACCCGCTATCAGTCGCACGTAGTCTGGCTGGAGAAGCAGGC
>JAFDYE010000226.1 GCA_018267585.1 Bacteroidota bacterium
AATTAAAGGAGATACCATATTTGCGGGACATACAGATCGCGCAGTCTATCCGGTATCCGGCAATCGATATCAACATCGACAGGATAAGGGCGGCGCAGCTGGGGACGAATGCGGCTACGGTCGGGCGTTCGCTGATCGCGGCGACGTCTTCCTCGCGGTTTACGGAGAAGAATGTCTGGCTGGATGAGCGGATCAATCAGTCGTATTCCGTGCAGGTGCAGGTGCCCGAGAATAAGATGAACAGCGTGCACGAGATCGGTGAAGTGCCGGTGCAGCCCAATGCTCCGCATCCATTGCTGAACGAAGTGGCGTCCCTTAAGGTCGATTCCGTCTATGGAGAGATCGACGATATCGGCGCCAACCCGCTGCTTTCGGTGACAGCGAGCCTTAATAAGATGGATCTCGGCAGGGCTTCCGTGGATGTGCGCAACGCGTTGAATTCGCTGGGCAAGCCGCCGAGGGGGTTGAGCATCCAGATGAAGGGCCTGACCGAAGTATTGACCGACACGCTGGACAGCCTGCAGATCGGCCTGATCACGGCGATCGTGGTCATCTTCCTCATGCTGGCGGCCAATTTCCAGTCCTTCAAGGTATCGCTCGTAACGTTATGCACGGTACCGGCGGTGCTGCTTGGGTCGCTGGCGCTGCTGATGCTTACCGGTTCTACGCTCAACCTGCAGTCCTATATGGGGATGATCATGTCGGTGGGGGTATCCATCTCGAATTCCGTGCTGCTGGTGACCAATGCGGAAGACCTTCGGAAGCATTCGGGCAATGCGCTGGCTGCTGCCCGTGAGGCTGCTGCGGTTCGTCTTCGTCCCATCCTGATGACCAGTGTGGCGATGGTGGTGGGGATGATCCCCATGGCGTCGGGACTTGGTGAAGGGGGGGACCAGGCGGCGCCGTTGGGGCGTGCAGTTATCGGTGGGCTGATTGCCTCGACCTTCGCCGCACTATTCCTGCTGCCGCTGATCTTCGCGTGGGTGCAGAACAAGACCAGCACGGTATCCGTCTCAATGGATCCTGCCGATAAAGAAAGTAAACACTACATACCGTCATTATATGAACAAAATGAGAAATAAGAGAACTTCAATTGCGTTGATGGCTGCCTGTGCCTGGCTGGCGCTGAGCGTATTGGGCAGCTGTTCGTCTTCCGATGGCGAAGAACGCAATCCGGCCAGGACCGAGGCCGCCCATGCCGATAGTGCGGGTGCTGCCGTGGCGACTTTTGCGCTGCAGAAAGGGCGGCTTTCCACTAATCTTTATACACCGGGTGAGCTGATCGCCTATCAGGAGGTCGATCTATATGCGAAGGTCAGCAGCTTTGTCAAGCGGCTGTATGTGGACGTCGGTTCCGAGGTAAAGGAAGGTCAGCTGCTGGCGACCATGGAAGCGCCTGAGCTGGGTTCCCAGCTGGCGAGCGCGCAGTCCCGGGTCAAGTCACAGGAAGCGCTTTATATTGCCAGCAAGGCGAATTATGACCGGCTGGTAGAGACGAGCAAGACGCCGGGGACTATTTCCCAGAACGACCTCGACCAGGCGGACGCGCGTCAGAAATCCGATCTGGCGCAGTGGGAGGCGGCAAGATCGGCATACAGCGAGGTCGCCGAGACCTTGAAATACCTGGAAGTACGGGCGCCGTTCAGCGGTGTTATCAGTGCGAGGAATGTCAACCCGGGGGCTTATGTAGGACCGTCCGGGAAGGGGTCCGACCTGCCGATGTTCACCCTGCAGGAGCAAAAGCATTTGCGGCTGGTCGTTAGCGTGCCCGAAGCCTATACGGGTTTCCTAAGCCGGAATGACGTTGTCAGGTTCACTGTCAAGGCGTTGCCGAGTCAGGTGTTCTCGGCAAAGGTCAACCGGCTGGCGGGGGCATTGGACAGCCGTCTCCGGTCTGAACGCACAGAGATGGACGTTTACAATGACAGCAGGAAGCTGTTGCCGGGTATGGTCGCCGAGGTCGATCTTCCGATGCCGGCGCAGGACAGCACGTTTGTGGTGCCTGCTACGGCGGTGGTCAATTCCACCGAAAGGGTATTTGTGATCAAGGTAGACAGCAGTCACAGGGCGCAGTGGGTCGACGTGAAGACCGGGCGTGCTGAAGGGGGCAAGATGGAGATATACGGAGACCTCAGGCCGGGTGACCAGCTGGTAAAGGTTGCCAGTGAGGAGCGCCGGGACGGATCGGTGATCAAATAGACCGGAGGTCAGATCCCGGTCAGGGAGCCCAATAGTTGCCGGAAAGTATGATCATGTTGATCATTTTGATGCTGTTGTCGTAGTAGTCGAAGTCTTTGCGTTTGAACTGGACGATATAGTCCCAGAGCTTGTTCAGCCATTGCTGGTTCTCCGGGCTGGCGGTGGCAGCCACGGCGAAGGGGCAGATAAAGCAGAGGGCTTCGAAGTAGCGATGGGGGAGGTCTTCGCCCGACAGGTTATAGCCGGCGGAGATATTGTTTGGTTTGCCCTGGGTGGTTGTCCGTATCCAGGGATTGAGCCGCGACAGGAAGGCGGCGGCCTGCGGGTCCCCGGAGAGGAGATAGTCCGTGGCGATACGCCAGGGTACGCGGCAGGCATTGAAATTATAGAGGCCGTCGTACTGCGACTCCAGATAGTGGGGCTGGGCGGGGATGGCGGAGATCTTTTCGACTGCGCTGGTATCCGGCAGGTCGCCGTCGCCGTGGGAGTCACCGGACATGGCAGCGCCCTGGCCGACGGGGGGCTGGCCGCCCGTGCCCGTGATGAATACGTTCGGAGGGGGTGGGGTGATATGGATCGACTTGATGAAATCGGGCACCAGTCCGGCTTCGGGGCTGTAAGTATCCTGAAGATAGCGGAATACCTTGTAATTATTGGCGATGGCGGTATCCCAGAAAGGGTCCCCGGAAGCTTTTCGGAATGCCCGCAGATGGTCGGGCATAAAGTCGGAGGAGCGCATGTCGAAGTAGTCCTTACTCCGTTTGCTCCAGCCGTTGCTTTCCATAACTATATATGTATCAGGGTTGACCTCCTGGTGGCGGATGGCGTTGATCATTGCCAGGGCTTCTTCCCCGTATGGAATCGTAGTATGGGCTCCCCACTGTGCCTGCGCCAGCAGGAGAGAATAGGCGATGTCCATGTCGCCGTCTGTCGCGGTCCCTCCGTCGAGACTCTGACAGTCTTTGGTTTGTGTCCAGGCCATCAGGTGCGGGCTGGTCGTCGCAGGGTGGGCCTTATAAAAATTATACAGGGCGTCGTAAGTGGCTTGTGCGCCAGGGTCGTAGCCGGCCATAAGCGCTACTATCATCATTCCATAGCCCTGGCCTTCCGAAACGCAAATATTGGTGCCCCTGGTGCCCTCGAACCAGACATAGGCTTCGTTGGGGGCGCAGCTATAGCGGATATAGTGTTGTTTCCATTGCCGATAGAAAGACCGGACGCTGTCGTCCATCGTCTCCTGGGCGATATGATCGGGGAGGATAGTGCCGGAGCGATACGGGACGTGCTGGGGAAAAGGATGGGCAGGAAGATTGTCTTCCGCGGGCGGATTTGCCGGGACGCTGTCTGCCGGCTGATCCGCGGACTTTTTTTTGCCGGTGGAGTCCGGAACGTTGTAAGATGCGGTGGCAGACAATAGGGCCAAGCACACCATAGCTGTTTTTATTCTGCGCATTGTACCGTGGAAATTTTGAAACATGGGACAATTCAGGTCAATACAAACACCCTGCCATTTCTTGTGCTGTCTTTGCCAGCGGTTTGTTAACATTTCTTAAAGGAAAGTTTAACAAGGCGGCAAGCATCACTATTTAACGTCGATCGCTCTTAGATAGTATTTGAAGGGATAGAGCGGTCTTTGCGGGCTGCATCCGGTCTGTATAGCAACTAACGTTGATGTGTAATCGAAAATAAATCCGACACTTAAAACCTGCAATATGAAGTTCACCCCTTTATTGTTAGCTACTCCTTTTTTTCTTTCCTTTTCGTGTAACCGCACCGGTCTGCCGAACACGCAGCTGGGCAACTGGGTGCAGGCTGCGGCCATCGGCAATGCTCCGCGCAGCAGCGCTGCCTGTTTTGTCATCGGCAATACGGCCTATGTGGGACTGGGTTACAATGAATCGCTGACTCAGCCGGGCAGGCTGAAGGATTTCTGGGCTTTTACTGTGGAGACGGGCTGGACGCAGATAGAGGACTTTCCGGGGGAGGCGCGCAGCAGTGCCGCCGCATTCAGCATCGGGAACCTGGGCTATGTCGGAGTGGGGTGGAACGGGTTCAATATCTACCAGGACTTCTACAGCTACGACCCTGCGGCGCATCAGTGGGCGCGCAAGGCCGATTTTCACGATCCCCGGTATGACGCAGTGGGCTTTGGGTTGCAGGGAAAGGGCTATATTGGCACGGGGTACAACGCATACAGCCGCAATGATTTTTATGCCTATGATCCGGCGGCGGACAGCTGGACGCTGGCGCCGGGGACCTCGGGGAATTTTTCCAAGAGGAGGGGCGCGGTAGCGCTTGTCTATAAGGACAAGGCATATGTTGTCGCCGGCTCCAACAACGGGGTAATGGTAAGGGATATGTGGGCTTTCGATCCATCACAGGCGGCGCCCTGGCATCCGCTGGCCAATATTACGAATACGGATCCCGGCACCTGGGACGACGACTATACGGATATCCAGCGTGAGCTGGCTACGGCATTCGTCAACGGAGACAGGGCATTTTTGACGACTGGCAGCAACGGGACGATGCAGACGTCCACCTGGTCCTATGATTTTGCCAGTGACCGGTGGAGCCGGCGTACGGCCTATCCCAGGTCTCCGCGTACGGGTGCTGTTTCCTTTACCATTGAGGGGATGAGCTTTGTAGGGTCGGGATTCAGCGGGAGCAATACGACTTTCGACGACTTTGACCGCTTTCTTCCGGATGTCCCATTCAATGCGAATGATTATTAGCGGATCATAATGATCTGTTTGGTTAGGGCGCCCTGAAGGTCGGACAGGCGGACGAGATAGGCGCCTGCAGGAAGGCTGGGAAGGGTCATCTGCTGGCGTCCTTCCAGTCCAGGCCATTCCTTCTCCAGGAGACGACGGCCATTCATATCAAACAGCTCGACGCGCGGCTGGCGGATCGTCTTTGCGGTCTCGACATAGATGGTGTTGTTCTCTACTACTGTCGGGTAGATGCGGCTGGTGGTATTGCTGTGCCTGACGAGGCTGGCGATGCCGGAGTAGTTGGTTTGACCGTCGATGTCGACCATTTTAAGGCGATAATAGACCGTGCCGTTATATGCGAAAAGGTCCGTGTACTGTGTTGTGGCGGAAGGCAGGGATTGTACGTCCTGGAAGTTCTGACCGTCGGTGCTGCGCTGGACGACGAAGTGGTCGAAATTGACGGCGTCGGTGAATGTCCATTTCAGCAGGGCGAGGTCGTCGGACTGCGATGTTGCTGTCCAGGACGTGAGGGTCACGGGAAGGAGGGTTGAGGTCATGGTGAAGCTGACGCGGTTGATGCCGCCGTTCTCGTAGTATTCAAGCACCATGTTCTTCGTACCGCTGAGCGTGGCCGTATAGGTGGAGGTTGTATAGACGTGGTCGCTCCAGTTATTGATCGCCCAGGTGGAGC
>JAFDYE010000227.1 GCA_018267585.1 Bacteroidota bacterium
ATAGCCGTCTCCACCTGCTCGAGCGCCTCTTCAAAATATTCGGCATTGTACAAACAACGGATAAGAGCCTCCCAGCTGGAAATATTTCTCGGTCTGATCCGAACCACATTGGAAAAGAACTGGATAGCTTCCTTGAACTCCCCCAGCTGCATCTTGCATTCCCCCATCGCCAGATTATACTCCGGCTGCATGGCGTGTATCCGCATCGCCGCCTCCAGCTGTTTCACCGCCTGCCCCCACTGGTCTTCGTTGATATAGGTACAGGCCAGCTTGTAATACAGTTTGCTGTCGTCCGGATTCAGGTGCGACGCCTTGCGGTAGTAGAACCGGGCCTGTCCGAAGTTGTTGAGCTTGTCATAACAGTGACCAATAGCCTCATAGATCACGTCCTCCGGCCGGGACAACTCCAACACCTTCTCCAGCGACTCGATGGCGTCCCGGAACTTTCGCAGACGGATATACGCATCTCCCATATTACGGTAGGCATAGTCGAACTTTTCGTCGATAGCCAGCGCATATTTGTAGGCGTCCACAGCCTTTTCATACAGCTTTAATCCCTGAAAAGCCGCCGCCAGGTTGAACCAGGCCAGCTCATTGTAAGGCTTCTCATCGATGATCTGCTGATGAAGCCGGATGCTCTCCTCGTTCCTGCCGGTAAAATCGGTCCAGAAACAGATCTTATAGAGGGCCTCCTCATTGGCCGGGTCCTGCTCGAGTATCAGTTTCAGACAGTCGAAGATCTTGTCGAACTCTTCATAATCGTCGTACACATCAGCCAGCTCGAACAATAACTCAATGCGCTCGTCACCTTCAAAATGCGCCAGCGCGCTTTCCAGCAATGAAGCAGCCAGCTGAGGCTTGTCCAGCGCCAGATAAGCATCCGTCTTCAGTATGTAAAGGTTGATATCCGAACTATCCAGTAGTTCTACCTGCTCAAGAATATCGAGCGCCTCCGTGTATCGCCTCGTCGCGATCATCAGATCCGCTTTTTTGACCATCAGGGCCGATGAATATGGATACTGCTCGATCCCCAATTCAACCGCCTCGATCGCCTGTATCAGATCTTCCGTGTCGTCAAAGTAGTCGATTATCCGTTCGAAAGCTTCTTCTTCCATGAAGGAATGACGCCTGCCACTCTTCAAATCCTGATACTGCTTCAACAATTCCTTCATTTCTTCCCTATCCTGGTGGTATGGATTTTCTTGCATGTGTTAAAGGTTATTGTAAGTTACGGGATTAATATCTCTATTCCGAAAATATTTGCCACCCCCGTGCGCCGCGCCACC
>JAFDYE010000228.1 GCA_018267585.1 Bacteroidota bacterium
AATTTCATGGACAGCCCGGCAGTCTTCATCGGCACCACCATCGCCGGGGTCCACATCGCCCGCGTAATCGTCGGCCTGATGATCGGCGAAACCTTTCTCCCGCTGTGGAACTGGCTTATCACCAAGGTACATATCCCGGGTGGCTATGTCAACGCCATCCGCCTCTGCGCGGAAACGATATTTGCATCGGCCATCATCATTCCCTTCGGCGAATTTATCCCAAAGGCGTTCTTTGGGGCAAAGAGCGACAAGGCGCTGAGCATCTTTGCGAGGACGATGGAGCTCTTCAGCCGGTTTTTCTTTCCTATCAGCAACTTCTTTGCGGGTATTTCCCAGTGGGTATTGAAATACGTCTTCAACGTGCGTATCGACGAGCGCAAGGCGATCTTCGCAGGCATCGACGTCGACAATGTCCTCGAACAGACGGGAGACTCCGAAGAGGATTCCAAGGACCTCAGCCTGATCAAGGCCGCCATGGCCCTGCCCAACGTCCGCATCAGGGAATGCCTGGTCCCCAGGAAAGAGATAGAAGGCGTGGACATCAACATGACCATGGAAGAAGCTCGCAGGAAATTCGTGGAGACCCGCCTCAGCAAATTGGTCGTCTACGACGGCAACCTCGACCACATAATGGGATATATCCACCAGCTCGACCTCTTTAAGAACGCCCCCTTCATCAAGACGATCCTGCACACCATTCCAGCCGTGCCGGAAAGCATGAGCGCCACAGACCTGATCACCAAGTTCAGCCGCGAAAGAAAAAGCATCGCCTGGGTCGTCGACGAATTCGGCGGCACGGCCGGCGTCGTGACGATGGAAGACCTGCTGGAAGAGATCTTCGGCGAGATACGTGACGAATACGACACCGAAGAGTTCGAAGAGAGAAAGCTCTCCAACGACGAATTCATCTTCTCCGGCCGCCTTGAGCTCGACTATATCAATCGCAAATACGACCTCGAACTTCCCGAGAACGAGTCGGAAACACTCTCGGGCTATATCATCAATCAGCACGAGGCGATACCGCACCTGAAAGACCGTATCATCCTTGGCGACTACGAATTCGAGATACTCAACGTCAGCGAGACGCGTATCGAAGAGGTAAGGCTGAAGGTGCTCAAATGATCGGTCACGACTGCCCGCGGCGCCTCCCGTTAACCAATGTTAACCCGTGGTTAAACACCTCCCGTTATTTTTCCATCTCTTAGTTTTTAGACAATTTTGTTCTCACAAGACAAGACAGTCACACCCCTTCTTGCAGAAGGTCAAAATTTTTCATAGGTCAGTTAGGAGTAAACAATGCACTCTGTCATGGAGTGCTTGTTTTTTTTTATACCTGCATCAATGATTGGCTTTTTCAAATTAACTTCGCGGAGCTTTTTTGCATTGAGAATTTTAGAAAACAATGGCTTTTAATCTGTTAAACAGGAATCCCGGACAGGAAGAAATGTCTTTTGTAGACCACCTGGAGGCTTTGCGCTGGCATATTGTCCGTTCGGCCTTTGCTATAGTTATTATTGCCATTGTGCTCTTTATCAAGATGGACTGGATCTTCGATGTGGTCATCCGGGGCCCCATCCGCAACGATTTTGTCAGCTATGTCGGCCTCTGTAACCTGGGACACACGCTGCATATGGGCGACGCCCTCTGTCTGCAGTCGGTCAAGGGCCTTACGCTGCAGACCACCCAGTTCGGCTCGCAGTTCATCTCCAGCATCAATATCGCCATCATCGGCGGCTTTATCGTCGCCTTCCCCTATGTATTCTGGGAGCTCTGGCGCTTCGTCAAGCCCGCCCTTACCCAGAAAGAGCTGAAAAGCAGCCGGGGAGCCATCTTCTGGGTCAGCTTTTTCTTTCTGACGGGGGTCGCCTTCGGCTATTTCCTGCTGGCGCCCTTTACCTTCAGCTTCC
>JAFDYE010000229.1 GCA_018267585.1 Bacteroidota bacterium
GTCGTCGACACAAAGTCCGGTCAGTCATCCTATAGCCAGGTACTTACGCTTCATCAATCCGGCACGACCGGGGAGTTTTCCTGGAGGGTCTTTCCTACCGTAGTGGAGAAAGGGCAGCCTATTACCCTGGACGGGTTGACGGACGGATATTATACGATATCGTTCTTTAACGTTTCCGGCAGCTGCCGAAGGATGACGACAAATGTCTTTAACGGACAGGCCCGGATAGGGCTACCCGGAAACGCACTGCCGTCGGGAATTTACTGGCTCAGCCTCAGCACAGCCGGGAGACTGCTGCCCGGCAACGGCGAGATCTTTATCCGGTGACGGGATCTGTTCAGCTATTCGCCGCTGCATTGGTCTCCTCCATACGCATGTCGGGCGCTCCTTTCTTGTCGGTCAGCAGCCTCCGCAGGCTCTCTTTTATATAAAAGTCCCAGCCCTTTTCGCAGCTCTCATAGCATTCGACCTGCGGGACCAGCCCTTCGTGCGTCATGCGGACGGTGAGAGCTCCATTTCCGGGCGCCACGTCGAAGACCATTCGCGTTCCGAGCCACTCCTTCTTTTCCTGAAGCCAGTGCAGGAAACAATCCGTCACGAGCCAGACCACTTTCTTCCCGGAAATAAATTCGACGATCTTGATCGTCACGAACGTATCCCCGAAGCGTACGGTAAATTCGTCCCCCAGCGCCGCCGAGCTGCCTTCGAGACTTTTCGTCCACCATTCAGCGACGCGGTTGATGGCATCGAAAGCCTCCCTGGCAGTAACCGCGGCGGTAAAGGAAGCCTGGTAGTTCCGCGAACCCTCGAGGAGATTGGCCAGCGAAGTGCCGATGAGCCAGGTCCATCCCGAGGGAAAATTCTTGTCTCTGACGAGATTCGCCGGAAAGGTCTCCAGGCCTTCGTGTTTAAGCAGCAGTCTTGTTTTTCGTCCTTCCGGCTGCAGCTCAAAGCTGACCTGAGAGCAGCCTTCAAAGCCTTCATAGCGCCAGGAGTAAGCCAGCTTTCTCTCCCTGGCGACCTCCGTAACCTGACAAATATGAACTCTCGCATACTCACAGGGACCGCTGCTTACAAACCTGAACTCGAAGCCCACTTCCGGTTTGAACTCCGGTATCTCGAAATACCACTGCCTCAGGAACTCCACCTGCGTAATAGCTTTCCAGACATTGGATACCGGCGCCTCGTAGACGCGTTCGATAACAAAGGATTGTTTTTCCATGACTGTTATTTTTGTTTTGAAGGTTTCTTCTTCTTTGTCTTCTGAGCGCTATCCATCGTCCTGAGCACTCCACCCAGCAGGTCTAATTTACCCTCCCACATCTGCCTGAACGGTTCGACCCAGGCAGCCACCTCCGAAAGCTTTTGCGGCTGAAGGCTGCAGTAGCGTTCGCGCCCGTGCTGGCGGATCATGACCAGGCCGCACTCGGTGAGTATCTTTATATGCAGCGAGATCGCCTGGCGGCTCATGTCAAAATTCTCCGAGATGGAATTTAAGTTCTGAGCGTCTGCGACCAGCATGTTCAATATTTTTCTCCTGGTCGGGTCGGCGATCGCCTGAAAAACGTCTCTCCGGGTCTCCATAACAATATGCAAGTATTTGCTTGCAAATATACGCGCAAGGATTTGCTTGCGCAAATTTATTTTAAGCAGCCGCTCGCCCGGATTGGCAGAAGGTTAGTCTGTGCGCAGACTTTTTACGGGGTTCTGCATAGCGGCTTTCAGGGCTTGCGCGCCAACCGTCAGGATGGCGATCCCCATCGCCAGCAGACCGGCGCCGCCAAATATCCACCAGCTGATGCCGGTCCTGTAGGCAAAACCTTGCAGCCAGCTGTCCATTGCCAGCCAGGTCACGGGAACCGCAACCAGGAAGGCGACGACCACCAGCACCAGGAAATCTTTTGAGAGAATGAACAGCAGGCTTTGCACGGAAGCGCCGAGCACTTTACGGATACCGATCTCCTTTGTCCGCTGCAGCACGTTGTAGGCGGAAAGTCCGAGCAGCCCAAAACAGGCGATGGCGATAGCCAGCGCGGCAAACAAGGCAAAGACGCTTCCAAAACGCTGGTCCTCGGCATACTGCCGGTCGAAGAATTCGTCGAGGAAAAAATAGCTATAGGGGTCGCCGGGGAAATACCTGTTCCACACGGTCCGGATAGCCGCGATCGCCGCCGCGGGATCATCATTCTTAATTTTGACGGAATACCAGGCGTGGTCGTTGCGGTGAGAAAAGAACACCAACGGCTGTATCGCCTTCTGCAGTCCTTCATTGTGATAGTCGGCCACAACACCAACCACCCGCATCGAGTCCATATTCCCCTGTCCGCCGCGGAGCAGCCTGCCGACCGCCGCCTCCGGTGAAGGATACCCCAGCTCTTTGACGGCCGTGCCATTCAAAAGGACAGAGCGTCTGTCGTTAAAATCACGCGAGAAATCACGCCCCGCCAGCATCCGCAGCCCGTAGCTGTGCACGAAATCGTCCCCTACCCCCATGTGAAAGAGATTGAATACCCGGTCTCCGGCCTCATCCAATTTGCGCCAGTTGGTCGACCAGAGTATCTCCTTTCCCATCACGCCGGACGAGCTGGTCATGCTCTGAACGCCTTTCAGTTTGAGGACATCTTCCCTGAACGCAGGATAGGCCTGGCTGTAAGCCGAGTCAGAAATACCGTTGCCGGCGCCCCTCAGCACCAGGGTATGGCCGATATTGACGCCAAGCGTCTGGCTGCGCATATAGTGCACCTGCCGATAGACGACGATCGTTGCGGCGATGAGCACGATCGAGGCCGCAAACTGCCCGACGATCAGGCCCTTCCGCAGCCACTGTCCCCCCGATGCATTCCGCAACAGCCCCTTCAGCACGGCCACGGGCTGATAACGGGAAAGGACAAGTGCCGGATAGACCCCGGAAAGGAAAACCCCTGTCATAAAAAGCGCCGCGAAGATCCGCCAGTAAGACAAAGGCAGGGAGTAGAATGCGGTCAGTGGCCGGCCCGTAAGGTCTCCGAACAATGGGTTGACCAGCAGGATAAGGCAAAAGGCGATCGCCAGCGCGACCAGGTTGAGCAGGAGGCTTTCCAGCATGAACTGCCGTATCAGCTCGCCGCGCAGGGCGCCAAGCACTTTTCGTACGCCCACCTCGCGCGCCCTTTCGAGCGAGCGCGCGGTGGCAAGGTTGATGTAATTGACCCAGGCAATGCCGACGATAAAGAAAGCGATCAGGAAAAGAAAGGACACCGACTGACCGTCGCCATTCGGTTCTGCCTCTTCGGTATAGTGGGAATAGAGATGAATATCCTTCAGGGGAATCAGGCTCAGGTTATAGCGGTCTCCGGTATTCTTATTCGCCGGGATATTGTTGTAGTACTTATCGATAAAGGCGGGCAGCTTTGCCGCGACCTGGCGGTGGTCGACACCCTTCTTCAGCAGGATATAGGTGTAGAAATCTGTCCACCCAAAGCTTGTCTCCAGGACGTCGTCGGTCTTACCGGCGCTGCCGATGACCTGGGCGAAGGTCGGATAGCTGACAAGGATGCTCAGCTTCAGGTGCGAGTTATCCGGATAGTCGCGGAAGACGCCGGATACCTGCAGCGGCCGGGTCTTGCCCGACGCATGGATGGTCAGCACCTTCCCCAGCGCGGGTTCCTGGCCGAAATATTTCCTTGCAGCCGTTTCCGAGAGAATGACCTTGCCGGGTGCCGCAAGCGCAGTCTTTGGATCCCCCGCCACGAGTGGCAGGTCGAGTACGTCAAAAATGGAGTTGTCGGCATAATAGACGGTCGGCTCCATGAACTTAATATTGCGGGCCTCATTAGCCAGCAGGAAATCGATCTTGTACAGGCGGAATGCGGCTTCTATCTCCGGCAGATCGCGCCGCATGTTGGGCGCCACCCCCGGCATCGCCGCGGCGCAGGGCACGACCAGCTTCCCGTCCTGGTATTCTTCGTCCTGTACCCGGAAGACGCGGTCGGCTTTTTGGTGGAAATCGTCGAAGCTGCGTTCGTACGCCACGTATTCGAAGATAAGCAGGCAGCAGACGATGCCGGCCGTGAGGCCCAGGATGTTCAGAATGGAGTAGCCCTTCCGCTTGTACAGTTGGCGGGCGGCGATGCGCAGGAATATTTTGATCA
>JAFDYE010000022.1 GCA_018267585.1 Bacteroidota bacterium
GTCCGGATGTCTCTGACGGCGCCTTGTACGAAGAAGCCGGACTGTTGGGGGGACAGGGGGGTGAAGCCGCCTTTGCCGTCGCCTTTCAGGAAGAGGCCGTAGCTGGCATCGTAGATGCCCGTCTCGGGTTTGGACTGGTAGAAGTTGCCGCCAAGGAGCAGGTCAGTTTTGCCGTCGTGGTCGTAGTCGCCGGCTTCGAGGCCGTAGACGGGGGAGAACTGGGCTTCGGTGGGCAGGGGTCGTTTGGAATAGTGACCCTTGCCGTCGCTGAGGAAGACGCAGGTCTGCAGCTCGTAGGCGTCTAATTTTATGGCTTTGTCGAGTTGGTCTTTTGTGAAGATGTCTTCGACGGTCTGGCCTTTGTAGTCTTCATAGTGGAGATATTTCTTTTTTAGATAGGGAAGGGTGGAGACGAGGTCGTGGCGGAGGGCCATGGGGTATTGTTTGTCGCCGTTGTAGCAGCAGATGATCTGTTCGACGGTGCCGTTGCCGTCGAAGTCTGCGGCGTAGCAAGTGACGGGTTTTTGTTCGGTGGCTTTGAAACGAGAGTTCAGCCCGTGGTTGCCCACGATGAGGTCGGGGTAGCCGTCGCCGTTGAGGTCGGTTATTATGAGGCGGTTCCACCAGCCGTTGGTTTTGGACAGGCCGAGGGTGGTGGTGACTTCTTTGAGGTGGGTGGACGTTGTGGGTGGGGTGCGCGGGGTTGGGGTTGGGTTGGTGGTGCTGCCGCCTTCGTTGTGAAAGACGCTGACGGGCATGTATTCGCCGACGACGATGAGGTCGGGTTTTCCGTCGTTGTCGTAGTCGCACCAGCGGGCGTCGGTGATCATGCCTAATTTTTCGAGGGCTGGGCAGACCTGGCTGGTGATATCGGTGAACTTGCCGTGTCCGTCGTTGCCCAGGATGTAGCCTTTGCAGGGGAAGCCGTAGCTGAAGGGTTTGAGGCGTACGCCGACAAAAAGGTCGAGGTCGCCGTCTCCGTCGAAGTCGGCGGCGGTGACACAGCTGGTGCTCTCGAAGACTGCGGCGGAGGGGAGGAGCTGGGGGGACTTTGTGAACTTTCCGTGTCCGTCGTTGCTATAGAGGCGGCTGATCAGTGCGGTGGAGTTGGGAGAGAACTCATTGCCGCCGCTGCAGACGAAGAGGTCTTTGTCTCCGTCGCCGTCGGCGTCGAAGAAGAGGGCGTCGACGTCTTCGCATTCTTTGTCTCCATCGGGCAGGGGCTGGCGGGTGAATTGTCCGTTGGGGTGTTGGAGGTATAGCCCTTTGTCCTGGCCTCTGGCGCCGCAGATGTAGACGTCGTCGAGGCCGTCGCCGTTGATGTCGGCGATGGCCATGCGGGGTCCGGAGGTGGAGAGCATGGAGAAGAGGAGGTGGTCGCGGTTGAAGTCGTTGAATTCGTTTTCGCGGTGTAGGAAGGAGAGGCCGGTGGTAGGGGTGAAGAGGGGGTGGGGTAGGGTTGTGGTCGGGATTGGGGTGGTCGCGGCGGTGATGGGTGAGGTTGGGGTTGGGGTGGTCACGGGGGTGACGGGTGTGGTTGTCGCGGTCGCGGCGGTGACGGGTGTGGTCGGGGTCACGGATATGGCTGGGGTTGCGGGTATGGTTGGGGTTGCGGGTGTGGCGTCTTTTTCGTTGAGGGTGATGATCTGGTTGGGGGTTAGGTTCTTTAGTTTGGTTTGTTTGCCGGAGGGCCATTGGACGATCAGGGAGTCGATGTTTGTTGTCTTGCCCAGTCCGAAGTTCAGGCGGCTGTCGACCGCTGACTCGAAGCCGCGTGTGGGCATCTCTTCCTGGTAGGCGAGCTTGCCGCCATAATAGATGGTGGCTTTGGCGCCGATGGCAAAACGGTTGCCGGCTTCGCCGTGGAGCACGAGTTTGAGCCAGTGATTGCCGGGGACGCCGTTGTTGCGATAGACGAAGGCGGGCATATTGACGTTGTTGACGACGAGGTCGAGGTTGCCGTCGTTGTCGAGGTCTACGTAGGCGCTGCCGTTGGAGAAGCCGGGCTGGTCGAGTCCCCACTCGCGGGCCATATTGGTGAAGTGCAGGTCGCCGTTGTTGTGAAAGGCGTAGTTGGGCAGGGGGGTGGAGGGGATCATGTTCACTAATTTACTGATGACTCCTTTTCCTTCGCTGATCAACCTGCGCACCTCGGTGGGATTGGCCATGTATTGTATATAATCCTGGTCGGTGAGGTCTTTGTAGATGCCGTTGGCGACGAAGATGTCTTTATTGCCGTCGTTGTCGAGGTCGGTGATGAGGGCGCCCCAGCTCCAGTCGGTGGCCTGTACACCGGCGAGACGGCTGATCTCGCTGAAGTGGGTGGGGGGACCCGAGTGGGTGGGGGCCTCCGGGTGGGCGGGGGATTGGTCTGGTTCGGGGCCGCGATTGAGCTGCAGGACATTTCGTACGAATTGTTTGTAATAACCTGCGGCTTTATCTGCCTGGTATTTGTCCCAGGTCTCGAAGGAGGTCTTGGTCTTTATACGGTCTTCGGCTTCGGGGAGCATGTCGGTGACGTAGATATCCGGCAGGCCATCGTTGTTGATGTCGGCGATGTCTGCGCCCATTGAGTTCATGCTGATCTCGTTGATGCAACCTTCGAGGTCTTCTTTAAATGTGCCGTCGTGCCGGTTGATGTATAGGTAGTCCTTTTCAAAGAAGTCGTTGGAGACATAGATATCGGGCCAGCCGTCCTTGTTGACGTCGGCGATGGTGACGCCCAGGCCAAAACCGATGCGGCTGCTGTAGATGCCCGCCTGCTGCGTGACGTCGGTGAAGTGCCCGCCGTCATTGCGGTAGAGCTTGTTGCCGCCGAGGGAGTCGACGATGTTGCGTTGGTCTTTGACGAGGTCGAAGTTGCCGACGCTGCGGAAGGAGTTGTTGAGCAGGTAGCAGTCGAGGTCGCCGTCGCGGTCGTAGTCGAAGAAGACGGCGTGTGTAGAGAGTCCCATATTGGCCAGCCCGTATTCCGCTGCCCTGTCGGTAAAGGTGAGGTTGCCGTTGTTGATGAAGAGCTGGTTGGCGCGGTGTTTGCCTTTCAGGTCGCCGGACTTACAGACATAGATATCCAGGAGACCGTCGCCGTTGACGTCCGCGAACACTACCCCTGTGGACCAGACGCCGTCGCTGGCGACGCCGGCCCGGTCGGTGATATCCTCGAACCGGAAATGGCCCTTGTTCAGGTAGAGTTTGTTGGAGCCCTGGTTGCTGCAGAAGAAGATATCGGGAAGGCCGTCGTTGTTGATATCGCCGACGCCGACCCCTCCGCCGTTGTAAAAATTTCGGAAGGTATACATATTGAACTCCTCAGAGAACCGGAGGTTATTCGCGAATGTGATGCCTGTGGAGTCTGCGGGCAGGAGGGAGAATAAAGTATCTGGCCGTCGCGGGATATGATCCGTACAGGCGACAGCGAGCAATAGAGTACATACAATCGAGGTTAGTGATCGGAACATGGCAACCAGGTATTCATTGGCCGGACAGGGTCAACCTTCAGGAAAATATCGCCGGACCAGGGATAATTGCTTTGCCGTATGACCTTGACGGTCCCCTGGCCCGGCGATATTGGTGATAAATGGATTTTCATGTTCCTAGTATCCCGGGTTTTGCTTGAGGTTCTTATTGGCATTCAGTTGTGCGTCGGGCAGGGGCAGGATGTTGACGTGGTTGATCCCGTGCGGGCCCAGGTTGTCTGCGGGGTCTGCGGGGTGGAATCTCCAAGCGCTGTTGAATACGCCAAACCTGATCTGGTCCTGTCTTCTCCATCCTTCGAAGAACATTTCCCTGCCGCGTTCGGCGAGGAAGGTCTCGGCGGTGAGTGATGTGAAGGGGTCGACGCCGCCGTGTACGGTCCTGATCTGGTTGACGATGGCGAGGGTATAGGGATCGCTCCAGTTGTTGTTCTTGCGGGCGGTGGCTTCTGCCCTTGTCAGCAGGATGTCGGCATACCGGAAGATGGCGTAGTCGTTGTCCTGGTTGGAGGTCATGCCGGAATAGAAGGACCATTTGGCGATGCGTGCTCCGGACTGGCGCCAGGCGGTGGGCTGCAGCTCGTTGATATAGGGTGTGAAGGTGATGGGTGCGCCGTCGGGGTCGCCGGCGTAGCCCGGACCGCTCTTTTCAAAGCCGCCGTCCTGCAGCCGGTCGCCTTTGGCGCCGAACTGGGGTCCCACGAGAAAGTTGCTGAGGCGCTTGTCGAGGGTGCCTGTGACGCTGTCCCCTGCGGGGTCGGTGCCTACGACTCTTCCCTGGGGGCCGGGGTTCTGGCTGGGATCGATATACGAATTATAGAATTCCTGGATGCTGGCGAAGCCGTTCCACGGTTGGGCGTTCATGTTATACGTATTCTGGTTGAGGCCGTTGAGGGTCATCATACAGAAATTCATGCCCTGTTCGTGTACGTGGTCGTAGGGGATGGTGAAGATAGTTTCCGGCACGCCTTTGTTCTCTTTGGAGAAATTGTCGGCATAGTTGGGGGTCAGCTTGTATTGTCCGGCGTTGATGATCGTATCGCAGGCTGCTATGCATTTGTCCCACTGGGCGGTTCCGGTATAGATCTGGGCGTTGAGATAGAGTTTGGCGAGGGCGGCCCAGCAGGTGTAGGCGTTGACGCGTCCATAGGTAGTCTCGTCGGCCGGGCCTGTGTGCGGAAGAAGGGGCGCCACGGCTATCAGCTCTGATTCGACGAGCGCATAGACCTGGTCGCGGGTGCTGTTGGCCGGTGGGGTGGTTGCGTTGAAGTCGATGCTGATCGGTACGTTGCCATACCAGTCCAGCAGCCACAGGTAATAGATAGCTCTCAGTCCCCGGAGTTCTGCGACGTACTGCGGTATCTTGGGGTTATTGTATTTGGAGAGCGTAGCGATCAGCCGGTTGCAGGTGTTGACGCCGGAATAGCAGAAGTTCCAGCCGTTGATGGGGTCGGGATCGGTGGACTGCACAGTATGAGTGGTCAGGCGCACCCAGCGACCGCCGTCGCCCCAGTCCGGACCGCGGGTCGGGACGACGCATTCGTCGGACATTACCTCGTTGATGGGTATGAAGTGGTTGTTACCGGCGATAGAGGTCAGGTTGGCATAGGCAGCCCCGACGGCGGAGGACAGCTCGGCATCTGTCTGGTAGAAATTGTCGCCGTTGACCGTATCATAGAGGTATTTGGTCTCATCCAGCTTTGTACAGGATCCGATAATGACCAGTAGCAGCAGGGCGGTCATCCGGATAAAAGTATTGTGTTTCATGTTTTGCATGATTGGTTTGAAGAATTAGAATCCCAGGTTGACGCCAAGGGTAAAGGACCGGGTCATGACCCAGTTCTCTCTCCTGTCGATGCCGGGTGCAAGGATATTGGCTGGGGCGACGCTCTGGTCGGCATAGCGTACTTCGGGATCGGCGCCGGTGTAGCCGGTGATCACAAAGAGGTTGTAGCCGGTGAGGTAGACCCGCAGGGTCCTGAATCCTCCGGATGGGCCGCCTTCTTTTCTCAGCGGGAGGTTGTAGGCGATGGTGGCATTGTCTAATTTGACAAAGCTGGCTTTTTCTACGAACAGGCTGCTGAAGAGTTGGGCGTCTTTTACGTTGGGGTTGTAATACTTCGTTTTAACGACGTTGTATACGGAGGATACGGTTGGATTCTCGTAGAAGGCGCGGTAGGTATTGATCAGCTGGTGACCGAAGGCGCCCCGGAAGAAGACGTTGAGGTCGAAATTGTGGTATTTGAAGGTGTTGGTCCAGCCCATTTCGTATTTGGGGAGGCCGTTACCGATGATGGTCTTGTAGTTGTTGTTGTCGGCTACGGCGTTGCCTTTTCCGTCATCGAACAGGTATTTGCCGTTCTGGTCGACGCCTTTGTATACGGCCTGGTAGAAGAGTCCGATGGGCTGGCCTTCCATGGCCCTTGTTATCTGGGTGGCTTCCTGGCCGGGGCTGCCTAAGTTGGAGGCGCCGACATAGGATCCGGCGAGTGTCGGGTCGAGGTGTTTGAGCACTACGTGTGCGCGGGAGTAGTTGATGCTGGTGGTCCAGGTGAATTTCCGCTGGCGGATGACATCGTAGGTGACCAGGGCTTCGAAGCCGTTGCTCTGGAGGGTGCCGATGTTCTGCCAGGTAGTGGAGACGAGGTTGGGTGGCACGGGAACGGTAACGTTGAAGATGAGGTTGGACGTCGTGCGCCGGTAATAATCAAATGTACCGGTGAGGCGGTTGTCGAGGAGGCCGAAGTCCAGGCCGATGTCGGTCTCTGCCTTTTTCTCCCATTTCAGGTTGGGGTTGGGGTTCTGGTTGGGCGC
Organism: Bacteroidota bacterium; assembly: GCA_018267585.1. Taxonomy (GTDB): domain Bacteria; phylum Bacteroidota; class Bacteroidia; order Chitinophagales; family Chitinophagaceae; genus Puia. The sequence continues at coordinate 6,288 of JAFDYE010000022.1, forward strand.
ATAGGTATAGCCGTAGAGGTCGTTGCCTGCGTAGTAGGAGCCTGACACGGTAAGCGTGGGCAGGGAAAGATATGAGTAGGGCGGGAGGCTGCCTGTGACGCCATAGCTGGCGCGCAGTTTGAGGGTATTTACCCGGGGAATGTCGGCGATATGGGCGAAGTCGAGACCGCCGCTGAAGGCGGGGAAATTGCCCCATTTATTATTGGGACCGAACTGTGTCGAGCCCTCGCGGCGGAGGCTGGCAGCCAGGAAGGCGAAGTTTTTATAGTTGGCGGTGACCCTGCCGAAGAAGGCGACCAGCTTGCTCGCGTTCTTAAAGCTTTTGATCGTTGCCAGTCCGGCCGGGATATCGAGTGCGGCGGAGATATTTCCGCTGGCGTCGTCAGATACGAAATTGCCGGCTGCCTCGTAGTTGCCGTTGTTCTGGAAGTCCTGGTAAGAATAGCCTGCGACGGCTCCGAGGTCCAGGTCGTTGAACTTGTGCTGATAGCTCAGCGTATTCTCGTACAGCTGGTTGAAGAATGTGGCCTGTTGCAGGATCTTGAAGCCGTGCCGGCCAAAGCCGTTGTCGCTATTGGGATCGAAGCCCCGGTTGGCATAGGCGTTGATGGGCGAGTACCGGTCTGAGTCGGAATTGATCGACTGCTGTGCATAGCGGACCAGGAATTTAAGTCCTTTGACGATCTCGTATTCTGCGGAGCCGGCGACGTTCTGTCTTCTCATCGTCACCGTGTTGGTATTCTGGGTCAGCAGGGCGACGGGGTTGGAATAGTCCGTAGCCGAGAACTCGAACCATCCGCCGCCTGCGATATCATTGATATTACCCACCGGCACGTGTACGGGGGCGGTGGGGTTATAAATTGTGGCGTATTCGAAAGCGTTGGCGAATCCCACCTGTGATACGCGGCGGCTGCTATTGAGCTGGACGTTGAAGACCAGCCGGTCGTTGAGGGCTTTGTGCTGGAGGTTGACGCGGCCGTTCAGCTGGTTGTAGCCGGTGTTGATAGCGATGCCTTGTCCATTGCGGTAGTTGAGGGAGACGTTATAGGTGGTGTGTCCGTCGCCGCCGGAGAGCGAGAGGTTGTGGGCGTGGGTGATGGCCGTGCGGGTGATCTCTTTGTCCCAGTCGGTATTGGCGCCGTAGTCGGTGCCTGCGCCGGTGGATTTGAGCAGGTCGCGGAATTCGCCCGAGGTCATGTGTTTGGTAAAGCGGGCTCCTTTTTCTGCGGTGACTGAACCGCTGTAGGAAACCTGTGGTCCCTGGCGGGTGCCGGACTTTGTGGTAATGATGATAACGCCGGCGGAGCCGCGGGTGCCGTAGATGGCGGCGGAGCTACCGTCCTTCAGGACGTCCATGCTGGCGATGTCGTTGGGGTCGACGGAGTTGATATCTGCTCCGATCTGACCGTCGATGACGATGAGGGGGGAGGTGTTTGCGCCGAGGGTTGACAGGCCGCGGAGGCGGATGGTGAAGCCGGCGTTGGGGTCACCGCCCGGTCTGGCGATGGAGAGGCCGGCGACCTTGCCTTGCAGCAGTTGGGAGACGTCGCTGATATTACCTTTATTGAATTGCTCGGCGTCTACACGCGTGATGGCGCTGGTGATCTCTCTTTTCTTCTGGGTGCCGTAACCGACTACGACGACCTCGTTCATGGCGGAGTTCAGCGGCGTGAGGCGAATGTCGAAATTCGTTCGGTCGCCGACGTTGATTTGCTGACCCTGGTAGCCGACGTAGCTGATGACGAGGACGGATGATTGGGAGGGTACGAGGATGGTGAAGGTCCCGTCGGCGCTTGTGGTGACGGTGGTCTTGGAGCCTTTTACGGAGACGGTGACGGCGCCGAGGGAAGAGCCGGTGTTATCCGCCACCTTGCCGGTGACGCGGATCGGCCCCTGGGCCAGGAGGACGTTGGCATATAGCAGTGCCAGGCCCATTAAAATCATGCGTGTTGATTTTAGCAGCGGGTGCATAAGCTTGTATTTGGTTATAAGTGACGAATACGGGACGATGGCCGCGTCAGGCAAGCAGTGAAGGTGCCCGGGTGGCGGTTATGAGCTGGAACGGAAGAGGGGAAAAGTTTTTACAGGCGGCGGTGCGAGGAGGATGGTTGGTCGCATGTGCAATCGTTTTGAATGGTGAATCGGAATAGCAATTTCTACAAATGTCAAACGAACATTTATATTATTTCGTAAAAAAAACCTGTTCCGGGTGGCGGAACAGTGGGTATTAAATACTCATTAAAAATAGAGATTTTTTATATAAAATCAATCGATTGCAAAGACCCGGATTTCGGTCTGACAGTGTAAAAATGAGGTAAGATATTAATTATTAATTCACTGCGTGCGATAGTAATTTTTTAAATATTTATTTATTATATAGGTATGTTATTGTGAATAAGTAAGTTGCGTTTTAGCGTTTAGCAAGATTTTCGGTTTTTGGGGGAAGTGGGGTTGTGGGGGTGGGGAGAGGGTAGTCAGCGGCTGTCAGGGGTGTCGGGGGTGGTTCGGGGGACGGGTTGCGCGGGGGGCTTTTAGGGGCTTATGGGGCAGAGGATAGCCGGGGCGTTGCCGGGGATTTTTTGGGGGTTTGTGAGAGAATAGTACGGGTGTTGTCGGGGATTTTTGGGGGTTTGTGAGAGAATAATAGGGGCGTTGTCGGGGATTTTTTTGGGGGGTTGTGGGGGAGAGGATGGCGCGGGCGTTATTGGGGATTTGTTGGTGGGTGTGAGAGAGTAGTACGGGCGTTGTCGGGGATTTGTGGGTGGGAAAGGGTAGTGTTGGGGTGGGGAAGCGGTGGTTGAGTGGCGGGAAAGGTTGGGGGTATAGAGGTGATCGTATTGACGAGTGATTTTGGGTTGGGTTGGGTGGTGGTGATCGGGTCGTGGGAGGATTGATATGGTTGGGTTCTGAAGTTGCGGTTGTCCATTGAGGCTAGTAAGTGGTTGTATGTGGGTGACTGGCGGATGGTGGTCGCGTGTTGGTGGGTAGGGGCTGGTTGGCGGGACGATGTCGGAGGTTCGGGGGCGGATGCTGGGGGGGAGGGGCGAC
>JAFDYE010000230.1 GCA_018267585.1 Bacteroidota bacterium
CTTTAAAGACCTCTGCCTATGAGCATGCGTCAACTGAAGATCACGAAGAGTATAACTAATCGTGAATCTCAGAGCCTGGAGAAGTACCTGCAGGAAATAGGAAAAGTCGAGTTGATCAGTCCCGAGGAAGAAGTCAAACTCGCCATTCGTATAAAGCAGGGAGATCAGAGAGCTCTCGATAAACTAACCAAAGCCAATCTCCGCTTTGTCGTCTCTGTAGCCAAGCAGTACCAGAATCAGGGACTGTCACTACCCGACCTCATTAATGAAGGCAATCTTGGACTCATCAAAGCCGCTCAGCGTTTTGACGAGACCCGTGGCTTTAAGTTCATCTCTTATGCCGTGTGGTGGATCCGTCAGAGCATTTTGCAGGCGCTGGCCGAGCAGTCGCGTATCGTACGGCTTCCGCTGAACAAGGTTGGTCTGACCAATCGTATCCAGAAGGCATATTCGCAGCTGGAGCAGGAGTTCGAACGGGAGCCATCAGCCGAAGAACTGGCGGAGATCCTCGAGCTGGACATCGAAGAGGTCTCCTCGACGCTGGGTATCGCCGCCCGTCACGTGAGCATGGACACCCCGCTGTCTGAAGGCGAGGACAACACGCTTATCGACGTGCTGGAGAATCCCAATGCGGAGAGGGCCGAGACCAATATCGAGCACAAGGAGTCGCTGAAGCAGGAGATCGACCGGTCGCTGAAGACGCTGACGGAGCGCCAGAAAGAGGTGATCTGTTTTTTCTTCGGGATCGGCGTGGATCATCCGATGAGCCTGGAGGATATCGGGGAGAAGTTCAACCTGACCCGCGAGCGCGTCCGCCAGATCAAGGACAAGGCGATCACGAAGCTGAGGAGTAATTCCCGGTCGAAGATGCTGAGGAGTTATTTGGGGATCTAGATAGCGCCCGCTGCTGCGGCCGTTCGGTAGATAACAGCTATTAAACCTAAAACAAGCTATTTGATCAAATAATACACGATTTTTCTTAATTTTGACCCTCTTTAGAGTGAATGTAACCTGGTTATGTTCACTTTTTTCGTTTTCCGGAGCGCCTGTGGCTGCCGGGGACCATCATTAGCGTTTTGCCGGGGATGCGCTGATTTTTGGGAAACTGCCGATCGCCGGAACATTTATAAAAAAGATACCATGTTTGAGAATCTGTCAGAGCGGTTAGAGTCAGCCTTTAAACAGATAAAAGGGGAAGGAAGGATAACCGAGCTGAACATTGCTGCAACGGTGAAAGATATACGCCGTGCGCTGATCGACGCGGACGTCAACTTCAAGATAGCCAAGGAATTTACCGATACGGTGCGGGAGAAGGCAGAGGGGCAGAAGGTGCTTACGGCCGTGAGTCCCGGGCAGCAGATGGTCAAGATCGTCAAGGACGAGCTGGTGGCCCTGATGGGGGGCTCCGAGAGCGAGCTGAATGCCAAGGGAAGTCCCGCCGTCATCCTGATCGCCGGTCTCCAGGGTAGCGGTAAGACCACGTTCAGCGGGAAACTGGCCAACTACCTGAAGGCCAGGAAGGGGCTGTCGCCGATGCTGGTGGCGGCCGACATCTACCGCCCGGCGGCTATCGAGCAGCTGAAAGTGCTCGGAGGTCAGATCGGCGTCGACGTCTATAGCGAGCCGGAGAACAAGAACGCGGTCGAGATCGCGCAGAACGCCATCAAGGAGGCAAAAAGCAAGAATAAGAACGTCGTCATCGTGGATACGGCCGGTCGTCTGGCCATCGACGAGGCGATGATGCAGGAGGTCGCCGCTATCAAGGGAGCGGTAAATCCCGGAGAGATACTCTTCGTAGTGGACTCCATGACCGGCCAGGACGCCGTCAACACGGCCAAGGCCTTTAACGACCGCCTGGACTTCAGCGGCGTGGTCCTGACCAAATTGGACGGTGATACCCGTGGGGGGGCCGCTCTCTCGATCAAGTATACGGTCAACAAGCCCATCAAGTTCATCAGCAGCGGGGAAAAAATGGATACGCTGGACGTATTCTACCCCGAGCGTATGGCCCAGCGGATCCTGGGGATGGGGGATATCACGACCCTGGTGGAAAAGGCGCAGGCCCAATTCGACGAAGCCGAAGCCAAGAAGCTGGAGAAAAAGATCCGCAAGAACCAGTTCGACTTCGAGGATTTCAAGCAACAGCTGGAGCAGATCAAGAAAATGGGGAATATCAAAGACCTGCTGGGGATGATCCCCGGTGTGGGTAAAGCGATAAAGGACATTGACATCAGCGATGACGCCTTCAAGGGGATCGAAGCGATCATCAACTCCATGACGCCCTTCGAGCGGGCGAATCCTGACACCATCGACCAGAGCCGCCGGAAGCGGCTGGCGAAGGGGGCCGGTAAGGATATCACCGAGGTGAACGCTTTTTTGAAGCAGTTCGACCAGATGAAACAGATGATGAAGATGATGAATAAGATGCCCATGGGGGGAGCATTGGGGCGGAGAAGGTAGGGATTTAGGGCCGTTGGTTGGGCGATCTGCCCATGCCCGCAGGGGCTCTCGTGGTGCCCAGAACGGGTAAATCTCTGACAAATAGGGGGCTCCGGAAGTCCAAAAAGCTGCGGAAAGGACCAAAAGGCAGGTCCGTAATTTGCTGTTAAAATCCCGGAGGAATAAAAAATTTTGCCTGCAAGATTCGCTCTTTAAAAGTTGATGTATTATTTTTGAAATGTGATATCGGTATCCGATATTTGCAACCCAAATTGGAAAAGTAACCTTATTTGTTCACGCATTTAAATGTCTATTTAAGATGCCAGTAAAAATCAGACTGCAACGCCACGGGTCTAAGAAACGGCCATTTTATTTCATCGTAGTAGCCGACGCCCGTGCGCCCAGGGATGGTAAATTCATCCAGAAAATCGGTACGTACAATCCTCTTACAGTTCCCGCTTCGGTACAGCTCGACCGCCAAAAGGCGCTTGACTGGCTGCACAAGGGTGCTCAGCCGACGGATACCGTACGTCGTATCCTCTCTTACAAAGGTGTTCTTTATCTGAAACACCTGCTGCGTGGTGTCAAATTAGGGTTATTCGATGACGCGGCTGCGATGGAGAAATTCCAGAAGTGGCATGGCGAGCACGAAGCCCAGATGAAGAAACGCCAGGAAGACAATCGCAAGGCGCGTCCCGGAAGAAGGGGCCCCGGTGGTCCTCCTATGAGAAGGGTAGAAAGGACCGAGAGGAAGAGCGAAAGCGGCCCTGCGCAAGAGGCGTAGCTTTTGGAGGCGTAGCGTTTGGAGGCGTAGCCTTTGGAAGCGTAGCCTTTGGAGGCATAACTTTTACTCAATCTAACTTTATCAGGAGGTCGCGAGACCTCCTTTTTATTTGGGATCCCGGAAGGGAATATTATGGCAAACAACTATCGTAATATCGGGAAGCTGGTGGCGGTCTTTGGCCTGCAGGGCGAGCTGGTGCTCCAGCACCGTCTCGGCAAGAAGACGACGCTAAAGGGCCTGAAAGCCATCTTTATCGAAGACAAAAAGGACGAGATGCTGCCCTGGTTCGTCGAAAGTACCCGAGCGAAAAGCGCGGAAGACCTCTATATCAAATTAGAGGGCATCGACACCAAGGAAGCCGCGCGCCGCGTCGTACAGAGGGAGGTCTGGCTGACCGAAACCGATTTCGCGCAGTTCGCCGGCGCGTCTGCACCCATTTCGCTGGTCGGTTTCCGGATGTTGGATGGCGATACCGATCTCGGCGAGATACTCGAGGTCATCGAGCAGCCGCACCAGGTGCTGTGCAAGATCACGCTGGAAGGCGGGAAAGAGGCCCTTATTCCGGTGCATGAGGAGACCCTCAGAAAGGTGGATAAGAAGAAGAAAGAGGTACATGTTGAGCTGCCGGACGGGTTGCTGGATGTGTATCGGTAGGTATCGTGATGTTCTCAGCGTTTCGCCTGTTTTTGTGGCCGGGTTGGCCTTTTTTGGCAAAAAGTGCAAGGCTTCGGGAAATCCGTCCATTTTTTTCGTTTGCCGGCTGTCGTTCCTTTGTATTGTCAATAACGACGAGCAAACAAAAAATTAAAGGATATGAAAACGTTCAAGGTTCCCACCCGGGAAGAAGTAAGCCCCGCTAATCAGGCGCTGTTCGACAATCTGACAAAGCTCATTGGAAAGGTTCCGAATCTTTATGCTGAAATGGCTGTTTCGGGTCACGCGCTGGGTAACTACCTTACGCTGAACAATTCGAAGACCTCGCTGCGCGCGAAGGAGAAAGAAGCCATCAACCTGGTAGTGAGCGAAGTGAACCGTTGTGAATATTGTTCGAGCGCGCACACGGCGCTGGCGAAGATGATTGGGTTCACGGACGAACAGATACTGGAGCTCCGTGGTGGCCGCGCTTCATTTGACGCGACTCTGGACGCCCTTGTGAAGTATGCGAAGAACGCTGTTGAGACAAGGGTACATGTGGCGGGGGACGTCCTGGACGCATTTTTTGCCGCAGGATGGACCGAGGAGAACCTGGTGGATAC
>JAFDYE010000231.1 GCA_018267585.1 Bacteroidota bacterium
GCTAAACAATATTCGGATCAGGAACAATATCTATCATAAGGATGTGACCGACGCGATGTTCAGACAGGTTGGTTCGACCCGGACGATCCCTTTTAAGGAACATATCATAAAGAGCGGGGCTGTCATCGAGGCAGTCGACTATGACCTCGGGAGGGAAGGATATGCGTACAAGGATAACGATACTGCCCGGTATCAGTATGCTACTCCTGCTGCGCCTTCGGCGGGCAACCGGGGATGGTCTTATCGTAATGACGGGGTCGATATTCAGCCCATTGACGGGCGTGGCGCTTTAGCCCGCGGCGCATCGGGGAATGGTCCGGTGTCCGGGCCGGGCCCGGGGGGGGCCGGTTACAATGTTTTCAGCATCGAAGACGGCGAATGGCTCCAGTATACGGTCTCCGTCGAAAACGCCGGCAGCTATAAGATTGCCGCGACTGTCTCGGCTGCGGCAGATTCAGGAAGGCTTTCCCTGTTGTGCGACGACAAGCCACTGGCCCGCGATGTCGCCATACCCGCGACGGGGGGAACGACGAGCTGGCAGGTTGTCGAGCTAAAGGATGTAGCGCTTCCAAAAGGAACCCACCGGCTAAGGATCGTTGCCGACAAGGGCGGATTCGCTCTGGACGAATTGTCGTTCTCTATGGAGTGAGGTCGGGGGGCGTCGATCATTGATTTAGGATCTTCGCGATCAGGCCATCCAGGTTCAGTGGCATACTGACCTTGTCGGTCAGGCCATATCGGTCGCGGACATAGGCCATTTCATTATAGGCGATCCAGACTTTTTTCTGCTGGTCTTCCCAGGCGATCACCTTTAGCGGCAGATCGAGGGCCGCGGTGGGGTTCTCCTGCATGACGGGGCCCCCTGCTTTGGGGTTTCCGAAGAGCAGGTATTCCAGCGCCCACAGGCTCAGGCCGGCTTTCTGCAGCTCGCTTTGCTGATCGATCCGGGCGTAAATGGTCACGCCCTGCTGCTGCAGGAATATTTGCAACCTGTCTATCGTCTCTTTTACTGACCAGGGGCTTGGGTGAATGGTGACACCTTTTATTGGATTGTTCATGGCTGTGGTTTTGTTGCCGGCTCCAGCATGCGGGTTGCGTTTTCCGCGGCGGGATCCGGCAGGAACAATTGATGCGTGAATATTTTATACAGGCTTTGCACCAGTAAGTAGAGTATGACCAGGGTGGAGAGCGCCAGCAGGATACCAGGGATCAGCTGGAAGAGCTTTGACGGCACCTGCGCCGAGTACCGGAAAGCGGCGATAGTAAAAGCGACCAGCGGAAAGCTGACAGCCCACCAGCCCACCCGGAAAGGGCAGCATACCGGCAGCAGCGCGAGCTTGCTTCCAAACAGCACCAGGAGCGCGAGGTCAAAATAAAAGAATACGGAAAGCACAATGTCGTGGGCTCCTGTGAAAGAATCATATGTGGAAGTGGCCAGCGCGAATGGTCCCACAAGGATCATCAGCGAGGGTTGTATGGCCTGCGGCAACGGTGGGAAGAACAAAAGACGATAGACGATGATGGTCATCAGGATGGTGGCAAATGCAATGCCGATCGCAAAGAAAAGGAGGTTGATCTCGTGGACGCCGGGAAAGGCAAGCCTGGCCCCCACGACCGGTATATCCAGCGTCCCAACGATCGGCAGCAGCCAGGCCGGCAGCGCGTTGGCGGGGTCCTGCTGGCGGCCCAGCCATCTCCGGAATACAAACCACGAGAACGCGGCCATCAGTACCGCACCCGTAGCCCAGATGCCTGTGGCAAGCGGCTTGCTGTATGCGAAAAGGACGCCGGGAAGCAGCAGTAGTGAAACGATGAAGGTTCCAAAGAAGCTGACGGATACCGGGTGATTGAACTCGATCCGCACGAGTTCAGGGTGTTTTTTCCATTTCAAGAGATAAGCAATAGTAAGCAGCAGGAACAAAAGGATAGCGACCCCGCCCAGCAGGTCTTTTATCAAGCCGCTGACGCCCCATTTGGTTGTAGCCCAGCCCCAGCAGAAAGAAAGACCGGTCAGGCCCATGACTGACCCGAAAATGCTGGCGGGCAAAAATTCGAGAAGGGAAGGTTGGGCCTTTGTCGCTGTCATGGCGTTTTTTTGTGTAAGATACTATAGCATCCTCTCCCCTGCCATGGAATTTCTTGGAGAAAGAATGGCATTTTTTGTAGGGTTTACTGTGCCGATCTGCTGATCTATCGATCGTGGCCTGCTATGACCTCGCCAGGCGGGGGAGTTCTTTGATCAGCCGGCGGCTGATCTCCCCGGTCGCCCCGGCGCGGCTCCCTAAAGTTTTAGCGGGATCCGATCGTCCACTGATCGCGGTTTGTGACCGGTCGCATATTAATTCGACCGAAAAACCTTCATTTTGGTATTTTGCATTCTATGAACCGGACTCGCGGCGCCTTTTTTTTTACCCTATTCTTATTGTTTTCAAGTCTGTGTACCAGGGCGCAAAAGTCCGGTACCGGGATAGTTGCGGGAAATATCCTGGAAAGGGAGACGGGCAAGCCTGTGCCTGGGGCCACAGTCGCTCTCATCGGGCTGACGGATGCCTCGAAGGGGCGCGAGGTGGCCAGCGGCAATGACGGCAGCTTTAGCTTTGGTGACGTAGCCTATGGGGTTTACCGGCTACAGATATCCGCCGTTGGTTTTAGCACGCTTGCCCTGGACAGCATCAACGTCAGGCAGGAGCGGTCGGACTTTAACATGAGCGACCTCAAGCTGGCGCCGAAGAGCGCCGATATGGATGCCGTTGTCGTTTATGCGGAGAAGCCGTTGGTCCAGAGCAAGGGGGGTAACCTGACCTTTAACGCCGCAGAATCTCCTTTGAGCGCCGGGTCGAGCGCCAACGAGCTGTTGCGCAATGTACCGCTGGTCGCTACCGATGCCAACGGCAATCTCATCGTCGAAGGCAAGACGCCGATCGTACTGATCGATAGCAAGCCCGTCAACCTGAATGCCCAGCAGCTGCAGGATTTCCTGGACGCTCTGCCTGGTAACATGATCGAGAAGATCGAGGTCATGCCCAATCCTCCTCCTGAATATGCGAATGAGGAGGGGAGCGTCATCAATATCGTCACGCGCAAGGGAAGGATCGGTATTGGGGGTAGGGTCAACGTCTATGGTGGCACCCGTGGCGAGTATGGCGCGAATACGAATGTCAGCTATCGGGATCACCGGCTGGCGCTTAATTTTAGCGCGGGGGAGGGATACAACAAATGGGCCGGCGACGGCCATTCCGAGCGGCAGAATATATTCGCCGACTCGACCAATTATCTGAACAAGGCCAATCATTATAGAAACACCAATACCCGTCCCAGCTCGCGGCTCAGTGTCGACTATGACCTGGACAAATACAATTCGCTGAATACGGTCTGGCAGATCAACCAGAATAATTTTGACAACCACTCTGTTATCGACTATGGTTCGATCGGCCAGCACGGGGAAGCATATGGTCTCAGCGAGCGCACGAACGCCAGCAACGGCTATAACCTCAACCCCAACGGGAACCTGACTTTCCGGCATAGGGGGCTCCTTCCTGAAGAAGTACTGGAGGTCACCGGTTCTTATAATTATAGCAATAGCCGAAACGACGTCGATTTCTTCCAGCAATACCTGAATCCGGACCATAGCGCTACGGGTCTTGACTCGACACAGCATCAGCGCAGCGAAAGCCGGATAAAGGGATACGAGGTCCGCGCCAATTACGACAAGCCGCTGGACCGGAAGGCGCATACGATCGTCAGCCTGGGAGGCTATTACAATTACAGCGGCAACGACGTGAAGGTGACAACCAGTTTTCTCGACAAGGCTTCCGGCGACTTTGTCGTGAACGACCCGTTGAGCAGCGACCTGAATTTTCTCCAGACCAAGAGCAACCTGCGCGCCTCGATACGCCAGACCATCGCGCATGGGCTGGTATTCACCGGCGGTACGTCCGTCAACAAGACGCTGGTGAAATTCGATCTGTATAATACGGACAAGACTACCAGCAATACCTACTGGAACTGGCTGCCCTTCGCCAATATAAATAAGACCTGGGACAACCAGTGGGGGGTTACCCTGGTCTATCGCAGGACCATCCATCGGCCCGGGCTTGACCAGATGAACCCAAGCATCGATTACTCAGATCCCTATAATTTGAAATACGGTAATCCCCAGCTGACGCCCAGCCTCTCTCATGAATTCAATCTGAATATAGGAAAGGGTACGAACAACTACTATTTCAACTCGAGTCTTGGACTGAACAAAGTGCAGAATATTTTCAGCCAGATCACTACCCTGCAGCCAAATGGAACCACCCGGACGACCTATGAGAATATTTCCAACCGTACTGAATATTCGGTGGGTTCCTGGTCGGGATATACCTTCTCCCGTGCGCTGAAGTTCAACCTTGGGCTCAACTATATCTACAGCCAGTATGGCGCTTATGACAAGACGGTGAACAAATACCAGGACAACGGGTCATTCTATACCAACTTCAACGTCAACTATATCCCTGCGAAATTGTGGAACCTGAGCCTTTCCTGTCTGTACAACCGCAACGGGAATCCGCAGGGCGTGTCCACCGCCACGATGAATATGAACCTGGGTATCCAGCGCAAGTTCTTCCAGAAGAAGTTCATCGTCACGCTGAACGTTTCGGATCCTTTTGTTCAGCAGAGCAATACTTCGATGGTGCATGGTCCTGATTTCAACCTGCAGTCGTACAGCACCACTCAGACCCGAAATTACCGGCTGACCCTCAGTTATGACTGGAATCATACTGTCGACAAAGGCCGGAAAAAGCTGCTGAGAGCGGCGCGGAAGAATGGGTTCGAAACGAATTAGAAGAATGGGTTTGCGAGCCGGCTATTGAATCCAATATATCTTTCCCGACTTGACGACCAGGACGACCTTCCGGATATTCTCGATACGTGCGAGCGGATTGCTGCTCACCAGCAGGAGGTTCGCTGTTTTTCCTTTCTCGATCGTGCCGCATGCGCCGTCGATGCCAATCGCCTCGGCTGCGTATCTTGTTGCGGCGATGATAGCGTCTTCCGGACTGAAGCCGGCGTCGTGGACGAGGAGCTCCATTTCGCCCTGTACGAAATTCTGTTGGTCGTCGTCTGTGCCCGCGCAGACCTTTACTCCGGCGCGGTGGGCTGCCGCCGTGTATATTTTCGAGATGGAGTAGTAGAAGGCCTTCGACGAATCCTGCTGAGCCCATTGATGATAGGCCGACATGGTAGCGTCGAGGAGTGTATTATTCTTCTTCATCAGGCTGAACAAAGCGTCCAGATCCGGGAGCGAGTCCTCCCAGAATTTTGGGTCGCGTACAGACCTCCAGGGGCGGGGGACGCTGTCCATCGACTGGTGGAGCAATAGCGGGGAGTGGGAAACAGATCCGACGCCTGCCCGGACGAGGTCCTCGGGTTTGGCCGGGTTCAGCCAGGCATGGCCCCAGACCAGCAGCCCCTGCCGCCTGGCCTCGGCGACGATACGGGTGACCAGCGCGGGCGCCAGTTCGGCGTATAATTTAATTCCTTTTGCTCCGGTCCCTTTGGCCTCCGCTATTGCCAGCGGAAGATCGGTCGTGTCCGTCACTGCTTTCATATAGGGCATCCTGCCTGCAACCCCTCCTTTGGACGAGGTCGTCGTTCGCGGGTCGTCAAAGAATGCAGGACCTGCCATCAATGCCGAGTAGTAAATATCGGGTGCGGGGATGTCCCCGATCTGTGCGTCTCTCGAGAGACCGGCCAGTATACGGGCGTCGCCTGCCATGTCCCGTACGGCAGTGATGCCTGAACGCAGCATCCGCTGCAATGCGTCAAGGGTTGAGATGCGGTTGTCCGTCCCCGAGGGATCGGTAGCGAAATGTACGTGCGTATCGATCAGGCCTGGCAGCAGGAATTTGCCGTGCATCCGGATAAGAGGTATCGAATCCGGGAGGCTTTTTGCACCGTCGGGAAAAACGTCCGCAATCAGTCCGTTGGAGACCAGGACGGTCTGGTTCTGCTGTGGAGCATCGTGCCGGGCGTCGATCAGGGTGACGCCGGTAAGGGCGAAGCTGCGAGATTGCTGCGGGATGGGTTCCCGGGCTGATCCCGGGGTAGGTGATCCCTGGGATGTTCCCTGAGCCGATCCCGGGGCGGATCCCCGGGAGGGTGATCCCTGGGATGATCCATCGGTGGTTGCCCGGGGTAGTCCCTGGGCCGGCGACTGAACCGTCGTGGTGATCAGCAGCACAGAAAGCAGTAAGGGGGTGGACATAAAGCTGGTCATGCTA
>JAFDYE010000232.1 GCA_018267585.1 Bacteroidota bacterium
AGCGAACGGTACTGGAATGCGGGTATAACTCGTTGCTTCTGCACCAGCAGGATCCGGTTCTTCTTCGAACGCAGGACCTCCAGGGCGTCGGCATTATAGGAAGGCGCGATCAGCACCTCGAAGAATATCTCGTTGATGGCTTCCGCCGTCGCCTTGTCGACCGGGCTGTTGCAGGCCAGGACGCCGCCAAAGGCGCTCTCGGGGTCACCGGCAAGGGCCGCGTCCCAGGCTTCCTTCAACGAAGGACGTATCGCAATGCCGCAGGGATTGGTATGTTTGATGATCGCAAAGACGGATTCGCCGCCGCTCAGGCCCGCAGTCCCCGACGCCTCACCCATGAACTCCTGTATGAGCTGTACGGCTGCGTCGACGTCCACCAGGTTGTTATAGGAAAGCTCTTTTCCATTGACCTGTTCGAACAGGTCTTCTAATCTACCGTAGAAACGCGCCGCCTGGTGAGGGTTCTCGCCATAGCGTAGGGATTTGGGCGAAGGCACGGACTCGAGGAAATAGTCGGGCTCCATGCCCCGGTCGAAGTACCTGGCGATAACCACGTCGTAGTGCGCGCAAACCTCGAACGCCCTGGCGGCCAGCATCCTGCGCTGGTCAAGGGTGGTCTCGCCCTTTTGCCCGTCGAGCAGGGTCTCGAGATAAGCGTATTCGGCCTTTGAGCCGATGACGACGACATCCCTGTGGTTCTTGGCCGCGCCCCGGATCATCGAGGGGCCGCCGACGTCTATTTTCTCGATAATGGCCTTGTCCTCTTTTGTGCTGGCGACAGTCTCTTCGAAAGGATAAAGGTCCACAATGACAAGATCGATCTCCGGAATATGATAGCGCGCCATCTCTTCCATATCGGTTGGCTGATCTCTTCTGCCCAGAATACCACCAAAGACCGAGGGGTGCAGGGTCTTCACCCGGCCACCCAGAATTGAGGGGTAGGAGGTCAGACTTTCCACCGGTACACAGGGCAATCCCAGCGATTCGATGAACTGCTGAGTACCCCCCGTAGAGTAGATGATCACACCTAAGTCATGTAGTTTTTTTACTATCCTGTCCAGACCGTCCTTGTAGAAAACGGAGATCAGCGCCGATTTGATTGTCTTGTTCATTGAATGGTATTTGTATGCGCTGAAACAGCGCGAAAAGCAAAATAGGTCGCGAACAGGGGCGGCACACGCCGGCCGGCCGAAGGCCCTTCTTTAGCTGTTTTGCGGCGAAATGTACTTTTTTACTACACTAAGCCGCAAATGTACGAAAGGTGCATGAAAATTGCAGAAATAGTAGGAGGGAATTAAAGCGATTCCGGATTCACCCCGCAAGACAAGATGAACCCGGTCGTTTTGAATGGTTACAGGAGGTAAGTCACAGTAGGTTTTCTCATGCGTACTAATATGGTTACGCATCATGTTATGGTCATTTGAACATCAGCATACATACCCAGAACACACTGGAAAAAAACAGGATAAGGTGTTAATGGTTATGTATGCTGTTGCAATCTGATAGTTAGAGGGGACAGTAATAGTTTACCGTCAGTTAGGCAGTCTCTCAGCGTTAGCCCACACTCCTTTGACTGTAAGCTCAAGGATATCAAAAATTAAAAACGGGACATAGGCGACGACCTCTTAATAAATGTCCTATAAATATTTTAATCTGCCCCAATTGCGACGCAAAAAATCAGACGTTATTTTTTTGCGTAAAACACGCAAAAAATGACTGCATAGATCACGTACTATCCCTTAGATGTTTTACTGTTTTTTAAGTGACGAAAAAGCGTTTTTTTTGTCATGTTTTCCTCCTGATTGTCTGATCCCCTTTATTTTACGAATAATATTAATTTGTAATTATTTGATTTGTATTCGCTTGTGCCTGGCATGGTTTGTAGCTGGAGAATACTTTTACATCAGCAAATTATTCTTCATCATTCTAAAACATTCAGCCATGAACACAATTGAAAAAAAATCCGTAAATGTCGGGAATTACATCTCCAGGAGCGAAATGGACGCGATCACTACTGCATACAAACAGGACAGATGGGCTGAAAATTCCGACCGCCTTGGCAAGGCCGACTCGCTGAGCGTCTGGCTCACTGTTGACGAGCTGGAAGGTTTCCTGGACAGAGTAAAATCCCGCGGCGGCAACGGCGTTCGTATCCACTTCGGTGTCTATGGCGAAGGTTACAAGATCCCCGAACAGGTAGGCATGCAGACCGTTGTTCTGGTTGGAAATCGCAGCAAGGACGGCTCCCTGGAAAACGCAAAACAGATCATCAGCGGCAACGACGGCGAAATATATCTGCCGGCCCCTGTATGTCCTCCTTTCTGCGGCAGCGGCGGCGGTGGCAAAGGCAAAGCAGCGCTCGTCCT
>JAFDYE010000233.1 GCA_018267585.1 Bacteroidota bacterium
AATGCCATCCGTACTGTTCTCGATCAATGCCCTGAACCATTTCTCTTTCCTGGCCAGCACTTCCTGCGCCTTCCTTTGCTCAGCGGCAGACCGGCTGGCCGCCTTTTCGGCCGCTTTCAGGCCGGTTATATCTGTAGCCGTTCCGATATAGCCCACTATACGGCCGTCAAATCCTTTTTCGGGAACGGCCTGACCTAACACCCACACTATGCTTCCATCCGGTCTGATCATTCGGTATTGGGAGCCCGAGCTGGACCCGACCGACACCGCGATGCGCCAGCCACTAAAAAGGGACTCACGATCTTCAGGATGCACCGCCCCGAACCAGCCATCCCCGAGCGCATCTTCCGACGACATTCCGGATATTTCGCACCACCGCCTGTTTACATAAGTGGTCGAGCCTTTGGCGTCGGTATGAAATATCCCGACCGGGGAAGTATCCGAAAGTATCTGATAGCTCTGTTTGCTCTTCAGCAGCTCTTCTTCCATTTTGTTGCGCATGGCATCCCTTTCCAGCAACTCCACGACAAACGCAAGACCCGCAGCAATATCTTCCAGCACCGAGACCTCCTCTGCATCAAAAAAATTCTGATCGCCGTAGAGCTCAAATACTCCGAAGACCCTACCGAACCGTTTTATGGGGATAGCGATCGAAGAGCCGAACCCCCTCTTCAATACGGCCTCACGCCAGACGGATGGCGTCGGACTGTTGCGGATATCGTTGCAGACTACACTCCTTCCTTCCCGGACCACCCTCTCAGCCGGTACCATTTGCTCTTCCCCGGAAGACCAGTCAGGCACGGCTGCCATCCCCGGAATGAAGTCCGCATCTTCACCCGCGCTTGCTACCACAACGATTTGACCAGTCTCTTCGCTGCGAGTCCCTATACATGCTCTCCGGAATTTACCCGCTGCAACACTTATCCGGCAGGCTTCATCGAATAGCATGCCCTCATCGGTCGCCTTCATGATTGCCTGATGCAACTGACGAACCAGCAAATAAAGTCGATTGGATTTTTCAAGCATCTCTTGGATTGCCAAAATGTGGCCAGAGAATTCCGCATCTGGCGCACCTCCGAACCTGGCCCATTTCTTGTAAAAGTAAATGACGCCGGCAATTGAGATGAACAAGGCTGCCAAAAGCACGATCATAAGGTCCTCCTCACGCATACACGCGATGTTAATAGTCTTCAGTGACTCGTTAAGTGTATAAGTACAGACAATACGAAGATAATTAAATTCCCGAATCGCGGCTACCAACGGGGCCTGCAAGAAAAGCCACTTGACGTAGCGGTACCACTACAACAGTTTCGTGCTTTCTCTATTTCCCACTAAGTCCCATATCCATTTCTTTGTAAAAATTTCCCGGCGTCAGCTCTAACCCACAAACTAATTATATGAAAAACCGTATGGCCGCCGCAACTATCGCCGGCTTTGGGTGGTCAGTCATTATCTTGCAATATTGCCTATTTAAGAAGCAATCGAATAGCCCTGTCCTTGACCTGACCATCCGCTTTCTTACGTACTTTCCTATCTCAACGGGGATATTCGTTGCTTCCTATTTCTCAATTCATGCCTTCTCTAAAAAGTTGCGGGCGTACGAAGCCCTTACAGCACTCACTATCTTCATCGTGCTGAGCACGCTGATATCCCCGCTACAGCTGCGTTACTCAGAAGACCCTTCCGGCCTTCAAACAGCGGCCGCCATGCTTTATTCGGCCTTCCCGCTCCTTACCCTCGCGTATTGGTATACTTTCACAAATAAATTTTCGATCAGCTACAGATACACCTTGAAATGGCTGGCGTATCCCGCCATCTATCTGCAATGCATCCTGATAGGAGGAAGATATACCGGCTTCTACCCTTATTCCTTCGTCGACATTTCCAACATCAGTCTTGCAACAGTCCTGATCTACTCTTCACTGCTCCTGATAGGCACAGGCATCCTGATCCTGCTGCTGATCTTTTCAGCCAGGCTGATCAGCGCCTTAAGATTTTGATTTCAAGCGCATTTGCCATCCGGGCAAATTTCCGCCCACCTTATCCGGGATGGTACAGGACAGTTCAGGACAGTCGAACAAAAACCGTAAAAAAGACAAGAATTATCACCCGTTTCTGGGTAGAAAACACCGCCGGACCAACGTTGGGCTTCATGTTAAGAATCTTCCCAAATCCTTTACCATAGCGGATTTCACATTTTTTTTCAACGCTTTGAGATAATAGAATTAACGTTAAGTTGTCTTTCTCCCGCCCAAAAAGCGTCCTATATTTGTATCATCAAAAGCGAGACAATCTAAGCCCGGCAAATAGGGCGATCCAGATAAAGAGTTTTCATATGGCAAGCAATCGTTAGAGGTCGACTGTTTCTACAGTGGACCTTTTTTCTTTTTCTCCCCCACACCCATTCCCCACCACAAAACATTACCACCCCACTACCACCCCCACCACCACCAAACACCACCACCAAACATCACCACCAAACATCACCCCCAAACACCAAACACCACCACCACCACCAAACACCAGGAACCTCCACACCCCTTACCTCCTCCGCGACCAGGGCCTGTGGCATAACCCATAAGCCGCCTTCAGGCCGTCGCCCCAAACCCATTCCACCGCCCAGTCCCCCGTCGGTCCACCATCGCTCAAAAGCTCCTCCATAGTAGGCCTGACAGCGGCGTTGGGTTCTATGCACACAGGCCCCAGCCCAACAGCACCCCCCCCACCCCAACACCCCCCACCCCAACCACAAAACCCAAAAGAAAAAAAACCATAAAGTCTATAAAAACTGAAATCCGCGAACAAGTCGCGGACTCAGCTTCCTATATGTAACACGCGCAGTATGCTAGATTTTCGGTTCCAACACTGAACATTTTTAAGCCTTAGAAGAACCAGCTCGACAGCTGCGACCTGCTCGCCTGCAGCCAGCTCTGTGCAGGTTTCGGCGTATTGTCAACCAGGTCGGAATCTGAAACAACCACCTTCACCCCGATCACCTGCTCGTCCTGCATCTTCTTTTTCATTTCCTCCGGCATATCGTCCATTTCCGTATCCGTCAGCAGAAACGCCTTACCCCTGGCCTTCACAAAGAAATCCATCCCCTTCTTGAAGAAATCCAGCTTCGCCGGGATCTCCTTCTCATAGGCGTCGATATGCATCGCCGGCTTCGGGATCACAAACCAGATATCACCCTCTTCATCAACAACTACATCAGCAATCACGTGCGTCGGAAGCTTAATAATGGACAGGCTCTCGGTAAAAAACAGTGCGCTCTGTAATTCCATGATCTTACTCTTCAAAGTCGCTTGCTCTAATTTCTGTGCAGTTGAAGTTGTCATAGTTCTCAGGTATTTGGGTAAAGATTGAGTTTTGTTTGTCCGTCACCGTGTGTTTCTGTATCGCTGCGGACGATTGGTATAAGACAATTGGCATACCAACTCACAAGTTATTGACTGTCAATATCAATTATCATTTCAGGGTCGTGCCGGCCGTCCCAGATTGGGATTGGTTTTCCAAAAATTAATTTTTGTCCATCCGGGGGTCCTATTTTTGCTCCCAGATTTGCTTTCCCGAAGAACACCTTGATATATGAAGCGAGCGTATTTCTCAGGCCTGGTATTTCTTTTTTCTACCATATCTGCCTCCGCATGGCAAAAAATGCCCGTAAGCAAAATACCATTAGACAGTATCCCCGCTAAAAAGGGCATCGTCCCATTTACCATCAAGCTGCCGACAAAGGACTCGACCAAAAAAGCTTCCCGGAACCTCCTGGCCTTCCCTTTCGCGGTTCGTTCGCTGGAGACAGACTGGGGATTCGGGGGCATTGTCGCCCGCTTTTTCAAGGCGCAGAAGAAAGACACCACCATCCGAACCTCGGACGTCAACCTGTTGGGCTTGTACACGCTGCGCAAACAGCTGATCCTGGTCCTCAGCTCGACGGTCTTCTTCCCCCACGAAGACCATATCGCCCGTTTCCAGGCCTCTTATAGCTATTATCCGGATAATTTCTGGGGACTGGGCAACAATACCCTGCATACCGACGAGGAAGGCTTTAGCCAAAAACAATACTTTATCAACCCCCAGTTCCTCAAACGGATACGCGGCAGTCTATACCTCGGCGTTACCTATGAGTTTCAGCATACCGGCCCGGTCACCTATACCCCGGGAGGCGTGTTCGACCGCGAGAAGATAGCAGGCCGCTATGGCGGCAATACCTCCGGCATCGGTCCCATTCTTTCCTGGGACACCCGCAACAACGCCTACAGCCCCGACCACGGCTTCTTCGCCGAGATGCAATACGTCTCTTTCGCCCGCTTCCTGGGCAGCGACTTCGACTTTCGCGTCTTCAGCATCGACCTGCGAAAGTTCATCCATCTTTCTCCCGTATCCGTCCTCGCCCTCCAGGGCCTGGCAGGATTCACAGACGGAAATACGCCGTTCAGGAAACTGGAAGAGCTCGGTGGCGCCGATATGATGCGGGGTTACTACGGAGGTCGTTTTACCGACAAATGCCTCATGGCCTACCAGGCGGAATACCGCCGGTTCCTATTCTGGCGGCTCGGGGTCGTAGCCTTCGCTTCTACCGGTGAAGTAGCGCCGAAGATCGGCCGCTTTGAGCTGAACGGCCTCCACTACGCCTACGGCGGCGGTGCAAGATTCGCACTTAGTAAGGAGGAAAAGCTCAATCTGCGGGTAGACTATGGCGTTGGGAAGCAGTCCAACGCCTTCACGGTCCAGCTGCGCGAGGCCTTCTAGGGATTCCTCTTCAACCCCACGATCCCGATCAATATCAAACCCATATAGAGAAATTGCATCGGATCGAAGCTTCCCTTAAAAAAGAACAACTCGACCAGCTTTACCCCGACAAGTGCCGTCCCCATCCATACGGCAAGCGCCGTGGACGCAGGTATCTCTTTCATCGCCATTGAAAAGAAGATGATATTGCAGACGCCGAATACGATATATCCGGCAAAGGGCGCAAGGACCGCCCAGTTGGACGGATGCGAAAAATACCCCTTCCACTGGATAGCCCTCAGCTTTCTAACACTCATGAACTTAAGCGAGAACGTCCAGGCGATCTCGAAAAGAGACGCGATCAGCAGATAGAGCCATGCCATAGATAAAATTAAGGATTTTTAGGGCTCGACAGACTCGACATCGGCATTCTCGCTCACCGGAAGGACGGGTCCCTTGTCCGGTTGCTCCTGCTTGGGCACCAACCCTTCGATCTTCGTCAGTCCCAGGCGCGTCGAAAGCCAGCTCGTCACCCGCAGCCGCGAGAAATAATAGGCCCTGAACCAGGAATACTTATCCATCAGCTTTCGCTCGTCGACCCTTCTGACAGCAAACAGATGCTGCAGGAAATAGTCCTTCGGGTAGTCATAGTACAATCCGAACTCCGCCGGTTTCTTCCGTCCCGGCAGATAGGCCGTCCCGAACAGCCAGTCCCAAATTGCGAACTTCGTCGAATAGTTCGCATAGAATACCGCCCGGTCATTGGCATGGTGCCACTGGTGCATCTCCGGACCGTTGATGACGTATTGCAGCTTCCCCGACCTCACGTCGATATTGGAATGTATCCACATCCCCCAGACGGCGTCGATAAGCGCCTTAATAG
Source organism: Bacteroidota bacterium (assembly GCA_018267585.1). Classification (GTDB taxonomy): domain Bacteria; phylum Bacteroidota; class Bacteroidia; order Chitinophagales; family Chitinophagaceae; genus Puia. The sequence goes on from JAFDYE010000233.1 coordinate 5,618, forward strand.
CGACGACGGGAGAATCAGGACCGAGCAGCAATATGATCGGCGCAAACTCTATCGTCTGATTGATCAGTATCTCCAGCGAATGCGACCGGGTCCCCGCCAGCCAGTCCACTTCCTTGTTGGAATGATGGGCCTCGTGTGTCTTCCATAATAGTTTTGAATGATGCTGTGCCCGGTGGAACCAGTAGATGTAGAAGTCGTGTAAGACCAAAAAGAGAAGCACCTGCAGCGCCACAGGCCAGTGATCCAGCCAGTGCATCGACTGCAGGTGCCAGCCCCTCCTCATCGGTTCGATGATATAGTCGAAGATGAGGATCTTCAGAAAATAGCTCTGGATAAAAGTATACCAGATCAGGTCTACCCAGAATCCATCCCGCAGAATGGGTATCCCCCTGGTATAGGGATACTTCCTCTCCAGGTAAATAAAGACAAAAACGCTCAATACCAGGATACTGGTCGTATAATAGACGATCGTTCCCATTGGATTATTTTTCGGCCGCCGCCGTATTCTGGGCCCTCCGCAGTCTCTTCATCGCGCCCATCTCGCTTTCATATACCCGTTTGATCCCGTCACCCAGCGCCAGTTCCACATCCCGGATATCCCGCACCAGCTTTTGCATGCCCTGAGGCTCTACCGAAGCCGCATGATCCGAACCCCACATCGCGCGGTCCAGCGTGAAATGCCTTTCGACAAAACAGGCGCCCATGGCTACAGCTGCTACCGTAGTCGCCAGCCCCGTCTCGTGCCCGGAGTAGCCGATCGGCGTCCCTGGATAAAGCCCGGACAACGTGTCGATCATCCGGAGATTCAGCTCTTGCGGAGGACAGGGATAAGCCGAAGTGCTATGCGCGATCATCAGATTATCGGTACCGAACTTCTCGATGGCTTCCCTGATCTGCCCCATCGTCGACATCCCCGTCGAAAGGATATACGGCCTGCCCGTCTGCTTTACCTTTTCGATCAGCGCGTGGTCCGTCAGCGAAGCAGAAGCGAATTTGTACACGCCCGGATTGAACTGTTCCATAAAATCGACCGAAGCCTCATCCCAGCAGGAGACAAACCAGTCGATGCCCTTTTCCTTACAGTAAGCATCGATCTGGGAATACTCATCAAACCCGAGCTCGATCATCTTCCGGTAATTGATATAGGTCATACGGCCCCAGGGAGTATCCCTTTCCAGGTGCCATTGATCCTTGGGTGTACAAAGCTCCGGAGTCCTTTTCTGGAATTTGACGGCATCGCAGCCCGCCTGTACGGCCTCATCGATCAGCTTCTTGGCTATGTCCAGCGAACCATTATGATTGATGCCGATCTCCGCTATGATATAGGCGGGGTGCCCGGCGCCGATAGTCCTCGTTGAACTAACCTGGAACGACTTACTCGTATTCATATAATATAGTTTTTATGCGTTATCAGCCACTCGGCAAATTCGCGGAAAGCGCCATAGCCGCCCTTTTCCACGCAGTGGTAGTGCACTATGCCGCTGATCTGGGGCATCGCATCGGCCGGACAGGCGCTCAGCCCCGCCCTTTCCATGACCTCCAGGTCATTCACGTCGTCCCCGATATAGGCGATCTCCTCCCAGCCGATCCCCAGCCGGTCCATGATCTCCTTCAGACGGCCCGGTTTGTCCTTGATACCCAGATGCAGCTCGGTTATCTTCAGCTTTTCCGCCCGCCGGGCCACCGAAGGCGACAGCTCGCCCGTAATGATCCCCGTTTCTATACCCGCCAGCTTCCTGAGCCGCTCCACACCCATCCCATCCCGGATGGAAAAACGTTTCAATACCTCCCCGCTTTCCCCATAGAACACGCCATTATCCGTCAGCACCCCATCAACATCGGTCAAAAGCAGTCTTATTTTTACGGCCCTTTCTTTCATTGTGAATAGTTAAATCGCAGTCCACCCCCCATCTACCACTAAATTGGCTCCCGTCATATAGGCCGAAGCATCGCTCGCCAGGAACACGATCGCCCCTTTGTAGTCCGTAGGATTGGCCATCCTGCCCAACAACGTCTTCCGGGAATAGTTGCCCTTAAAAAATATATCCTGATTGTTCTCGACACCACCCGGCGAAAGCGTATTGACCCTTACATTCTTCGGCCCCCAGTACGAGGCCA
>JAFDYE010000234.1 GCA_018267585.1 Bacteroidota bacterium
GTCTCATAGAGCTCACTGCGGAATATACCCGAAGTTTTGACAAACACCGTCTTACGCTGCTGGGCGGCTATAGTTACCAGGAGAATGTGTACACGAGTCATGCGACGGAGAACTGGGATTTTCCGACGGACCGGTTTGGCTGGAATGATATCGGTCTTGGCCGCGCCATCAGCAGCGGCAACTACCAGGGGCTGGTCAACAGCTATAAGAGCGAGACCAACCTGGTCGGATTCTTTGGCCGGCTTACCTACAATTATGACGAACGCTATCTTTTGATGGCCAGCGTGAGAAGGGAAGAGGCCAGCCAGCTGTGGGGCACGGCGAAACCGTGGGGGACGTTCCCGGCCGTGTCAGCGGGCTGGAGGATATCGAGGGAATCTTTCATGAGCAAGCAGCGGCTGTTCGATGACCTCAAGCTGCGCGTTGGCTATGGCATTACCGGATCGCAGCCGTCGGATCTTTTTCGTGGTGTTGGGGTCATTGGCTATGGCGGTTTCGTCTATTCCAACGGGCAGTGGATACAAACGCTGACGCCGACGCAGAACGCCAACCCCAACCTCAAATGGGAGGAGAAGCGCGAGACCAATGCCGGCCTCGACTTCAGCATTTTGAAGAACAGGGTCAGCGGCAGCGTCGATTATTACAACCGCCAGATACACAACCTGCTGTTCTGGTATGACGTGCCAAGTCCGCCCAATCTGTACAACCAGACGCTGGCCAATGTGGGAGTACTGGAGAACAAAGGGGTTGAAGTGTCGGTGAACTTCGTGCCCGTAAAGACCAAGGATTTCGAGTGGAGCTCCGGGGTCAACTATTCCACCAACGCCAACAAGCTGAAGAGCCTGTCGAATGACATTTATAAGACCTCTACAGACTACCTGCTCGTGGGCGCCATATTCCCGCCCATACAGACGTTCTCGCATTTGCTGAAAGTGGGCGGCCCTGTCGGTAATTTCTATGGGTTCAAGGTCGTGGATATCGGCAATGATCCGGCGGATGTAGCGAACTATGGCCAGTGGGTGTATGAAGGAGCAGACGGGAAGCCGGTAAAGTATTCCGACTTCACTCATTCCTTTGGAGACAAGCGGGTACTCGGCAATGGCATTCCCAAGTTCTACCTCGGATGGAACAACAGCTTCCGGTATAAGAGCTGGGACCTGGGCATCACGCAGCGCGGGGCATTCAAGTTCCAGGTGGCGAACCTCCAGCGAATGATGCTGGAGAACCCGACGCAGGCACAGTACAACCTGCTGAACAATGCCTACGACAAGATATTCGGGAAGACGCAGCTCAAGTCGCCGGTGGAGTTCAACAGCTATTATATCGAGAACGGGGACTACTGGAAGATCGACAACGTCACGCTGGGGTATAATTTCACGCATACTGGTATGCGATACATCCAGTCGGCAAGGTTGTATGCGGCGGTGCTGAATGCGCTGATCATCACGGGCTATAAGGGGATCGACCCGGAGGTGAGCCTGCGTAACGGGATATCGACGGCTCAGTCCGGGGTGAATCAAACGCCGACGTCCGGACTCGATCCTGGTATGGACAGCCCGTATAAATACCCGACTACGCGGACCTTCACGCTTGGACTGAATGTGACCTTTTAACCTTAAAAAAGACTTTATGAACGCAACTACTCTCAATAAACGAATATTCTGGTGTCTGCTGGCCGCGGCATTTGTGACGGCGGCGGGGTGCACCAAGCTGAAAAGTAATTCTTATAACCAGATAATCGGCAGCACCTTCGTGCCTGGCTCGTCGGATCTGGCGGCCTTGTCGGGGGCGGCCTATGTGGACTGGCGCGGGCTGCTCTTGCAGTGGAATACTTTGTACCGGGCGCAGGAAGTGTCGGGGGATGAGATGCTGACTCCAGCCCGCCCCAATGGGTGGGTAGATGGCGGTGTCTACCGGCGGATACACGAGCACAAGTGGACCACGGACGACGACATCGTGATCAATGTCTGGACCCGGGCGTACCAGGGTATCACCAACTGTAACCGGATCATCTACCAGGTGCAGTCGGGGGCTATACCTGTGGCGGCAAAGGATACCAGCTCGCTTGTGGCGGAGATCGGGCTGCTGCGGGCGTCCTATTACTGGGTGTTGTGCGATATGTATGGGAACGTACCGATCGTAGACCGTTTTGACGTGCCGGTTGGCTTCCTGCCCAAGCAGAGTTCGAGAAAGGAAGTATACAATTTTATCGTGAACGAGCTGGTGACCAATATTCCGCTCGTGAGCGCCGACAACAATACGGCGACCTATGGTAAGTTCAACAAGTGGGCGGGTCTTGCTTTGCTGGCCAAGATGTATCTGAATGCGGAGGTGTATTCGGGTACGGCGGCATATGACAAGTGCATTGCAGTATGCGACACGATCATCAACGGGAACAAGTTCGTGCTGGAGTCCAACCAGAAGAATGTGTTCGTCACAGAGAATGAGAATTCAAAGGAGATCATATTTGCGTTGCCCTTCGACTCGAAGTATGTGAACGACTGGAATTCCTTTGACGTGCATATGCAGACCCTGGAGCCGGAGAACCAGGCCACCTATAAATTACAGTCTTCTCCCTGGGGCGGTGTCTGCGCGATACCACAGTTCATCAACACGTTCGACGTCGACGACAGCCGGTACCAGGACAACTACATCAAGGGGCAGCAGTATACGGCGGAGGGTGATTCTATCTATGGGACGATGGGCGATTTTACCGGCAAGCCATTGTCGTACAGGAATTATGTGCCGGGGGTGGATATCTCGGATGAGGTGGATGGGTTCCGGCTTGGGAAGTTTGAGATCGCGATGGGGGCTACCAACCGGCTGAGCAATGACTGGCCGCTGTTCAGGTATGCCGACGTGTTGCTCATGAAAGCCGAGTCGCTGCTGCGAACGGGGCACGCGGATGACGCGGCGGTCCTGGTGACGCAGGTACGGCAGCGCGACTTCAAGTCCAATCCTGGTAAGGCGACGGTGACGGGTGCGCAGCTTCTTGGCGGCAGCAGCTATGACTATGGGTTGAGGAATCATCTGGCCTCCACGGAGGAGGGCGGCAGTGACGTTACGTATGGCAGGATGCTGGATGAGCTGGGCTGGGAGTTTTGCCAGGAGGCCCGCAGGAGGACGGATATGGTGCGTTTTGGGGTGTTCACCCGGAAATCCTGGCTTTCGCATTCGCCGAATGGGGACTATCGGGCGTTGTACCCGATACCTCGTACGGAGATCGCCAAGAATTCGAACCTGACCCAGAATCCGGGCTATCCAACCAACTAAATATTTTTTGACATTCTCAGGGCCCGGTACGCCGGGCCTTTTTTTGTTGGTTAAGATCAGAGAATAACCGGCGAAGTGATGCCTTCCGGTTGTCCGGGGGACCGTAATCGTTGGGGCCAGGGGCCGCGATCGGGCGCGGCTAGGCAAAAGGAAAGGTGACGGTTATGCGGGTGCCGGCATTATTCTCAAAGCGGATGTCGCCTTCGAGGTCGCCGGTGAGGCCGCGCATCAGGCTTAGTCCGAGGGATTGGGACGGGCGGGCGATGTCGACGGAGGGCATGCCGATGCCGTCGTCGGCGATGGTGGTCTTTATGTATTCGCCGTCCATCCGGAGCTCGAGCATGATCTGGCCGTTGCGTTTGTCGGGAAAGGCGTATTTGAAGGCGTTGGTGATGGCTTCGTTGATGATGAGGCCGAGGGGAATGGCCTGCGGCAGCTTGAGCTTTACGTCGTCTACCATCACCCGGAGCCGGATATTCGAGGGGGCGCCAAAACTTTCCGACAGATAGCCGGTGAGCTCTTTGAGGTAGATGCGGGTGTCAATGTCCCCGATATTGTCCGACTGGTAGAGTCGTTGGTGGATCAGCGACATTGTATATATCCTGTGCTCGCTGGCCTCTATCGCCTTGAGCGCGTCGTCTTCGAGGAATCGGGCCTGGGACCTCAGCAGGCCCATCACTGTATGGAGATTGTTCTTGACGCGGTGGTGGACTTCCTTCAAAAGCCATTCCTTTTCTTGCAGCAGGTCCTGCAGGAGCTCGTTCTTGTGGGTGGTAAGAACGTTGTATTTTTTTCTCAGGCTGCTTTGCCGGTAGAGGAGCCCGGCGATGATCAGCGACAGGAGGATGCCGCCGATCGTCACATTCCGCATGACGTTTGCCTGTTTGAGCCTGGTCTCTTCCAGCATGGCTTTCTGATTGAGGAGGCTGATCTGGTTCTCCTTCTTTTCGGTCTCGAACTCTATTTCCAGCTGGGCTATCTGCCTGCTTTTTGTTTCATCCAGGATGGAGTCCTTTGCGACGTTCTCGTTGATCAGGTCGGCTATGGCCTCTTGGTATTTCCCGTCCGCCGAGTCAAGGGAAAACCACAGTCTGTAGTTGTGAGCCATCCCCGAAAAGCTCCTGAGCGAGGTGACGAGCTCTTTGTCCTTGTTCAGATAGTACCGGGCCTTTTCGTGGTCGCCCGTCCTGGTGTAGAATTTGGCGATCAGCTGGTAGTACAGGGTCAGGGTATATAAATTGATATTGGGATTGGCGGCCTGCTTTATCAGGTAGTCGCAGTAGACGCGGGCCTTTTCGTACTGTCCGAGCGCAATATAGATCTTCAGCCAGGTGTGACTGATGCCATAGTCGCCGCCTTCGTATATCAATGAGACGGGTTGCGGGTTTCGGCGGATGATATCCCGGAACAAACGGACGGCTTTCGCGGGAGCGTTCATGCCGATGTATGCGTCTACGACGTTGGCCGCCAGCAGGTAGACGGTCGCCGTGTCTTTTTCCAGCTCTGCGATGGTTAAAGCGTTCTGAAAATATTGCAATGCTTTTTCGGGTTCGTCGAGCTTCAGGTAGGTATAACCGATGTTATTGTTGATCTGGCATATCAGGCTCACGTTGTCCTGGCTGCTGCCGGTAGCGATCCTCAGGGCCAGGAGCTCGTTCTTGAGGGCCTGCTGATAGTCTCCTCCTTCGTAGTATATCCGTCCGAGCAGGGACACGGCGCCCTGTTTGTCGCTGTAGCCTGCCTGGTCATAGTATTTTAACGCGGTCCTGACCTCGGAAAAAGCGCTTCTGTTGTCGTTGAGCATCTGGTGCAGGTCGGCCATGAATCTGTAGCAGCGCGCGAGCTCGACAAGGTGATCCGTCTGCTGAAACGCCGCGATCGCCAGCTGCAGGTACCTGATGCGCTCAAGCATCGTGGCGTGCAGGAAGCTTCCGCTGTAGAACTCTGACATCTCATAATAAGCCTTTCCCAGCAGCGCCTTATTGGGGGTGGATTGCAGCAGGCCGATCGCTTTTTGGAGCGTGCTCTTTCCGTCGGATGTGTCGCCCCGGACCTTGGACAATACAGCCTGTATTATCAGGCGCTGTTCGGTAAACCAGGGATAGGGCGTTCTGCTGCTGAGCTGCTCCGCCTCGTGTAAATAGTCGCCTGCTTCTTTTAGCAGCGATTCACCGGCCTTGCGTTGGTGTACGTTGTATTCCGCCAGCTGCAGCAGGGCGGAAATGCGGTCTTTGACGGGAATGGCCCGGTTCAATGCGCCGGATAATGAATCGGCCTCTTTCGGGCTAATATCCTGCGCCATCCCGGAGATCGCCAGGAGGATGAAAGCGGCAGTTATTTGGAGTGCGGGGCGCATTTTCCGCTAAATTAGTCGATCATTCGGTTAATTGGAGTGATCGACCGGACGGGGATGCATTTATTTTACCGGGCACGCCGGTGGTGGCGACTATCCTTTCTGCTGGCGAAGTCGGGTGTCGGGTTAGTGAGTGAATATGCCTGCGGGGATCTGGCGGCCGGCTGAGATGGGGGACGGGTGGAGGTAAAGTCTGGGGATGGTGTCGGTATCGACCAGGTTGAGCACGACCTTTCCTGTGCGCCGGACGTTGTTGGTGGCCGGGAGGTAGCCGTTGCCGGGACCGACCTTTCCGTGGACGTTCAGGCCCATGTATATAGTATTGCCGGTGATCAGCGAGCTGTTGAAGGTATATTGAGGCGCATAGCCGGGCATGTTCACCCAGAAGCAGTTGTTATTGGCGATGATATTGTCCCTGAACACGAAGTCGGAATATTTTCCGAACCATATGGCGCCTTCGTAGGAGCCGTATAGGATCGAATTGGTCAGGGAAAAGCCGGTTATGGAGACGAACAGGAGGAGCGCATTCTTGCATTCATAGAATATGCAATGGTCTATGGTTATGCCGGGGCCCTGCGCGAAGACGGCGCCTTGTATGGGGGCGGCGTTCCTGCTGCCGGCAAAAATGCATTGCGAGATACGGAGCCCTTTCAGGTCAGGCGAGTGGCGTTCGATGGCGTAATAGTAGACTACGGCAGGATTGGCGTTGCCGACAAATTTGAGGCCTCTGATCTGCACATTGTCCCTCTCGATCTGGAAACCCGTGCAATGATCAAATTTTCCCCAATTCTGAGTATTGTGGGAAATGGGCGCTATCACCGGCATTTTGGAGGGAAGCCAGGCGGGGTCGTCGGGGTTGACGGCGGCTTCTATTGTGAGCGTGTCTGTTGACGGGCCGAGGACCAGCTGGTCGTCGAGCGTGTATAAGCCAGGGGCGAGCTTTATTGTTCTATTTCCGGTGCCGTTAGTGAGAGCGATGGCTTTGCCGAGGCTTGCCAGCGGGTCGTCGATCGTGCCTTTCGCATTGTCGTGACCGATGGAGGGATCTACGAACAGGGTTTGGGCGGTGGATGGGATTGTGAGGATGGCGGTAAGAAGGAGGACGATGAGCTGTTTGTGCATGTGGTGTGGTTTGGGATAAAGGTATTGGGGACCGGGGATTTGGCGGGTGTTCAAGTTTGGTCAAGTTTGATCAGAATGCGGTAGCAGCTGTGGAGGGTGTAGCGGGAGCTAATTGACGATCAAATCGGGGTGCTGTCAGAAAAGAAATCCGGCAAGGAATCCCTTGAACAGGGGGCTGCTCCATAAGGTTTTTAACGCTTTTGAAAAATGGGTAGATCGAGCCGGACTTTCTTTCATTTTTTGTAAGTAAGAGGCGATCCCAAAGATAGTAAAATATCTAATATCTCTCGCGGCGGGTCCAGACGTACAGCGGGACGGCGGCCATCAGCAAAATGAAACCGTGAAAGACGGCGGTAGAGCCCGCGCCGGCGATCTCCCAGAGGGTATAGGCGAAGGCCAGAAAGCCCTGGAGTCCGACGGAGAAGGATGTTCTTTTTCGGGGGGGTGCGGAATTCCGGTTGAGGATCACGTAGGCTGCTGTTGTAAAAAGATACGGCACCAGCATTGCGAATACAGAAAGCAGCAGGAGGAAGCGGAACTGTTCGACCAGGGCTTTGGAATAGTTCATCAGGATCAGCAGGGATACGATGGTGCTGTTGACGAACAGGCCTGCATAGGGTACGCCTCGGCTATTGGTGCGTGTGAACAGGCGGGGGAAGAGGCCGTCGCGGGAGATGGCGTAGGGCATCTGGCTCTGGACCAGGGTCCAGCCATTGAGGGCGCCGACGGCGGCGATGGCGATACCGGCGCTGATCCAATAGCGCGAGCTATGGCCGAATATGGTCTCTGCGGCGTCTGCGAAGGGGGTGGGAGAGCGCTGTAGCTGAGCGGAGGGGATCAGGCCCATTACGGTAACGCTGCTCAGGATATAGACCGCGGTTGCGATCAGCAGGCCCAGCAGGGTGGCACGCGGGATCGTCCGCGCAGGGTCGGCGACACTGCCGGATGGGATAGTGGCCGATTCGATGCCGACGAAGGAGAACATCGTCATCGTTGCGGCTGTAGTGATGGCGCCTGCGATGGTGTCGTGGGTACCGTTAAAAGGATGGAAATTCTCCGCGCGGACGAAGAAGAGGCCGGCGATGGAGATGATGGCAAGCGGCAAAAGCTTGAGGATGGTCGTGACCAGCTGGAGCTGGCCGGAAAGGCGGACGCCGCGGCTGTTGACTGCGGTCAGCGCCCAGA
>JAFDYE010000235.1 GCA_018267585.1 Bacteroidota bacterium
GCGTCAGGCCGAGAACTTCAAGAAGATACTGCTTACGCTAACGGATGATCCGCGGGTGATCCTGATCAAGCTGGCGGACCGCCTTCATAATATGCGGACCCTTGACAGCATGAAGCGGGAGAAGCAGCTGAAGATAGCCTCAGAAACCGTTTATGTCTACGCGCCGCTGGCCCATCGCATGGGGCTTTACACGATAAAGACGGAGCTGGAAGACCTTGCGATGAAGTACCTGGAGCCGGAGGAGTACCGGGAGATCGCGCGCAAATTGGCCGAGACCAAGCGGGAGCGGTCGCGTTATATCAATGAGTTTATCAAACCGCTGAAAGAGCAGTTGGAAAAGGGCGGATTTAATTTTGATATCTATGGCCGTCCCAAGAGCATCCACTCCATCTGGAACAAGATGCGAAAGAAGGGGGTTGCATTTGAGGAGGTATACGATCTGTTCGCCATCCGGGTGATCCTCGATTCGGCGCCGGAAAAGGAAAAAGAAGAATGCTGGAAGGTCTATTCCATGATCACCGACGAGTACAATCCTTCTCCCGAGCGGCTGAGGGACTGGCTTAGCAACCCCAAGTCCAACGGGTATGAGGCCTTGCATACGACGGTGATGGGGCCGCAGGGCAAGTGGGTGGAGGTGCAGATCAGGTCAAAGCGGATGAATGAGATCGCGGAAAAGGGACTGGCAGCGCACTGGAAATACAAGGAGGGCGCCGCCGACGAAAGCCGGTTCGATAAATGGTTCCAGCAGATAAGGGAGGTGCTCAACACGCAGGACAATGACTCCATCGATTTTTTACAGGACTTCAAAACCAGCTTCCTGGCCGAGGAGATCTATGTCTACACTCCGAAGGGCGACGTGAAGATGCTGCCGGTCGGATCAACGGCCCTGGACTTTGCATTTTCCATCCACAGCGCCATAGGCGTCCAGTGTATCGGGGCCAAGGTCAATCACAAGCTGGTGCCGATCAGCCACAAGCTACGCAGCGGTGACCAGGTCGAGATCATTACGTCCTCCAAGCAAAAGCCGAATGAGGACTGGCTGGGGGTTGTCGTAACGGCAAAGGCCAAGAGCAAGATTAAGGATGCGCTCAAGGAGGAGAAGAGAAAGATCGCCGACGAAGGAAAATATGTTGTACAGCGTAAATTAGAGAACTATGGTGCGGCCTATAATCAGCACAATATCGACGTACTGACGGCCTACTATAAGCTAAGCTCTTCACTGGACTTTTTTTACCAGGTGTCGGTCCGTAATATCGACCTGAAGGAGCTAAAGGAGTTTCAGCTGTTGGGGGACAGGCTCGAGCCGCCCAAGCCTGTCCGGCCTGTTACGGAGATCAGGCAGCAGGATCAGGCGGGGGCTGTGCCCCGTAAGGACACGGAGCTGATCATTTTTGGCGAGAGCAGCGACCGTATCGTCTATACTTTGGCCAACTGCTGCAAACCAATCCCGGGGGATGACGTATTCGGGTTTGTGTCTGTGGGGAAGGGGTTGACGATCCATAGGACCAACTGTCCGAATGCCGCCAAGCTGATGGCCAATTATGGTCATCGGGTGGTCAAGACCAAATGGGCAAAGAATAAGGAGATATCCTTTCTCACGGGTATCCGCCTCGTTGGCATGGACGACGTGGGCGTTGTCAACAAGATCACCAATCTCATTTCCGGCGAGCTGAGGCTTAATATCAATGCCATTACGATCGAGGCAAAAGAGGGCCTTTTTGAAGGGAATATCAAGATCTATGTGCACGACAAGGAAGAGCTCGAGGAGCTGGTGACCAGGCTCAAACAGCTGAGCGGCATCCATTCTGTCGTGCGGTATGACGCAGAAACGAGTTAATCTCCCGGCAAATGGAGAAACCAGATAAATCACCTACCTTTGCCGCCTCAAAATAAGTATTAATGGTTGATGTAATATTAGGCCTCCAGTGGGGGGATGAAGGAAAGGGGA
>JAFDYE010000236.1 GCA_018267585.1 Bacteroidota bacterium
AACCCACCCTTATCGAAATACCACCATCTATAATCGCTTAAACGCATTCGCCACGATCCCCTCCGGACGCAGCTCCTCCATACACTTGAAATGACCCTTCGGACATTTCTTATACCCGATCTTCGAACAAGGCCGGCACGACAGCCCCTTTACCTCCATAACGTCGAAAGGCGCCCCCTTATAATTCGATAAATAATTGGACCCATAATACGGATACATCCCAAACTCCGGCACCGTATTCCCCCATATCGAAACCACCGGCCGCCTGAACGCTGCCGCAATATGCATCAGCCCCGTATCATGCGTCACGACCACCCTCGCCTGCCTCACCAGCGCCGCCGACTCATTTAAATTAAATTTCCCGCAGGAATTATATATCCTCACCGGATCGATGGCCGCCAGCTGCTCCCCCACCTCCGCATCCTCCGGCCCACCCAGCAGGATCACCGGAAAGGCTACCCGCTCACAGACCTCACGCAGCTTATGCAACGGCAGCTTCTTCGTCGCAAGCGCAGCGCCGATCACGAGCCCGATATACCCCGCCTGATGCGAAGTCGGTATATCCCCCGGCGCCAGCTCATCCTCAGCAGGAATAAAATAGTCCAGCCCCGCGCCGTCATTCATCACCCCGAACGACGCAACCGTATCCATATACCGGTCCACAATATGCCTGTCCGGCATCCGGTTCCACTTGAAATTGACCAGCAGCCATTTCTCGATATTGAGCTTGTCGAACGAGAACGACTTCTTCTTCAACGCCCGCTTCACCCGCAGCGTTCGCAGATTGTGATGCAGATCGATGACATAGTCAAAATCCTCCGCACGCAGCTCTTCAACGACGGCAGAAAGATCGTCCGAAAGACAGTGTATCTTATCGATATAAGGATTGGCCGAAAGGATCGGCCTGAACGCCTTCTTCGTCAAATAATGCACCTCCGCCCCTGCCACCTGCCTCTTCAGGCACCGCACAACAGGAGTAGTGAGTACGATATCACCAATGGAACTAAATCGGATAATTAAGAATTTCATCCCCTACTGCTCGATATAATTCAGGTCTTTACCATAAGTCTCAGGCGTGATGATCAACGAGATGATAGCGATCACAAACACGATGATCCCCGTTATCCACGCCCCTTTAAAATAGGCCTGCTCCGCCGGCAGCCCGCTCTGAACCAGCCTGAACAGCCAGGTCACCAGCACCAGCGAACCCCTGGCCATATTGGGTACCGTCGTCGCGACCGTAGCCCGGATATTCGTCCCGAACTGCTCGGCGGCCATCGTCACGAACATCGCCCAGAACCCCGTGCCAAAACCCAGTATCACACAAACCCAATACATCATATTCGCATCCTGACCCTCCAAATTGAAGAACCAGATCGTGCCGATGATAGAAATAAAATGAAAAATATACAGCGAAACCTTACGGCTCTTCACCCACTGACTGATAAACCCGATCAGCACATCCCCCACTGCAATAGCCGCATACGCCACCATGATAGCCTTGCCCGGATCAATAGCCCCTTTGACCTTCATCAGCACAGCGAACTTATTGGAGAAGGAGATCAGTATCCCGATCACAAACCAGTTGGGCAACGCGATCAGAATAGCCGTCAGGTATTTCTTCAGCCGCTCCCCCTTCGTGAACAACATAAAGAAATCCCCCTTACGCACATTACTCTCGGCAATATTCTTATACATCCCCGACTCCAGCAGACCCACACGCAGCAACAACAGCACAAATCCAAGTCCCCCACCTATAAAATAACAGGTCCTCCACCCCTCGGCCGAAGCCCCGAATTGCACCTTGATAAAGTAGGCGAACACAGCCCCGCTCAGCCCGATACCATCCACCAGGGAAGTTCCCAATCCCCGCTTTTCCTTTGGCATGACCTCGCTCACCAGCGTGATCCCGGCCCCCAACTCACCAGCCAGGCCCAATCCGGTAATAAATCTGACCACCGCATATTGCCCCACCGTATGCACAAACCCATTTGCAATGCTACCCAGCGAATACAAAATGATAGACGCGAACAGAACCTTCAATCTCCCCTTCTTGTCCCCCAGTATCCCCCAGACGATACCCCCGATCAGCAGACCGATCATCTGCAGATTCAGGATATCCAGCCCCTGCTTGTCCACGGCCTCCTGGGTCAGCCCCAGCGACTTCAGCGAAGGCACACGTATAATGCTGAAAAGCAAAAGGTCATAGACGTCCACAAAATAACCAAGCGCCCCGACGATAACCGCAAGATTGAATAGAGATGCTTTCTTTTGATTCATTAGTTGATCCATAAGGAATTATTGGTGTTTATGCGCGTCCTGCCCGTCCTTCGCATACGGATCATCGACCGGAGCGGGATGACCCTTGCGCCCAAAGAACAGTTTATAGAGGACAGGCGCCGTCGTGATCACGACGATCCCGATCACGATCACCTCAAGGTGCTTCTTCAGGTCGAAATTGAACTTGACAAGGATGAGCTCCTCCAGGTAATGACCCGCGAACAGCATCAGTAGCACCCAGGCAAGCGATCCGATTATATTGTTGGCAACGAATTTCTTCCTGTCCATCGCTACGATACCCGCAATGATCGGCGCAAAAGTCCTGACGATCGGCAGGAAACGGGCAAAGATGATCGCCTGCCCCCCGTGCTTGTCATAGAACTCCCTCGCCTGGTACAAATGCTTCTTCTTGAACAGCAGACTGTCCTTGCGGTGAAAAAGATAGGGACCGCTCTTGTGGCCAAACCAGTAGCCGACCGCATTCCCGATGATCCCGCAGATGGAAACCATGATCCACAACACCACAAGATCCAAAAAGCTGCTGCCAGTACCCCCCTTGATCATGCTCTCGATCAACTTTTCACTATAGATCCCCGCAACAAAAAGCAGACTGTCCCCCGGCAGAAAAAATCCGATCATCAGACCTGTCTCCGCAAAAACTATAAACAGCAATACCCAAAGCCCCCCATTATCGATATAGAACTGCGGATTTAAAAGGTCTTTGAAAGAGATCGTTAAGAGTTCAAACATATTGAAAGGATCATTTTATATTAACAGGACTTCCCTCCAGCTCACCTTCCCATTTACTCACAACCACCGACGCGATACTGTTGCCCAATACATTGGTGGCGCTCCGCGCCATATCGAATATCTGGTCGATACCGAGTAAAAGTAAGAGACCCTGCTGCGGTATATTATACAGCGATAACGTCCCCGCCACCACGACAAGCGCCGCCCTCGGAACCCCCGCGATACCCTTGCTCGTCAGCATCAGGACCAGCAACATCGACACCTCCTGCCCCAACGTCAGCTGCACCCCGTACGCCTGCGCCACGAACAGCGATGCAAATGACATATACAACATGCTGCCATCCAGATTAAAGGAATACCCCAGCGGCAGCACAAAACTCACGATCTTCGGCGGACACCCGAAATTCTCCAGCTCGACGATCAACCGAGGGAATGCCGCCTCCGAACTCGCCGTACTGAAAGCCAACAGGATCATATCCTTTATATTCATCACCAGCTCCAGCACCCTGCGGCCGATAAAGATAGAAGCGATCGACATCAGCAACACCCCAAGCGCCAGAATGGCCAGATAAAAGACAAGAATGAATTTCCCGTACGTATACAGCAGCTCCGGCCCCTTTACCGCCATCACCGAGGCGATCGCAGCCATCGCAGCCACCGGAGCCAGATACATAACATAACCCGTCATCCGCAGAATGATCAGCGACACCGAATCCAGCGCCTTGATGACCACCTTCCCCTGCTCGCCGATCGAGGCGGTCGCGATCCCGAAGAATACCGCAAATACCACGATCTGCAGTATCTGATTGGTGGCCATCGCCTCGAAAATGCTCGTGGGAAAAATATGGGTGACAAAGGATTTAAAGGTAATAGAAGACTCCAGTCCGGTCGCACCAGCCGCAGCAGGCATCGGCAGATTGAGCTCGGCGCCCAGCGGCAGATTATGCATGATCAGGAGCCCCAGCGACAACGACAGCAGCGATGCGCCCATGAACCACAGCAGCGTCTTCCCCCCTATCCGCCCCACCGCCCTGATATCCCCCAATTTCGCAATCCCTACCACCAGGGTCGAGAACACCAGCGGCGCAATGATCATCTTGATCAGACGAAGAAAGACGTCCGTGACCACATTGATCATTTCCGAGAACGTTCCGATCTGGACCGTCGTGCAGTTATAATGTACCCAAAGCCCCAGCAGGACCCCTGCTATCATAGCGATCATTATCCACCCTGTAAGACTGACCTTTGGCATAATAGGGTGCAAAGAATCGAAAATTCTCCAATTAGCAAAACTTTACCTTCAAAATTCCCCATGGCCGACAATTGAATAGTAAATATTTGTTTATTTTCGGCCCCGATCACACATCAAAAAATTATCAAAACAAGCTTAGTATGAGTTTATTTCGAAAAAAATCCCTGGACTCCCTGATGGCGCAGGCTGCGGATTCAGAGAAAGGCCTCAAGCGCACGCTGGGAGCCTGGAGTCTGATCGCATTGGGTATCGGCGCCATTATTGGCGCCGGTTTGTTTGTACGGACTGCCGCCGCAGCCGGGGAACACGCCGGTCCTGCCGTGACCATCTCCTTTGTCGTAGCCGCTCTCGGCTGCTGCTTTGCAGGCCTTTGCTATGCCGAATTCGCATCGATGATCCCCATCGCCGGCAGCGCTTATACCTATGCTTATACCACTATGGGCGAACTCGTAGCCTGGATCATCGGCTGGGCGCTCGTACTTGAATATGCGCTCGGCGCCGCAACCGTATCCATCTCCTGGAGCGAATACCTCAACAAGCTATTGGCCGTCTTCGGTACCCAGGTCCCCTTCGAATGGTCCCACTCCCCCTTCGAACGAACGCTGATAGACGGGGTCATGCACCACGGGATCATCAACATCCCCGCACTGATCATCCTGGCCCTCCTTTCCCTGCTGCTCATGAAAGGCACAGAAGAGTCGGCCACCGTCAACTCGATCATCGTCGTCGTAAAAGTAGCTATCGTACTGATATTCATCGCGATCGGCTGGCAGTTCATCAGCCCTTCCAACCACCACCCCTACGTGATCCCCGCCGACGCACCACCCGCGCAGCTGAGGGATGGCACGCTCTACTCCTACCAGAACTTCTTCCGGCACGGCTGGGGAGGCATCCTCTCCGGCGCCGGCATCGTATTCTTTGCCTTCATCGGCTTTGACGCCGTATCGACGGCGGCCCAGGAAGCCAAGAACCCCGCCAGGGATATGCCCCGCGGCATCCTGGGTTCACTCGTGATCTGCACCCTCCTCTATGTATTGTTCTCATGGGTCCTCACCGGCGTTGCACCCTACACCGATTTCGTCAAGTCCGGCAAAGAGGCCTCCGTCGCCTACGCAATCGAAACCTATATGCATGGTTATCATTGGCTATCGACACTGGTGACCATAGCCATCCTGGCCGGCTTCTCCTCCGTGATCCTGGTAATGCTGCTCGGCCAAAGCCGCGTATTCTATACCATGGCGACCGACGGCCTCCTGCCCAAGGTCTTCTGCCAACTGCACCCGAAATGGCGCACACCCTATAAGTCGAACATGATCCTGTTCGTATTCGTCGGCCTCTTCTCCGGCTTTATCCCCGAGAGCGTTGCCGGCAACCTGACCAGCATCGGCACCCTGTTCGCCTTCATCCTCGTCAGCATCGGGGTGGTCATCCTGCGAAAAGCAGACCCCAACCGCCCCCGGCCCTTCAAAACCCCACTGGTCCCGGTCGTCCCCATCCTGGGCGTGCTCGTATGCACCGCCATGATCGTCGGCCTGGACTCCGCCACCCAGATCACCGCCCTGATCTGGATGGTCATCGGGCTGATCATCTATTTTAGTTACAGTAAGAACAACAGTAGGCTAAAAGCTTAATAAAACCTCGCTAAAAGGCCGTATACCCGCGGGTGTACGGCCTTTTTTATTTACTTTTGGCCCCCAAAACACAAAGATTCTATGGGTCGCATATTTGAAGTACGAAAACACACCATGTTTGCCCGTTGGGACCGAATGGCCAAACAATTTACCCGTATCGGAAAAGAGATCGCGATCGCCGTCAAGAGCGGCGGCCCCGACCCCTCTACCAACCCGGCCCTCCGCCGCTGCTTCCAGAACGCCAAGAGCGTCAACATGCCCAAAGACCGCGTAGAAGCAGCCATCAAAAGGGCCCAGGGCAAGGAAATGGAGAACTACGAAGAGATCCTGTACGAAGGCTATGCCCCCCACGGCGTCGCCGTCCTCGTAGAAACCGCCACCGACAACCACGTCCGCACCGTCGCCAACGTAAAATCCCATTTCACCAAAGGCCACGGCGCCCTCGGCAATAGCGGCTCCGTCAGCTTCCAGTTCAAGAAAATGGGCGTCTTCAAACTCAAACCCGAAGGGCTCAATATCGACGACCTCGAGCTCGAGCTCATCGACCACGGCCTCGAAGAAATGGGCGAAGGCTCCGGCGAGAACGACGAACCGGTCATAGTACTGCGCGTCGCATTCACCGACTTCGGCAACATGCAAAAAGCCCTCGAAGAAAAAGGCATCACCCCCATCAGCTCGGAGATCGAATGGATACCCTCCACCACCGTCGAGCTCTCCGAAGAACAGGCCCAGGACGTCCTCAAGCTGGTCGACAAGCTCGAACAGGACGAAGACGTACAAAAGGTATTTCACAACCTGAAATAAGCTATCAACGAAAAAGGCCCCGGTTGGGGCCTTTTCGTTTAAAAATATCTCCCGTATTATTCCGCCATCATCTGCCTCACCACATCGATAACCTGCTCCGCATTCGGCTTGCTGAAATAATCCCCGTCGCTCGCATAGGCCGGCCGGTGAGCCTGCCCCGTTATCGTCCTCGGCGCCGTATCCAGCCAGCGGTATCCACCCTGCTCCTCCATGACCTTATTAAAGATATATCCGGCCGCCCCACCCGGCACATCCTCATCGACGATCAGCAATCGGTTCGTCTTCTTCAAAGATTCGAGGATCCCGTGATGAATGTCGAAGGGCAGCAGCGTCTGCACATCGACCACCTCACAGCTGACCCCTTCTTCCTCCAGATCCTTCGCGGCCTCCTGCACGACCCGCAGCGTAGACCCATAAGAGACGATGGTGATATCTTCTCCCTCCCTGATGACCTCCGGGATTCCCAGCGGCACGCGGAACTCGAGGAGATTAGCCGGCAGCTTCTCCTTTAACCGGTATCCATTCAGACATTCGATCATCAGCGCAGGATCCACCCCCTCGAGCAGGGTATTATACATCCCCGCCGCCTGAACCATGTTCCGCGGCACACACACATGCAATCCCCGCAGCGAGCCCAGGATAAGCCCCATCGGCGAACCGCTATGCCAGATGCCCTCGAGCCGGTGCCCGCGGGTACGGACGATCAGCGGCGCCGTCTGCCTGCCCGCGGTCCTGTATTGCAGCGAAGCCAGGTCGTCGCTCAAAGGCTGAAGACCATATAAGAGATAGTCGATATACTGGATCTCCGCGATAGGCCGCAGACCCCGGAACGCCATCCCGATCCCCTGGCCCATGATCGTCAGCTCCCGGATGCCGGTATCGAAGATCCGCTCCACGCCATGCTTCGCCTGCAGACCCGCAAACCCCTGGTTGACGTCGCCGATCTTCCCCAGGTCTTCGCCAAAGGCCAGCACCTTCGGGTTTTGCGTGAACA
>JAFDYE010000237.1 GCA_018267585.1 Bacteroidota bacterium
AATATGCGTAGAATAAAATGGAAAAAGCAGCCTCATCCCCATGAGCTATTTGCTGTAAGAGAACCTTTTCGTCATGCAGGGTGGAGGGATGCAACAAATTCCTGTTAAATTGATTTTAGCGTGCGAAGTTACGCATTTGCAAACACAGAAACTACGCCGCTATGCCAGGCATCCCTTAGTTGAATGCTTCCTTGTTGTACTTATTACGGTAGTCGACAGGGGACATCGAAGTAACTTTTTTGAATATATCTCGGAACGCCTTGGTATCGTTATAGCCCACCTCGTACATGACCTCACCGATCGTCTTACGGCTCAGCTCCAACTGTCGCTTGGCCGCTTCGATCTTGACACGCTGCCAGTATTCCAGGACGGTATTGTTAGTGGCCTTCTTAAATCTTCTTTCGAAGGTCCGCCGCGCTATCCCGAACTTCTCGCAGAGTTCGTCGACGGTGATCTTGTCCTGGTAGTTGGACTCGATGAACTCCTGCACTTTTACAATATCGGGGTCATTATGAACTTTCTGCCCTTTGAAGATACTGAATGGCGACTGACTGTTGCGGTCGATGTCCAGCACAAAGAATTTGGATGCCAGAATGGCCATTTCCCGCCCCGCATATTTTTCGGTGAGGTAGAGCAGCAGGTTCCAGTACGAATTGGCGCCACCGCTGGTGTAAAGACCGTTGTGTTCAGTGACGATCTTGTCATCGCACAATTCCACATCGGGATACATATTCCTGAACTGGTTGGCGAACAGCCAGTGTGTCGAGCAGGGTTTGCCGTCGAGCAGTCCGGAGCCCGCGAGAATGAACGCCCCCAGGCAAAGGCTGGCAACCTCCGTACCTTCCTTGTAATGCTTGACGATCCAGGGCAGAAAATCCTTATTCAGCCTGACCGCCTGCTCCATATTACCGCTAACCGCCGGAACAATGATCAGATCGGGTTTTCTCGCCGTCTTCAGCACCGCGTCGACGTGGATGGAGAATATCCCATCCGTCACTTTTACTTCCGGCGTCAAACCCACCAGCTGTACATTGAAAAGCGGTTCCCGGTCACTGCTCTTCAGAAATTCGTTGACTGCCGTGAAAAGATAACGGGGATCTGCTACCGCCTCTACTACGGCGGTCTCTGGGACAAGGATGGCTATATTCTTCATAGTGCGAGCTTTTGTATTTGCCGGAGATACGCCTTCACAAAAATTAGCGTACCTCCGGCAACGCGCTAATAATTGTCCTTCGGACGAGGCCCTTCCAGGGCCTCAAGGTTTGTAAAGATAACCCCATTTCATGTCGTAAACAACCCCTTACATTGACGGATTACCGCCCCGGCTGTGCGAATAATGCGAGCTAGTTTTGTCATATCAAAATCAGCCCACCATGGAACCATACCGACTGGACCACGACATCAAGCTGCTCTGCATCCCGGCCACCTCCTTCCCCGACGGGATCGCCGCCGCCTACCAGAAACTGCATTCCCTGGTCCCTCCCACGGGCGGCCGCAAATTCTTCGGTATCTCCTGGATGGACGCCAAAGGCGGCATTATCTATAAAGCATGCGTCGAAGAAGCCTACCCCGGCGAAACAGAGAAGTTCGGCGCCGAAACTTTCATCGTAAAGAAGGGAGACTATATCAGTGTCGTGCTCCACGATTTTATGACCGACACCTCCGTCTTTGGCAGGGCCTTCCGGGAATTGACAGCCGACCCGCGGATCGACCCCCGGGGCGCCGGAGTGGAAATGTACCTGAGCAGCAAGGACGTCCGCTGCATGGTCCGCCTCGATCCCCCAAAAACCCACCAAAACTGATAAAATGACACAATTGATCGCTTACCTCCATTTCAGCGGCCAGTGCCGCGAAGCGCTAACCTTCTATCAGCAGTGCATCGGCGGCGAGCTCAATATGCAAAAGATCGCCGAATCACCCATGGGCGCACAGATGCCCTCGGACGCCGGCGCCAATATCCTGCATGCAACGCTGAAAAAAGACGGGATCACCATCGTCATGGGCTCCGATATGATGGGCGCCAGACTCAAACCGGGTAATTCCGTCGCCCTTTGCCTCAACTGCAGCAGCAACGAAGAGCTCAACAAGTGTTTCGACCGACTGTCTTCCGGCGGCCTCGTCACAATGCCCCCCCACCAGTCGTTTTGGGGCAGCATCTACGGAGAGCTCACCGACAGATATGGCATCAGCTGGATGCTGAACTACACAAAGAACTGATCAACAAAAAATCTAACCATCAAAATCAAACACCATGAAAAGTACAAAGATCATCTTCTGGACCTGCACGACCCTCATCGTGCTTTTTGAAGGCCTCCTGCCTGCGCTGACCTTCAATACCGCGCTCGCAAGACAGGGAGTCAGCCACCTCGACTATCCCGACTATTTCCGGGTATGGTTTACTTTCTTTAAGGTCATCGGCGCTATCATCCTAATCCTCCCCCGGCTCCCCCGCCGCGTGAAAGACTGGGCCTACGCCGGATTTACTTTCGATTTCTTATTCGCAGCTATCTCGCACGGCGCAGTCGACGGCATCTCCGACAGTCAGACCTGGTTTCCGCTGGTGGTATTGGCGATACTCATCTCGTCATATGTATGCTATAACAAGCTGCAAACGGCCGGTCGCGGATCAGCCCCCTCTCCGGCCCCCGGACTCAGCATGTAAAGGCCCGTACTCGGAGCAATAGATCTTATACAACAGCAGAAAGTAGCTTACCATCAGCGGGCCGAAGATAAACCCCCAGAAACCAAACAGCTTCAAACCCACGATAACACCGAGCACCGTGATCAGCGGATGTACATCACCGAGACCCTTTAAAAGCGTGATCCGCGCCACGGTGTCGATATTGCCCGTCACAATAAGGCTGTAAATGGCCAGCCCTATCGCAGCCCCACCGTGACCCGATGAGGAAAGATAGACGACTACCGGTATCCAGACGGCCATCGTCCCAACTACCGGGAAGAAAGCGAACAGGCCCGTCAGGAAACCCCAGAGGAGATAGTCCTTTACACCAAACAGCACGTATCCCAGCATCGCGGCCAGCCCCTGGATCAGGGAGATCAACGGTATCCCGATAGCGTTGGCCCTGACCATGTTGCGGGTCTCCTTTGTCAATATCCCGATATTGTCATCGCGCAGCGGTATCCACGGCTTAAGTCCCCTCTCCATCCTCTGTCCGCCCGTAAACATAAAAAAGGAGAGGAACAGCAACATGATCAGGTTGCCCAGCATCGACGCCGTACTGTTGAGCAGCGTAGGAATAAACCCGGTGATCGCCTTTTGCACCTGCTTGATGTTCTCGTCGGTAAGCAGCTCTTCCCCCGTCCAGCTTTTTATCCGGTCGGAGAAGGCGTGCAACACCTGCATGATCTCGTGGGTATCCGAAAACACGGAATTCAGCTTGGCCGTCATCAATCGGATCGCGAAATACACCGGCAGACCGGCGCAGACCACAAACCCCAAAAGAAAAAGGGAGGCCGCCAGCGCCCGGTTCCAGTGCTTCTTCTCCGTCAGATAATTGTACATGTTCCGGCACAGGATGTACCAGGTGACAGCTCCGAGGAAACCAGGAAAAAAGGCCCACAGCTCCTTGAAGAGCAGTAGCGCCAACCCCAGGATCGCGGCGAGCAGCAGCACCTGACGCAGGCGCTCATTATATTGATTCGTCATATTATATATAAAGTTATTTCATTTTCCCGACCGGAAGAGAATCCTACCTTTATAGCATGTCCCAAATCATCGTAAGACCTGCAACTAACGCGGACTTTGATACGCTGCTTCGGTTCGAGCAGGGCGTCATCGCCGCCGAGCGGCCCTTCGACCCGACCATCCGCGAGGGCCCGGTCAATTATTATGACCTCCGCCATATGCTCACCGCGCCGGAGGTTATGCTGATGGTAGCAGAACTGGACGGCGTACCCATCGCCTCCGGCTACGCCCGCATCGAAAAGGGACGACACTACCTCAAACATACCCACCACGCCTACCTCGGCTTCATGTACGTCGTGCCCGAGCACCGCGGAAAAGGCGTCAACCGGCTCGTCATCGACGCCCTCAAAAACTGGGCCATCAGCAAAGAGATCAACGAGTTGCGCCTGGACGTCTACTACGAGAACCACCCCGCGATCGCGGCCTATGAAAAACTGGGATTTGTCAAACACCTGATACAGATGAGAAGGGACACCACCGCCGCGTCCGGGCCCCCCGTTACCTCAGCCAACCCCGGGTCAAGACCCCCACCAATCACCCTCCACCCGCAGCCAACCCTCAAAAAAATGAGCACCCAGCTGCTTGTGGCCGACCTGGAAAAGTCTATCTCTTTCTATACAGGGCCGCTGAACTTCCACGTTGAATTCCGCTATGATGATTTTTATGCCGGGATCGGGCGCGATGGCCACTCCATCCACCTCAAACAATCAGCGCCCCTCCCGGACGAAAGAGATCACAGGAGAAATAACGGACACGTCGATATTACGTTTTCGGTCGAAGCCATCGAACAGCTTTACAACTTTCTTACCAACGCATCCGTTCCCATGATCCAAACCCTCAGGGCGATGCCATACGGAAAGGAGTTTTATGTCTCCGATCCGGATGGGTATATCATTGCCTTTATGGAAGAGTAGCACCAGCAGAAGGATATTTCAATACGATCCACGCAATGGCGATCACCTGACAGATTGCGGCAGGCAGATTGGTGCGTTGGAGCTCGAATGCACCAGCCAGCGTAAGCAGCAGGCTAAATATAATCCCCGACACCAGAATAATCCCTATAAAGATCGAAAGCTGCACATTCTCTATCAGATAGTTCTTTATCGGACGAAGGCCAATCTTTCGCCCCGTGGCCGGATCAGGCCTGGTAGACTGGTAGATCAGCAAAAGCACTGCAAAACCAACAATGAGGATGACGGAAAGATTCCTCAAGCCGGGTAATTCGGGGCCATACGCAATCTCAAAACAGGATGTATCCAGACGCAGATCAGATACATGCCGTTCGAAAGAAAGGCCGATCAATGCAAAAAAATCCCTCAAACGCTGGAAATACATCATTCGATAGGCTTTGACAATACCCGGCTCATATCTCCTGTCAAGCACATTCAGAATTCGAAGTTCATTGGCCCTGGAAGCCTGCCAGGGATCCCGGTCGTATTTGTGCATGATCAGTCCGATGTCGGATAGAACAGCGGCCATAAATACCGAGTCCTCTTTACCAGGACTCTTGTCGCCGGCGACCCTTTCCTGCAAAGTCTTCTCAAAGCCCGACCCGGCCATAAACACCACCATATTGGCCTTTTCAAAACTTTTACTCCGGTTGTATTGCAGGCTGGCAACGAACGACAGGATGGCGACGATCAACAGTACAAAGGAAGAAAGCATTTTTGACCGGAATGACCGGATAGCAAGGCTTGCGATACACAGAAAGACACTGGCCAGCAATACCATGATCATGATCCACGGCTTCAGCGTAGCCGCCAACAGACATATCGCCAGGGCGTAGAGAATGGTCACCAGAGGGTTGGAAGCCTTTGCCGGGAAAAAGATCTTATAGAGAAAAATGAATATCCAGACCTGTACGGCAAACAGGATGGATTCAGTAAGGTAGGTTCCACAATAGCTCCAAACCCCTACCAGCATCAGGAAAGCCGTCATTACTATAGTATTCCGCAGCGAGAACAAGCCGCCCTTCCCCCTCGCGCCCCCCCTGCTTCCATCCTTCCCGCTAGCCAGTTTCACCAGATATAACAGGCTCGCACAGTTGAGCAAATAGGCAACTATGCTCATTTTTATGGGAACGCCACCCAGGACCCGCAGGAATGCCGGATACATCACCGGCCTTATCGTCTGGTATCCGGGGTCAAAAAGATGCCCGGCATCGGCAAAATATCCGTAGGAATCCGGACACATTCGCACGGGAGTGGTGATAAATAGGTATAGCCAGCCGGAGAACAATAGGAATAGGATTGACTGCAGCGACCGGGTAAGCGCTTTGTTCCCGGCCATCATATCCCGCCCCTCCCCTGCATTTCCCGAACCTCCGCGTATCCGCCAAATTCATAGATCGGGCAGCTCTCCGCGATCCCCACAGCCTCGTCCATACTCGCCGCCTTTATCAACAAAAATCCCCCGACGATCTCCGTCCCGACCCGATGTATACCGTCGCTCACCCGCCCCTCTTTGATCAGGCGGCCCTCCAGGGTGAGTCCGTTACCCCCGGACAGGCTACCATTCCCACCCCATTTCGTCATCCAGGCCTTCCAGTTTTGCTGATGACGCATAATATCGGTTTCGCTGTGTGGCTGCATTCTTCCGTCCGGCTCGCGGAATAGTACAAGATAATCTTTCATCCTTTCAGATAATTTAGAGCATAAAGATAGATAAATACATCGGATTCGATGTATTTTTATGATATGGCTACAGATACAAGTTTTCTTCTCTCCCGCATGCTGGGCCGCATCGCCTCGCTGCAGCGCGCCTGGCTGCGACTGTCCCTGAAAGAACACCTCGACATCGAGCCGGAATGGTATTTCTTTCTTTACTCCATCGACAGCCGGCAGTCAACCCGCAAGACGGACATCATCAGTTATAACCTCCTCTTTGAGCCAACCACGGGCATCGATATCCTCAACCGGATGATCCGCGCCGGGCTGCTGACAGAAAAGGTCGACCCCATGGACAAAAGGGCCCGGTTGCTGAGTACTACAAAAAAGGGAAAGACAACGCTCCGCAAAGCCCAGCACCTTGCACAGCAGGTCGCCGATACGTTCTTCGGGAGTATGCCGGCTTCGCTGAAAGAAGAATTCCTCGCACACCTTGACGCGATCGAAGACAGCCTGGGCCACCCTATTGCCCCGGCGTGACCGCGCGCATCGGGAAATAGTCGATCGTACTCAGCGTCAGGGCGGGATCTCCGGCAATGAACCGCCTTACCTCTTCTTCTTCATCAACGCGCGCAACCCCCATCCCAAACGCGCCATTCGGATCAAACACAGGACCAAAGACCACGATCTTCCCCTCCTCCATAAACGCGCGCCAGTACGCAGCGTGCTGATGCATAATTCCTCGCTCCGCCTCAGTCATGGTCTGGATAAAATCGGCCCGGACAGGGTTCAGCCGAAGAAAGAAGTATTTCTTTTCCATGGTTTTTTTCCAAAATACTCCTTTTCACCCACAGGGCGCTGCTTTTTCACCCTCAAGGCACAGTTTTTATTGCAACCCATTTACGGCTATCACCGACATACAGGATCAGGGTGCCCGCAACTTCTTTAGAGACGCACTGCTCAAGCTGCAGACCAGCGGAGAGGAGTTCATAGTCGCAGTGGCGGCCTTCCACGGACACGCCCATGCGGGCACCATGGAGGGCGCCGTCGGCGGAACAAAAGTGTATAATGTGGCAAAGCCGGTGCTGGCAAAGGCCGGGTACCATCTGCCCTTCTTCCTTTTCGAGGTCTGAGGGACCTTCCTCCGACCGGCTCACCCCGACAGCCACCCGATTATCCCTCACACCCGCAATCCCCAAAACAAACCCCGGGGTCTATTTTTTAGTTCCTAAGAATCAAATACTTTTAGTGCGGTAAAATTTTTACCGGAAAACCCCTAACCCCTTAGTTTAGTTCACCGTTGCTCTGGTCCAATTGTACAAACTATTAAAGGCCCGATAGCTAACCCCTATCGGGTTTTCAATTAACCGCTGACGTAGAAAAATGTCTACAACACCGCCACCCGCCGTAGTAAATTTCGAAGCGGATATCCGGCGATAACCCGGCCAACCCGTCGCCCCGTCAGAGGCCGGATAATGAGTCGTTGTAATAGTGAGATTCATACTTCTATTTCTGCATCAGACATCTGATCAGCGGCGCCCGATTGGCCGAGTCCTTTTCCATAAGACCGATCCAATGCTCCTTTTCGTCGATGTCAAGGTATATCTCCGCCTGGTCGCCGGCGGCATTCCTGAAGACAAGTTTGTTCTGCGTACCCAGGCTTCCGGGCCCTTGTGCTCTTGTGCTGTCTGACCCGGGCTTCGCCGCGGTGTCGGACGTACCCACCAGCGCGCCCAGCGACGAAAAACTGGCGGCAATATACTCGCCCATATGACTCGCCGAATCCACACGCTGCCCATACAATCCCTGCATGAAATGCAGGAGATCGTCACTGGGCTTCCCTTTGCTGGAAAGATAGGCAATGCCCGTCTCCTTGCGAGGGACACTCAGGTTGAACCCAAAGGTCTCTCCATTATGGGTAGACGTTATCTGATAAAAGAACGAGCTGTCCGTGGTCGTCTTACCGGTATAGGAAAGCTTGATCCCGACGGGCGCCACCACCTGGATTGCCTGCACAGGGTAAACACTGGTAACCACCAGGCTGTCAGTAGGTGTTCCGTTATTATCGCTGGTCTCCATTTGCTGGCAGGACCCCAGAAAAGCGCAGGCTACGATGCAGAAAAATACCGGTCTCCAGGTCATAATGGTCGTAAATTTATGGCATTGGCCTTATATACCCGAATAAAGTTCCCGCCGAGGACTTTAATAATGTCGGTACTGCTATAGCCACGCCTCATCAACTCTTTCGTGATCAAAGGGTAGGTCGTCACGTCATCCAGACCCCTGGGCGGTGATTCTATCCCATCAAAATCGGACCCCAGCCCGACATGGTCCACGCCGGCCAGCTTCACGATATGGTCGATATGGTCGATCAGGAGCGACAGCGGCGCCCTCAGGGAGTCTGCCTCTTCCGGGTATTTTTTGGACAGGAATTCGTTGACCGCATAGCCGGGCGCCTTTGCCGCCGCCATCGAATCCAGCTCGGGCTTATGCCTTGTCAAAAAGGCCTGCAGCTTTCTTCCATAAGTGCTGTCGAGAAAACCCGAGTAAAAATTGACCATAATGACCCCGCCGTTCTCTCCGACGGCCCTGATCTGGTCGTCTTTCAGATTGCGCGGGACGGGACACAACGCGTATGCGCTGCTGTGGGAGACCAGCACCGGCTTTGTGGTCGTATGGATGGCATCCCAGAACGTGCGTTCGCCTACATGCGAAAGGTCGACCAGCATCCCGATCCCGTTCATATGCCGCACGATCGCCTTCCCCCTCTCCGTTAATCCATAGGGCGTCACCGTAAAGGTCCTGTTCGTCTCGTCCGCAGCCGAGGTAGCCCATGAAGTGCTGTTATTCCAGGTCAGCGTCATATACCGGACACCCCTCCGGTAAAAACTGTCCAGGTATTCCAAATTGTCTTCGATCATATGCCCGCCCTCGACGCCCATCATAGCCGCCAGCTTGTGGCGCCTCACCGCCCCCTCGAGTCCTTCCGGGGTCGTCACGATCTGCATCTTATCGGGATTTCTCCCCGCAATAGCATACAGCGAATCGATCTCCTGGTTGGCTCTCCGGAAAGCGCTGCCGACCCCATAGCTGTCGTCACAAAAGATAGAGAACACCTGCACATCGACCCCACCCTTCCTGAACCGCGCCAGGTCGGAATGCGTCTTCCCTTTCAGGTCTGTCTCGAAATTCAGCCCATGCATCGTCGCGGAGCTAAGCACGTCATTGTGCGTGTCCACCACAATCGCCTTTTCATGAAGTTTCTGATAGGGCTGCGCTGCCAGGACTAGGGGCAGCGACACCAGGAGCATCCAGATTATTCGCATATGATCGTTTTATTTAAATTCCACCCCGCCCCTGCCAGAACAAATACCTCTCACGATGCTGCTCCGCCTTCGCGCCCGTCGGCGCCCCGATATTCATTACAGCCGCAGGCCCCCCAGCCTTCACCGCCGGCCACTGCGCCAGGCTCCCGCCTTTAACACCCTTCCCATTGGGATTCCCCGATCTAATAAAATTGACAAAATACCCCTGCATCGTCGCAGAGACAGCATAATCGCCAGACGTCCACGCATAAACGGTATTTAGCGGCAGATTCCCCAGCGCATATTCGATCTCCGCCGAATGCGACGGTCTCCTCGCCGGCTTCGACGACGGCCTCAAACTCCCAAACAAATACCGATAGACCGGCTTACCACCCGTCCTCGCCTGAATATCCGACCACCGCCAGGTGCCATAAGCAATAAATTTATCACTCGCAAGGTCCGTCCCCGCCTCCTCCACTTCCTGGTCACTGGCCGCCGCATACAACCGAAGCACAGTATCCGCCGCAGCGCCGTACATTTTGCGCACGCCATTCTCATAGCTCTCCCTGCTTGGCCGATCCTCGCCCGTTATAGATCTGTAGCTGCCTTCCTCAAAGTTCCAGCCCACAAGCAAAGGTACATGCGCCTGCTCTCCCGCCAGAAAGATATCGACCGGAGGCTTGGGGAAGAAATAGCCATCAACCACCACTGGAAAACGATAATTGCTATACTTTTTCGCCGCCTCCTGTACCTTCTCCGCCGGCATCGCCCGAAGCTCACCAAGGGTCGAAGCTCCGCAGCTGCGCATAAAAGCCTCGCCCTCCTTCTCCGCCTCAGCCAGCGGCTTCATGGCACTGCCAAGCAATGATCCGCTCTCACCGATAGCGCCCGCAATAAGATCCTTCGACAGCGGCGAAGCCATCTGCGCACTCACAGAAAAAGACCCCGCCGATTCACCGGCAATCGTTACCCGCGAAGGGTCTCCGCCAAAAGCGCGGACGTTCCTGTGCACCCAGTCCAGCGCCGCAGCCTGATCCATCAGCCCATAATTGCCTGAAGCATGATGTGGCGACTCCTTCGTCAGCTCGGGATGCGCCAGAAAACCGAATACCCCTAGCCGATAGTTGACCGTGATCGCCACGATACCCTGCTTCGCCATGCTCTCGCCGTCATAGCGGGGCTCCGAACCATCGCCCGCCATATATCCGCCGCCATAGAAATAGACCAGCACCGGGAGGTCTTTTGCGTCCCCGCCCGGGACCCATATATTTAAATAGAGACAGTCCTCGCTGACCCCCGCAGATCGAAAGATCATGTCGCTATAGATACGCGGCTGCATGGCCTGAGGTCCGAAGTGGTCGCATTTCTTCACTCCGCTCCAGCTCTTCACGGGCTGTGGCTCCTTCCAGCGCAGGTCCCCTACCGGCGGGGCGCCAAAGGGTACCCCCTTGAATGATAAAATGCCGCTGGTCTCTTTGACTCCCTCAACGACGCCGTTGGCCGTGGTCACCCGTGGGGCTTGTGCATTCGGTACCGCGGTCTGCGCATCGGCTATACCCGCAAGGACCAAAAGGACAGCCGGGAATAAGGCATATCTTTTCATGTGGTTCATATTAAAGGATGTTCTTTAGTTTGATATACTGTAGCAGCATGATCGTCTTCCCGTCTTTTATCTCGCCGCTTTCGATCATCTGCATCGCCCGGTCAATAGACAGCTCGATCACCTCGATATTCTCGTCTTCCTCAGCCAGCCCCCCTCCTTCGTGAACCTTCATGTCGCTGGAATATTCAGCAATAAAGAAATAGAGGATTTCCGTCACCGAACCCGGCGACATATACGCTTCGAATATCTTTTCTACTGCAGATAGCCTGTAGCCGGTCTCCTCCTCCGTCTCACGGCGGATGGCCGTCTCAGGCTGGTCTTTATCCAGGAGACCGGCACAGGCTTCGATCAGCATCCCGTCAGGGTTGCCGTTGATAAAGGTAGGAAGCCTGAACTGTCGCGTAAGTATCACCCTCCGTGAAGCCCGGTTGTACAGGAGAATGACGGCTCCATTCCCTCTGTCATAAGCCTCCCGGCTATGTGTCTCGGTTGTTCCGTCGCTTTTCTCCCGTTGATAAGTGATCTTCTTCAGTGTATACCAGTTGTCGGAAAGTATGTCCGTCCTGAGAATGGTGGTCTTGCTCTTTGCCATATCCAAATATCCAGATTTTAGGTCAATATCTGACCTTTTAGGGGTATCAAACCATCGTAAAAATACGAACCACCCATATGGGGGAAATACTATTTTAGGTGTTTGTTCCTAAAGCACTTTAAGTTAACCAAGCAACGTTGTGAATAGCACGTGGAAATATGCGGAATGCCGTGATTTCCGTAGCATCTTTGTGTTGTCAAAGCGCGAGACACCCGTTGCAAGATCCAAGATCCAAAAGCCCAAAAGCCAATATCCAAATCCGAAAAACCCAGTGATCCGGTACCTGTGAAACCAAGATCCAATTTCTGTAAAAACCTGATCCAGTATCTATGAAACGCGGACCCTTTTAACCGTAGAAATCGAGTCCAGTCCCTATGAACCAATGGTCTTAACCCTGAAAACAAATGATCCGATCCCTGTGAACCCTGATCCAATCCCTATGAACCCTGATCCAATCCCTGTGAACCCCGATCCAATCCCTATGTAACCAGTCCCTATGAAATCCGATCCAGTCCCAATGAAAGCCGTCGGTTGCGCCTACGGCGCCTGTCTCTGAAACCACTGTACCACAAAACGTCTAACCCTTTACAGTGAATGAATTAACCCGCCATGACCCTGGCGGGTTTTTTATGTCCCCGTACCCCCGCCCCGCAATCCACTCCCCGTCGCGACCCTAAAAGGAAACCCCTATCTTTATCCCATGAAGGACACCAAGCTCCCCACCATAAAGGAAATAGCCAAACAGCTGAATGTCTCCGTCTCCACGGTGTCCCGCGCGCTACACGACCACCCCGGCATCGGCCTGCGGACAAGGATGCGCGTACAGCAGCTGGCCCAACAGCTCAACTACGAGCCCAACCAGACCGCTATCTTCTTCAAACAACGGCGCACCTTCACCATCGGCGTCGTCATCCCCAACCTCAAGGAAGAGTTCTTCTCCCAGGCCATCGACGGCATCGAAGAAACAGCCAGCAGCAACAAATACAGCGTCCTCATAAGCCAGTCCAAGGACGACCTCGAACGCGAGCGCCGCATCATCACAACGCTCAAGAATAACCGCGTCGACGGCATCATCGTCTCCCTCAGCAAACAAACCACCACATACGACCATTTCACCGCCCTGAAAAAATACAATATCCCCGTCGTCTTCTTCGACCGGGTCCCATCCCTTCCCGATTTCAACAAGGTCTATTCCAATATGAACAGCGGCACCCGCGAAGCCATCGAATTCCTTATCGAAAAGGGCCACCGCCGCATCGGCGTCCTCAACGGACCCGAGCAGATGCGGTCCTCGAAAGAGCGCACGGAAACATACAAACAGATCCTGATAAAACGCCGCCTCAAGATCGACATGGGCCTCGTCGCCCACACCGACCTCACCCGCGAGAGTACCTGGAAAGCCATGCAGGACCTGCTCAGCCAGCGACCCCGCCCCACCGCCATCGTGGCGATCAACGACTACATCGCGCTGGACGCCATGCAGTATGCACGCCAGCAACGCCTGAAGATCAACAAGGACATCTGCTTCGTCAGCTACGCCAACCTCCCGATCACCAGCTACCTCGAAAACCCGCCCATGGCCAGCGTCGAACAATACCCCTATGATCAGGGCGCCCAGGCCGCCGGAATGCTCATCAACATCCTCTCCGAAGAAGAAAAACCTACCCGCCCCGACGAACCGGAAACATTCCAGAACATAGTCATCAACGGGCAATTGATCATCCACGGCAAGCGTTGATAATGCGCAACCGTTTGCGCATTGTTGACTCCCATAACTTTATTATGTTTGGAGATAGAATAATCACCTTATGCTGGATCAGGTCCTGTCTGCTTACGGTTTCTCCCCGGATTGCGAAATCATCCCCCATGGAAGCGGCCTGATCAATCGCACCTGGCGGATCCGAAGCCCGAAAGGCGATTTCATCCTGCAACAGATCAACAGCGAAGTGTTCACCGATCCGGCAATGATCGCCGACAATATCGAACAGGTGGCCAGCTACCTGTCGACCCATTTCCCCGACGCCATTTTTCCCCGGCCTGTACTGTCTCTGAAAGGTCAACCGCTGGTCCGGGCTGCCGGCCATGACGCGACTACCCCCTATAACGACGCCTGGTTCCGTCTCTACCCCTTCATCGGCGACTCCGTCACCATCGACGTCGCCGACACCCCCTCCCAGGCTTATGAGGCGGCCAGGAAATTTGGCGAGTTCACGCGCCTGCTGTCCGGCTTCCCGGCCCACAATCTGCACCAGACCCTGCCCGGCTTCCACGACCTCTCCCGCCGCTATCGCGATTTCCGGAAAGCGCTGGACGAAGGCAGCGCACTGCGCATCCGCAGGTCCGGACAGCTCATCAGCTACCTCGAATCACAAAACATCATCGTCTCAGAATACGAGGAGATCCGTGCCAATAAAGAGTTCCAGAGTCGGGTAACCCACCACGACACCAAGATATCCAATGTGCTGTTCGATCCGCAGGGCAAAGGCATCTGCGTCATCGACCTCGATACGATGATGCCCGGCTATTTTATCAGCGACGTAGGAGACATGCTGCGCACCTATCTGTCGCCGGTATCGGAAGAAGAGAAAGACCTGACCCTCATCACCGTCCGCGAGTCCTATTTCCAGGCTATCGTAGAAGGCTATATGCAGGAAATGCGGGATGAGCTGACCGCGACCGAAAAAGAGGCTTTCGTCTATGCCGGTGCGTTTATGATGTATATGCAGGCCCTCCGCTTCCTGACCGACTACCTTAACGACGATATTTATTACGGCCGGAGGTACGAGGACCACAACTACGTCCGGGCCCTCAACCAATCGATGCTGCTTCGCCGGTACAACGAATTGAGCCCCCGCCTGAAAGCGATCACCAGACAGGTTGCAGCCCCTTCTTCTTCCACTCCGCGATAATATCATTTTACTGCCCCACCTCTCGGATTATCAACCCCACCCCTCGCGGAGTCAACCCCACCTCTCGCAGTGTCAACCCCGCCTGCCGGCTGAGCGCCCCCGGCACTGCCGATACCCGATAACCCGGAATCTTTCGGGTGGTTCGTCCTCCAATCCTCGGCAAAGAACTTCCCCCACTCCTGGATATAATGATCGAATTCGTAGTCAGTGCTGAAACTCTGTATAAACTCTTTCGTAGGACGATACGCCCGCATAAAAGTATCCAGTGCCGGCGATTCGAGTCCGGTGATCCGGTGTACAAGAGACTTCGTCCACCGGTGGTCGATATATTTTTCGTCCTCGTCGTAAATCAGCCGTTTCTGCAAGGTGAGCATCTCTCTGTTCTTTCTGCCATCCAGCAGCATATCGAAGTCGATCCCCACACCCGCGCTTCGCCCACCACGTCCCGACCTCAACCCGTCGACATAACCCTTATTATAGTCAAATACATTTTTATATTCCCGGCGATTCTCCAGCGAATCCAGCAGGTAGTTGTGCGACCGGACATAGACGGCCGGCAGCGAATCTACCGCAATATCCAGGCTCATGTCGAAAGGAATGCCAGCCGGGATATCCTTTACCGGTATTCGCGCAGTGGCCCGGCCCAGATAAGAGAAGTATACGCTGTCACCCGCGGAAAGAGAGATGCTGTAGTGACCAAGAGTGTCAGTAGTCGTTCCCCTGCCGGAGGCTCCAATCACGCTGACGCCCTGTAAGGTGAACCTCGCGGAAGCATCGTAGATCGTTCCCGACAGCTGTACCTGTGCCCGCGCGACGGCACAATATCCAACGAAGATGAGCAGAAGTTTTGCCTGTTTCATTTGCAGCCTCCAAACTAACGCTGCAATAAAAATCACCGCTAAAACAACATGTTATTTAACAATTATTTCTTACCCTCTTTCTTAAACACCGAAAAAAACAGCTCATTCACCGACCCTGATCCACCGCGTCGTCGACGAGCTGCTTCAAAGCCGTATATCGCTCGCCACGCCCATCATTCTTGATATAAACAGTCATCAGGAACGCACAATACCCTTTTTCCTTTTCCACCCAGGGGAAGCTGCCGAACAGCCCCGGACTCGTCACAGCCGTCCCCATTATCCACTCACCATATCCATACCCGAGGCCGTTGAGCCCAAGCGACTGCGCCGGCGAATAGGCAATGGTAACATCAGGCGCGATCCTGTTGACCTGCATCGCCGCGACGCTTTTTTCGCTGAGCACCCGATGCCCCTTATAAACCCCGTTATCGAGTATCATCACCAGAAAATGCATATAATCTTCCGGCGTGCTTCCGGCCCCACCCGCAGGCATAGCCACCGGCCCCTTCCCAAAATCCGTATCCTTCATCTCCAGCGGCTGCGCTATCCGCTCTGCAAACATCGCCTCAAACGATCTTCCGCTTATCTTTTCCAGAATAGCCCCCGCGATCTGCAATCCCGCATTGCTGTAGTGAAATACCCTCCCGGGCTCGCCCTCCATGGGCATTGCTGCAATGGCGGCGATCGCCTCATCCATGCTCGAAATACTCCTCATTTTCTTTAGCGACTCCTTTAGCGGCGGCTCTTTGATCCCCGTGAGATGAGAAAGACATTCCTGCACCGTGATCCCACCCTTACCATGCTCCGACAAGACCGGAAGATATTTACCTACCGTGTCCGACAGGCTCAGCTTCCCCTCATCTACAAAGGTCATCACCAGCGCCGCACTCAGCCATTTGCTGCAACTGGCGATCGGCTGCCGCGTCCCGATCGTATAATCACTAAGGTCCGCGTCCTTGCCCTGCCTTCTGCTGATGAAGGTATTGACCATCTTCTGCCGCCGGCTCATATCGCCCACCGACTTCATATACGCCACCTTGCCGTCCTTGTACACTACGAGGATAGCGCGCCCCCCCATATCCTTCGTATTGTCTGCCATCCATGTATCCAGCTTCCCCCACCGGTCCTGCGCACTGGCCGTCCCCACGATCACAACCGCCAGAATGACTATGCCAATTAGCCTCATTTGCATAAAAAATTTCTTTTTCGGAATAGTAGACTATCCAACTAAAAGAAAGTTTAAAGCCAGCCTTATTCCTTCGTCCAGCTATACCCATCATACTCCACAAAATCACTCTGCCTCGTCTCCACTCCCGTCACCTTTCCATCCTTCGTCCCGAACTTCGTTGTATAGATACCATACTCGATATTGTCATACTCCAGTAACCACTCCTCATTATCCATATATTCCATCTTCGCCGTCAGCTTGTCGTGGCTGTTGAATCTTAAAACCAGGCGTCCCCCATCCTGCCGGATATCCATCGAACCATAAACTTTATTCGAATAGTGTCCGCAGTACGCCGACAACGGCATCGGCGGCTTCGCACCGGTCACCCTCGCCTTCCAGCTATTGATAGTCGCGAGCGTATCCTTCATTACCCTCTCGAACGACCTCAGTCCGTCCTCGCTCCTGTTCTTATACGGAACACCTAAGTAAGCATCGAGTATCTGGTGCCGCAGCAGGAAGAAAAATTCCTGGTTGTCCTGGTTGGTGAGGATCGCCAGCCCCAGGTGCTCGTCAGGTACAAAGGTCAGCACGCTCACCATTCCCGCTGCTCCGCCCGTATGCCAGTAGGTCTGACGGCCATTATAATCGCTGACGACAAGCCCGAGGCCATAGCCCATGAAATTGATCGGTAGCTGCCCGGACTTCCGGCTGGTCATCATCGTATTGATATCGCGCGTCGCCATCAAAGCCGGCAGGGCAACTACCCTTCGCCCCTGCCAGCGGCCGCTGTCCAGCTGACACTGCAGCCAGTGGCTAAGGTCGCTGACGGTACTGATAAGGTCGGCGGCAGGTCCCAGGTTATCCCAATGGTCCAGCGGCACCGGACGCAGATCACCGGTAAAGGCCGTCGTATAGGGCTGAGGCAGCTTCACCGAGGAAGGCACCAGCCGGAGGCTCGTGTAGGTATGCGTCATCTCCAGCGGTGTCAGCAGGCTGTCCTGTATATATTCCTCCCACGCCTTGCCAGTCACTTTGGGAATGATCTCCCCCGCCGTCAGGAAACAGCTGTTACAGTATCCCCAGGTCTGTCGGAAAGGACGCGACGGCTTCAGCAACCGGATACGGCGGATGATCTCTTCCCGGCTCAGCTTGCTGTTCCAAAAGGTAAAATCACCCTGAAAGGTCTTTGTTCCGATGCGATGGCTGAGGATGTCGCGGATAGAGACCAGCTGGCTGGCAACGGAATCATATAGCTTAAAATAGGGGATATATTTGGAGACCTTGTCGTCCAGCGCCAGCTTGTGGTCGTACTCCAGCTGAGCCAGCGCGGTGGCCGTGAACAACTTCGTATTGCTGGCGATCATGAACGGCGTGTTCTCGTCTACCGGCTCGCCTGTCTTCACGTCCTTCACCCCATAGCCTTTGGCGATAACCACCTTCCCGTCCTTTATGACGACCAGTGCCAGCCCCGGTACCTGCCAGTCCTTCATACCCTTACGCACATAGGTATCGAGACTGTCGGTAATAAAGGCGGGAGTCTGGGCGAACAGCGTACACGGTAAAAGGAGCCAGGCGAACAGCAGCAGTCGCACCGGAAGAGGCTTGGTTCTCATATTGATTATTTGGGCCAAAATAACGTAATTTCCGGTTTATATGGGCGACAACTACCAGACCTTTCAGAAATTCAACGATCCCCGGCTGGCCTCAACCATCGCCGGTCAGCTCGCTGAACTGGGCATTCCTTCACAGATAGCCGACGAGAACCCGAACTTCAACCCCAGCTTTGTCACCAACGTCGTCGAACCCACGATCCACCTCAAACTGAGGGCAGAGGATTTCGACCGGGCCCACCAGGCGCTGGAGGAATATTACCGGCAACAAGTCCATGACGTGGACCCCGACTATTATTTGTTATCGTTCACCGACCAGGAGCTGCGGGATATAATCGCCAGGCCGGATGAATGGGGACATTTCGACTACGCTCTTGCCAAACAGCTGCTGGCCCAACGGGGACAGGCCATCACCCCAAATGAGGCCGAAGACCTCAAGCAACAGCGGATAAGAGAGCTCTCACGCCCCGAACGAACGCACAGGGGCTGGATCTTCCTCGGCTATTTCAGCGCCATCTTCGGCGGCATTTTCGGGCTCATCATCGGCTATATCTTCGCCTATACCAAAAAGACGCTGCCAGATGGTCGGACAGTGCCCGTATACCCTCACTGGGCAAGGCATCACGGAAAGAGAATATTCTTCGTCGCCATCGCGGGGACCATCTTGTGGATGATCGTCTCCGGCGCCAACGCCCAAACCACCGCCCCAACCTCCGGCAACCCCATCTTTCCAGGCTGGTACGCCGACCCCGAAGCCGCCATCTTCGGCAAGACCTACTGGGTCTACCCTACCTACTCGGCTAAATACAACGACCAGGTTCATTTCGACGCCTTCTCATCGACCGACCTCATCCACTGGCAGGAACACAAAGATATCCTGGACACCAGCGTCATCCGCTGGGCCCGGCGCGCCATGTGGGCCCCGGCCATCACAAAAAAGGACGGTAAATACTATTTCTTCTTCGGCGCCAACGATATCCAGAACGATTCATCCGTTGGAGGCATCGGGGTGGCAGTAGCCGACAAACCCGGGGGCCCCTATAAGGACTATCTCGGTCACCCGCTGATCGACAAATTTCACAACGGTGCGCAGCCCATCGACCAGGCCGTTTTCCGGGACAGGGATGGTCAGTATTATCTGATCTACGGTGGATGGCGCCACTGCAATATCGCCCGGCTCAAACCCGACTTCACCGGCTTCCTGCCATTCAGCGACGGCACGACGTTCAGAGAGATAACGCCCGCTCACTATGTAGAAGGCCCGTATATGTTCGAAAGGAACAACAAATACTATTTCATGTGGTCCGAGGGGGGCTGGACCGGCCCCGACTATTCCGTCGCTTATGCGATTGCCGACTCTCCATTGGGTCCCTTTCAACGTATCGGCAAGATCCTGCAGCAGGACATGACCGTTGCAACGGGGGCAGGACACAACTCCGTCCTGCACGTACCCGGCACCGATGACTATTATATCGTCTACCACCGTCGGCCGCTCAGAGAGACCGACGGCAACCACCGCGTCACCTGTATCGACCATATGTATTTCAATGCGGACGGAACGATAAAGCCCGTCAGGATCACCAAAGAAGGAGTCGAAGCGCGTCCTATACGACAGAGCAATTGATTACCGTCCTGTTGCTGTCGGGCCCATAGCTCAGCGTCAGCACACGCCGCACGTCCTTTAGCAGATTGAGATCGGAGGCATAGAGCAGCAGGAAACGCCCCACCGAGGTCAGGGCGAAGGAATACTGCAGACAGTCCCTGATATTGTCGTACGACTGGTCAAAGACCGTATATGCTGCGCCTTTCTCTATCTTATGCTGCAGATCGACCATGCCCGTGACAAAGTTCTTCAGACAGCCCTGCAACCCCGGGTTGCTTCGGACGACGCCCGCAAAACTATTCCCAAATACCCAGTTCGCCCGGTCGGCCTCAAATTCCGCCAGGTGGTCCTCGTCACCCAGTCCGCGGATCTCGGTCTCAGCCAGCGACGCCAGGTCTTCCACTTCCTCATCGGGATTGTCGAGGTACTCGGACCACAGGGGGGCATACATCTCCTGTCTTGCCGGAAGGTTGGACCTGGAGGTATAGTCAGCCATCCAGGTCATGGCAGCGGCCATCGCCCGGGCCAGCTGTTTTTTGCTTACCGTACCCCATCCGTCAGAAGCTATCTGCTGCAGAACCGCGCGCATGACCTTGTCCGGGAATGACAGCTTGAGTTCCACCAGGACCTCCTTTCCTTTTAATGCCATATATTTTTGGGCGAGACCGTCGATATCCGCAGCATTGACCGCCATCCAGACCGCGGCGCTATCCAGGTACGACCGCAGATCATCTTCGCTGACATTCGGGTCCTTCAGCACCGTATTGAACTGAAAGGTATAGCCGAACTTTTCCAGCGTCGGCGCCGGCGAGAATTCGGCCATGACAGCGCTGATCTGCCCGCTCCAGGAGCCGGTCCCTTTCAACAGTTGCCATTTATATCCCTTCTCTCTGTCGATCTGTACTTTCGTATTAACTCCCTTCAGATCGGTCTGGACATTGGTCGTCGACTTTTCATAGTCCTTACTCGTCAGCAGCGTGAAGTCGAAGAGCGTAAGCCCCAGTCCCCAGGACTTTGTGACGGTCAGGACCTTTTGGTTCAGATAAGAGACAAGGGTGTACGGGATCTCATTCTTGCGAAGAGAGTCGAGCAGCCTTCCGGTCTTCATCCGCAAAAGATCGCTGTGATATCTCTTCAGATCGTCGCCGCCGATCACAAGGGACAGTATTTCCTCGTCGTCCTTGATTCGACCGTACGAATAACTGAAC
Organism: Bacteroidota bacterium; assembly: GCA_018267585.1. Classification (GTDB taxonomy): domain Bacteria; phylum Bacteroidota; class Bacteroidia; order Chitinophagales; family Chitinophagaceae; genus Puia. Next base: position 21,171 of record JAFDYE010000237.1, read on the forward strand.
GAGAAGCTGACACTCTCGGTCGCCAGCCTGGTGATGGTATTGGAAATATCCTGTTCCAGCTGTTTGAGCTTGGGGGTCAGCAGGTCGATCGGCTGGGGCAGCTGGTCGAGGTGGAAAAGGCTGAACAGCTTGTCGACTATCGGAGATTTCCTCCCCTGCTTAAAGTTCACAACGGCCGCGTTGATCTCGGTAATGGTATTACCGAGCACCGACTGGATGACCTTGTCGCAGATGGCGCCCACCTGCTGTCCGAGCGTGGTGGGATCAGCGAACTGGACGCCGATCGATGCGCCGAGCGCGACGTTCTCCGAGGTAGTTTTCTTTTTAGTGATGCTTGCCCTGTATTTTCCATCCGCCTGTTTGGTCAGCAGATAGGCGAAGTCGTCAGTCACCGACACGCTGAAGTCCGCCGTCAGGCTGGGCGTCAGACTGATGTCGAGCGTCACCGGCAGAGGCAGCTGGCTGCTCAGGGTGGAGATACCGGTGGCGATGATATTGGACCAGCTGATCTTCAGGTTGCAGCTGAGCGTCCCATTGACGGCAAAACCCAGGCCGTTGCCGGTCTCGAGTCCCGCGACGTCATCGAATTTAAAGATCGTCCTGAAGCTTTTCAGGTCTTCGGCGAAAGCGTCCCGCACCAGCTGCGCATTGGGGTGTTTCTTATAAAAGACAGTCCGGGCGCTGCCTCCGGCGGCCAGGTTGAGACTAAATCCGATATCGGCCAGTGTCACCTGCTGATTGGCCTTTGCCGATACCGAATTACAGTATTTCAGATAGGCTTCCGTGGCGGTGTCGAAGACGATGGGGGTGCAGGGAACCTTTTCCTTTGTACAGATAAAGGCGTCGTCGTCCTTGTCATCCTCGTCGTTGAAGAGGGAAACCTTCATTGCCGACCCTGCCCCGAATGAAAATGTGACGTCATCCAGCGTTACGGGATAAGACTTCTCCGCTTTCAGGTTGATCGGGTTCTCATGGGACATGAGGTCTTTCTCCTTTAGCGCTTTGGGATGCAATAGCTCCTTTATCGCGTGAAAAGTTTCGCTTAAGTTTTCCATAGCAGGTTTATTTTTTCCGGTTAGCTGTTTTCTTCTTCGCCGCTACGACCTTCTTCGGGGCCACCTGCTTCTTCGCCGCAGCCTTATCCACGGCCTTCTTCTTCGACGACTTTGCCCTGGAGTTAAAATCCAGGCAGAGCCCTATCCAAAAATCCAACTCCGCCTTCCGCCGCACGTCCGCCTCATCCACCAGAATATACCCCTTATACTCACGCCCCTTCATAACCATTGGCCGGCAGGCCCTTTCCTCAAGCAGCTGGTCGTGTATCGCCGGGTCGATCCGGCACATGATCCTATCCGGCCCGACGCTGATGCACATCTTGTCGTCGACCATAAAAGTGACGCCGCTGAACATCTCCTTCTCTTTCACTTTTGGTACGTCGACCAGCGCCTCGCGAATGCGGTCGGCAAGAGTCTCATTATAACGCATAACATAGTATTGTCTACCGTCGCCTCCCCGGCATCTCCTCCCCATCGCTGCGGGGATCCGTCTTCGTCTTCAGTTCGTAGCCCGCCGGGGGCTCCATACCAGCCAGGTTTCTCACAAAATAATCCCAGCGACGCCGCATCATGTACGGACTATAGATACCATAGCCATGCGGGGCATTCGGGAATACGACCAGATCATAGTCCTTGTTGGCTTTGGTCAGGGCTTCGATCACCAGCATCGTATTGTAAGGCGGCACGTTGTTGTCCATCAAACCATGCGCCAGCATCAACTTCCCTTTCAGATTCTTTGCATAGTTCTCGTTGGCCTGCGCCTCATAGTTGGACTTGCCATCCGCACCCATAGTCAGCAGACCGTCGTAGCGCTCGCCCCAGTCATCCTCATAGTTGCGGTTGTCGTGGTTCCCGGACTCGGATATACCCACCTTGAAAAAATCGGGATACCGGAATAGGGCGCCCGCCGTCGCAAAGCCGCCGCCGGAATGTCCCCAGATGCCCACCCGGTTGACGTCAATCCACGGATACCGGCCTGCCAACTGCTGGATACCCGTCACCTGGTCAGCGAGGGTATTGGTCGACATATCGCCATAGCTCATATCATGAAAGCTCTTGCTGCGGTACGGATTGCTGGTGCCTTCGATGGCAACCACGATAAAGCCCAGTTCGGTAAGCGCCTGGTCGTCCACGCGTCCAACGGTGAATGACCAGCTTCCGACGCTTCCGCCCTGCGGCCCGGGATAGATATAGTCTATGATCGGGTATTTCCGTGCGGAGTCCAGGTGCGATGGGGTGAACAGCAGCCCATATAGATCGGTTTTGCCGTCCGCGGCCTTTACCGTTATTGGCGTGGGCGCCTTCCATCCCGTCGCCACCAGCCGCGAGATATCCGCTTTTTCCAGCGTCGTTATCAGCTTGCCGTCTAAGTTGCGCAGGACGGTCACCGGCGGAACATTTGGCTGCGAATAGCTGTCTATAAAGTAGCCGCCACCCGGCGACAGGGTTATCGTATGATTGCCTTCTTCCGGGCTCAGGGACGTCAGTTTTTTGCCGTCAAAGCCGATCCGGTAGAGATGGTTGAAATAAGGGTTACCCGTTTCTTTCCCGGCTGCCAGGAAATAGACCTGTCTTTTCTTCTCGTCGACCCTGACGATACGGGAGACCACCCATTCGCCTTTTGTGATCTGATTCTTCAGCTGTCCCGTCTTCGCGTCATAGAGATACAAATGACCCCAGTTGTCGCGCTCGGAATACCAGATGACCTCGCCAGTCTGGCGAAGATATCGCCAGTTGATAGCCCCGCGCCCCGATTCATATTGCGTGGCCACCGTCTCTTCGAACACGTCCCGGACGGTCCCGGTGGCGGCGTCGGCGATCCTGAATTTCTCCTGCTTGTGATCGCGGCTGGTCGATACAAAGGCCAGCTGAGCATCGTCGGCGGTCCATTCCACGTCATCCAGGATGCCGCTGCTGGCGATATCGTCGCTCAGGGTCGCGCGATGGGGATCGGCCGGTATATTGAGGGCGATGACCTTCGGCGTATCCACGTTAATGATCACACGATGTATCATGGCGATCTCCTTGTCTCCGGGAAGAGGATATTTCCAGGCCTTTAGTACAGGGTGTCCGACGTTGGTCGTCACCAGGTACATGTCGCCCGCATTGCGTTCGTCCTGTTTGTTCGTGGCGATCCTCCGGGAGTCCGCCGACCAGGCCAGTATCGGCCGGTCGCTGCTCTTCCATCCCGCGTTGTCGGTCGCATACCCAAAATCCTTAACGCCGTCGGTCGTCAGCTGCGTTTCCGCGCCGGTGGCGACATCCCTTACCCACAAGTTATAGTCCCTTATAAATGCTGCTTTCTTCCCGTCCGGGGACTGCACCTCGTTTCCCCTTCCCCGGCGACCTTCCCCGGATTTTGGCGCCTCGACACCGAGCTGCTGCAGGTCGGCGGCGGCCGTTCGCGTACCCTTTGCCGGATCTACCAGGACGAACTCATGCCCATCCGCCGTCAGTATCCTATACCAGAATTTATCACCCGGCAGCCAGTTCGGCCGCACGTTCGCACGGTCCACCAGCCGCTCGGCGCTATAGCCCAGCATGCTCTCCGCCCGTTCGTAATCCTTTGTCGTAAGACGGCCAGGCTGTTGCGCCTGCGTGGTCCATACCGCCGCCAGACAAGTCAATGTAAGTAGCTGTTTTCTCATATGTGTGTGTTGGTTTCCTGCAATAGAAAATCGGCCCTTTCCGCCACACCGCTCCCCGCCAGTAATGATGGAGTACGCATTATTACAAATCACGATATTGACCGCTTGAAGGTCGGAAATTACGGGAAAATAGCTGATCCCATCAAAAAAAAATGCTGCCCGGCCATATACGACCGGGCAGCGGAAAACAACAGCACAAGCAAGCCGGTTAAGGCTTGATGAACTGTCTTATCTGCGGCCTGCTACCAGCCACGACAACAAAGTATGTTCCCCTTGCCAGGGTGCGCGTATCAAATGTCAGGGAAGTAACCCCACTGCTCAGGGTTATCTCCTGTTGCTGCAGCGTCTTGCCCTGAATATCCACCAGCCGGACCACGGTCTTTTCGACCTGACCGGACTGCATCTGTACGAACAGCCGGTCCTGTACCGGGTTAGGATAGAGCAGCATGCCCTGGAAAGCCGCCCCCACGTTGACAGAGATGACGTTACTGTAAGTGTATTTGCCGTCGATATCCTGCATCCGCAACCGGTAGTACCAGACGCCGGCAGCGACCGACTCATCGACATACTTATAGCCGTTGAGGCCTGCAACATCCTTTGCGGCAACCTGACCGATGGTGACAAAGTCTTTGACATTGCTGCTGCGTTCGATCGAGAAGAGTCTCGTGCCCGCCTCCTCGGCCGTCTTCC
>JAFDYE010000238.1 GCA_018267585.1 Bacteroidota bacterium
CCACCATCAGGATGGTCGCATTCGAATAGAAGACGGGGGTAGTGGATCCGCCGGTAACCGTGCCACCAGCGGAGGACGTGGCGCCTGTGCCCATGTAGATGGTGATTGCCGTGCCGGCTATCTTACCGCGGTCTGCGTCGGCGCCATCGGTGTAATAGCCCGTATTCGGGATCGCGGCCACTACCTGGTTTTCGCTGGTGACCACTTTTAGTGTTCCCGATATGAAGCTGGTTCCGGTTGGAACGTTGTCGGTATAATACAGATTGCTGAGCGTAGTACCGTTCGGCACACTAAGCACCGCCCGCAGCTCGATGACGTCGCCTGTGGAGACGGGGCCACCCGAAGGGCGGGTTATGTTGAGGTAAGATCCCTGGATCTGGATCTGGGAATGAACAGCCAGACAGGATAAGATGCCAAAAACCGACAGGATGATCGATTTCATTGGATCCGGTTTTAGGTTTTACAGGGTTAAGGATATAGTCAACATCAAAGGTAGGTCCGGGACTTACCCCCGGGGTCATTGTTTTTACCGATAAGTTGCGTCATAGGACGAGATATCTGCATACAACCGTATACCTTTATCAGTTGTTAAGTGGAAATATGGCGAGATCAAAGACTTCTGCAGCAGCAGAACCCCTGACCTGGAAACAACGCATCAACGCGCTGCGCAATCTGCCGCGCTTCTTTCGGCTTGTATGGCAGACAAGCCCTGGTATAATGCTGACTAATACATTGTTACGTATTACCCGGTCCGCTATACCCGTGATAATCCTTTATGTGGGCAAGCTCATCATCGACGAAGTTATTCAGCTGGCCAGGGCTGGTGGAAAGGGTGACCTCCACTATATCTGGGAGCTGGTTGCCCTGGAATTTGGCCTGGCCCTGCTCTCCGATGGTTTGGCGAGGGCTATAAGCCTCATGGACAGTCTGTTGGGCGAAAAATTCGCCAATTCTACTTCTGTCAGGATCATGGCGCACGCGGCAAGGCTCGATCTGGACCAGTTCGAAGACTCCAGTTTTTACGACAAGCTGGAAAGGGCGAGGCAGCAGACCAATGGGCGGACGGTATTGTTGTCGCAGGTGCTGGGGCAGGTACAGGACCTCATCAGCATGGGGTTTCTTGCTGCCGGTCTCATGGCGTTCAATCCCTGGCTGATCCTTTTGCTGCTGGTGGCCGTAGTGCCGGCTTTCTTGGGGGAGTCGTATTTCAACGACCGCAGCTATGCCCTGACGCGGTCGCAGACGACGGAGAGGCGTGAGCTGGACTATCTCCGATACTTAGGCGCCAGCGACGAGACGGCCAAGGAGGTCAAGCTGTTCGGACTTTCGGGTTTTCTGATCGACCGGTTCAGGATGCTGGCTGATAAATTCTACCGGGACGCCCGGACGCTGGCGATAAAGCGGTCTGCATGGGGTACTTTTTTTGCCCTTCTGGGCAGTGCCGGGTATTATTCCGCGTATGTGGTCATCATCTTCAGGGCCATTCACGGGAGTCTTTCCATCGGTGACCTGACCTTTCTGGCGGGTTCGTTCAGGCAGCTCAGAAGTCTGCTGGAGGGGATCCTCACCCGATTTACAAGTGTCTCGCAGGGGGCGATCTATTTGCAGGACCTTTTCGAGTTCTTCGAGATAGAGCCGCGGATAAAGCCGGCTGCTCATCCGCGGCCATTCCCCAGGCCGGTAAAAGAAGGATTTGTATTTGAGAATGTCGGTTTCCGGTATCTGCACTCCGAGCGCTGGGCCAACCGGCATCTTAGCTTTACGTTGAGGGCGGGCGAGCGGCTGGCGCTGGTTGGCGAGAACGGGGCGGGCAAGACTACGCTGATCAAGCTGCTCACGCGGCTGTATGATCCCACCGAGGGACGGATACTGCTGGATGGGATCGACCTGCGGGAATATGACCCGGATGATCTTCGCCGGAATATCGGCGTTATCTTCCAGGACTATCTGCGCTATCAGATGACGATGGCGCAGAATATTGCGGTGGGGAATATCGGGCAAAAGGAAGACAGGGCGCTGATCGAGACGGCTGCGCAGCAGAGTCTGGCGGATACTGTTGTCGAAAAGCTGCCCGGTCGCTATGATCAGAAGCTCGGGCGTTGGTTTGGGCAGGGGGTGGATCTGTCGGGGGGCGAGTGGCAGAAGATAGCCCTGGCCAGGGCGTATATGCGGGATGCGCAGCTGCTGATCCTGGATGAGCCGACGTCGGCGCTGGATGCGAGGGCGGAGTACGAGGTCTTTCAACGATTTACCGAGCTGACGAAGGGGAGGACGGCGGTGCTCATATCGCATCGGTTCTCGACCGTCCGGATGGCGGACCGGATACTGGTGCTGGACAAAGGCCAGCTGCTGGAGATAGGGACCCATGAAGAGCTGCTGGAGCGCGGAGGACGGTATGCCGAGCTGTTCCATTTGCAGGCGAGGGGTTACAGGTAAATGAATAGCCCTACCTTTACGATATGAAGGTTTTGATCATAGAAGACAACCAGGAGCTGGCCCGGAATATCCGCGATTTTCTGGGGCGGGAAGGGTATATCTGTGCGTCCTGTGAGACGCTGGAGGAGGCGAAAGAGAAGCTCAGTCTTTTTAAGTACGACTGCATTTTGCTGGATATCGGACTGCCGGACGGCAATGGCATCGGTTTGCTCAATCTGATCCGTACCGAGCATAAAGACAGCAACGTGCTCATCATCTCTGCGAAGAATGCGCTGGACGACAAGATCATCGGACTGGAAAAAGGGGCGGACGATTATATAACCAAGCCCTTCCACCTGGCCGAGCTGCACGCCCGTATCAGGGCGGTATACCGGAGGAAGAACCTGGGCGGGGCCAGCATTGTGGAGTTCAACGAGATCAGCCTGAACACGGACATGTTCGAGGCGCGTATCAACGGCACGCTGCTGGACATGACTCCCAAGGAGTTCGACCTGCTGTTGTATTTTCTTGTCAATAAGAACAGGGTTTTGTCGCGGCAGGCGATAGCGGCGCACCTATGGGGGGACTATACAGACAACCTGGCGAATTTTGACTTCGTGTATCAGCACGTCAAGAACCTGCGGAGGAAGATCAGCAGTGCCGGCGGAATGGATTATATCAGCACCGTGTACGGCCTGGGGTACAAGTTCAATTCGCATAAACAAGAATGAGGCTAACCACAAAATTTACGCTTTGGTATTTCGGCATCATGCTGGTCGTGCTTCTCATCGGGGGCGCGATCGTCTACTACGAGATACAGTGGAAGATCAGCAGGGTGGAGGTGGCGAGGCACGAGCGGCTCAACGACATCATCGCCCAGCAGATCCGGGACGGCGGGGACTATTCGGGGCACCCTACCCGAAGGAGGGCTACTATCACGCGTATCCCGGCGGATTCTGTTCCGCGTGGGATCAGCTCGTACTATACGCGGGGTGTCGAATGGAATCCCGAGTTCCAGGGACGCGAATACCGGCTGGTGGTCACCTCATTTTATACTATCGGCGACGTGCACTACCGCGTCTCTACCTATTCTTTTATACCTTCTTTTTATCAGCTGCTGCCCGGTGTGCTGGATTCCTTTAAATGGATATTGCTTCTGCTGCTCGTGCTGGTTGTCATTTCGGGGGGGCTCATCTCGAAATACATTCTCGCGCCTTTCAAAAGGACCCTCCGCGTTATACAATCCTTTGAGCTCAAGCAGAAAGACGGTATCCGTCTTCCGGGGACCAGCACATCCGAGTTCAGGGAGCTCAATGAATTTTTGCTGAAAATGACCGACAAGGTACGCGAAGACTACCGGTCGTTAAAAGAGTTTACGGAGAATGCTTCGCACGAGCTGCAGACGCCGACGGCCATCATCCGGGGCAAACTGGATCTTCTAATGGAGTCGGACATCCGGGACGAGCAGGCGGTGCTGATTGCCGAGATGCAGAACGCGCTGGAGCGGCTGAGCCGTATCCACAGTTCGCTCACATTGCTGACCAAATTGGAGAACCAGGAGTATGCAGCAGAGGAACCTGTCAACTTCAGCCGGCTCGTCCGGGAAGGGCTGGCGTCCTTCCATGAGCTGATGCAGATGAAGGTCCTGCGGCTGGTGGCGGAAATAGAAGATAAGATCTATATACCGCTGCACGCCTCGCTGGCCGACCTGCTGCTGACCAATCTGGTCAGCAATGCGATCAGACATAACGAAGGTGCGGGCATCATCTTTGTAAGGCTGCGTCGCGAAGGGCTGGTCATCGCCAATACGGGCCGTGAGCCGCAGGTGCCAACGGAGGAATTATTTGAACGGTTCAAAAAAGGGAATCCCGGCAGCGATTCGATCGGTATAGGGCTGGCAATTGTCCGCCAGATCTGTGATATGAGTTATTTTGATATTATTTACGAATACCGGCAGGGCTTCCATATCCTGGGCATCAGCTTTTTACCCCGGCAGGCTGCTTCAAAATTGCTTCAAAATCTTTCGGTCCCTTTGCAGAAGATCAGACAGGAACCAGAATGAAAAAAATAGCGGAATTATTGCTTTTCAGCTTGTTGGCGAATGGCGTCAGCGCGCAGGTGCTGACATTAAAGCAGGCGGTCCAGGCCGCGCTCACCAATTACGGCACCATCCGGGCCAAGACCGATTATGTCAAAGCTTCTCAGGCTAATGTCAAGGAAACAAAGAGGGAGTACCTGCCGGACGTCAATTTTGCCGCGCAGCAGGACTATGGTACCATTAACAGCAACTACGGCCCGCTGGCTGCTTACAAGGTGCCGGGCGTATCTTCTTCGGGTCCGGCGCTTGGCTCGCAGAACTGGAATGCGGCCTTTGGCGCTCTTTATCTGACGAATGTCAACTGGGATTTCTTTCAGTTCGGCCGTGCGAAGGAAAAGAC
>JAFDYE010000239.1 GCA_018267585.1 Bacteroidota bacterium
ATCCAATCAGATATCGCCATCCGCTACGGGGTTGCCTGCACGCTCCATGAATTTGACGCACTCAGCTTTGATGAACACGAAGCCTTCTTCGATACGCTCCCAACCCTTCCCGACATCACGATCTGCGTCTTTGGCCTGCTCGGGGATAATGAAAAGGCGGAAAAGGACTGGGCCCGGTGCAAGACCATCCTCGACTCGAACTACACCGGCGCGGTCTCTATCCTGAATACCGTCGCCAACCGGTACGAAGCCCGGGGTCAGGGCCTGATCATTGGCATCAGCTCGGTCGCCGGCGAACGGGGACGCCAAAGCAACTACCTGTACGGCAGCGCCAAAGCAGGCCTCACCGCCTATCTCTCCGGTCTTCGCAACCGGCTGTATCACAAGAATGTACACGTCCTTACCGTCAAACCCGGCTTTGTTTATACGCGAATGACCGAAGGAATGCCCCTGTCCCCCTTGCTGACCGCCAGGCCCGACAAATTGGCCTCCGCCATCTACGACGCGGCAGCACGAAAGAAGAACACTATTTACGTCAAGTGGTTCTGGCGATGGATCATGCTGGTCATCAAAACCATCCCCGAACCCATGTTCAAGAAGCTAAAGCTCTAATCCACCATACATGAACAAGCGCATCGCATTCTTCGACTTTGACGGCACGATAACGACAAAAGACACACTGCTGGAGTTCATCCGCTATGACAAGGGCGCACCGCTGTTCTGGCTAGGCTTCCTGCTGTCCGCCCCATGGATCCTGGCCTACAAGCTGAAGGTTATCTCCAACCAGAAGGGTAAAGAGCGGGTCCTGTCTTTTTTCTTCAAAAACCGCCCGCTCGACGACTTTCAGGCCAGCTGCGACCGCTTTTCCTCCGAAATGCTTCCCGGCCTCCTCCGCCCCAAGGCGCTTGATGAACTGAAAAAATTAAAAGAGCTCGGCGCAGAGATCGTCATCGTCTCCGCCTCACCCTCCAACTGGATCAGGAAATGGGCGGACTCAATAGGAGCATCCCTTATCGCGACCCATCTCTCGGTGACTACAAAAAAAGGCCGGACCGTCCTCACAGGCTCAATCGAAGGTGCCAACTGCCACGGCCGGGAAAAGGTAAGACGCATTCAACTGAACCACCAACTGGACGAATACACCGAGATCTACGCCTACGGCGACAGCAGCGGCGACCGCCCGATGCTGGCCCTGGGAAAGATCGCCTTCTACAAACCTTTTCGTTGAGGCCCACACACTTTTCTATCAAGGAATATTCAAAAACTTTGATCATGAACTACGCCCACTCCCTTCCAAAAGACCCGCTCGATCCGGCCCGATCGAAGAAAGCATTGACCATCCTCCTCGTCGCAGGTTTCCTGATCCGGGTGGCCTTCGTCTTCTTCGTCCCCCTGATACACATGCACAGGGACTCATTCGAGTATTACCGCCAGGCCGAGATCATCCGGCAGGGACGCTATCTTAATTACTTTCCCAATGGCTATCCGCTGATCGTTTTTGTTGCCAAACTGATCAGCACCAACCATTCCCAGACCCTCCTCCTCTGGCTGAATATTTTCATGTCTGTCGGAACCATCTGGTTCGTATACGATATCGCCCTGAGAACCCTGAAGAACAGAACCGTCGCCCTCACAGCGGGTATCATCATGGCCATCTTCCCTCCCCTGCTCAACTATGTCCGGTGGATCATGTCCGAAGAACCCACCCTGTTCTTCCTCCTGGGTGCCTACTACTATTATTTCCGGCAAAACAACTGGCTGAGCGGACTTTTCTTCGGCCTGACGACACTGGTCCGGACCAATATAGCACCCGTCTTCCTCCTGATCGTCGCCATCGAGCTCATCTGGAAAAAAAGACTCAACTACCGGCTCCTCATCACAGCCTTTATCCCCATCGTGCTCCTGGCTTCCTATTGCTACCTGCAGACAGGTAAGTTCTCTATCGAAGGCAACGCTCGCATCAATATCCTGTACTCCGTAACCGCGAAAGGCAGTTATATCGACTTCGAGATCGGCGATAAATATCCGGAGATCGACACCGAAGACAAGGCGATAAAACTATATATGGATCATATGAAGAAAGAGCCGGGCGAATTCCTGGTCCAGCGCATCGCCAATCTCTGGGAACTCTGGGGCTTTGTCGCTTCCGACGCACAGGGTTTCCGGTCACCGGCGACCAGGCTGATGCTGGGCTTTTGCAATTTCTTCCTCGTCGTCTTCGGCATTGCCGGCTTCTGGCTCAACCGCAGGAATTACGACGCGTGGCTGATGATCCTGCCCTTCGTCGTGCTGACCGGCATTCATACCATTCTTGTAGCCATCCCACGGTACGCCTACCCGGCACATCCCTTTATGATCATCTTCGGTTCATGGACCATCTGGTGGCTGCTCTCCCTAAAGAAAAAGGCCCCAGCTATTACAGCTGAGGCCCATGAGAGGCAGTAAACCGCCCGTTGATTATAAGTGTACGATCAGGTATGCTGTTATTGTTTGACGAACCGTCCCGTCATTCTCTTCTGCGTGCCGATGAGTACCTGCATGGTGTAGATACCGGCTGGCAGCCTCGATACGTTGAGGGTCTGCGTCATTATCTGCCCTTCCTTGCCCGTCCTGTCGATCTCCATCAGCCTTCCGCTAACGTCGTAGATGGCCATCTGCACCATCCCGGTAGCATCGCTGGCAAGCCGGATATTCAGGGTACCGTTCGTAACGGTCGGATAGATATCCAGCGATTCTTTGGTCAGCGAGGTGGCCGCAGCATCGGCAGCCAGCGTGTTGGCGCTCGCCGCAGAGGCGCCTGACTCGTTCGCAGTAGCCTTCGTCGTCACGCTCGTCAGCGAGCAGGTGTTACAGGGAGATGTAGTCGGATTCGCAATGCAATACGGCGAAGGCACCTGGGTAGCAACGGTTACATTCAGCGGCGTGACCACCGTGGCGGCCTTTACGTCCCATGAATTAGGGTAAGAGGCAGCTACGCTGCTGCAACCTACCACACCGTTGCCAAGTACGCCACCCTTGTTACGTCCCCAGGAGTAAAGCGTACCGTCGGCCGTCTCCGCATAGTTATACATGACGAAGGGCTGCGTTGCGAATACCGCGACAAAGTCTGTACGGGTAGTGATCTGTACGGGCTTTTGCTGGAGCAGCTGCGCCGGGCTGTAGTCCCACGAGTAGGGGTAAGGAGCCGTAGCCCAGTTGCGCTCTACGCCGTTGCCGATATCACCCTGTGCGTTCTCACCCCATCCCCAAAGCGTGCCATCGGTCAGGATCGCATGCGAGCAGTCCATATTGGAAGTGATCATTTTGACCGGCTTAGGCAGGCTCAGCCTGGTGGTCAGATCGATGGGAGTAGCTACCGGATCGTTGGGACCCGTTCCGCCCATATAGGCGCCCCAATAACCCCATCCAAACAGTTTGCCGTTGGCGTCCAGGGCGTAGTTGAACGGCCCGCCGCCCGAGACCTGGACGATATTCGAAAGCCCGGTCAGCTGTACAGGGCTGAAATAGCTGGTAGAAGTCGACGCGTAGCCAAGATTCTGCGGCATTTCGCCCGAACCGCCGAAGACCCAGACAGTACCGTCCGTGCAAAGTACGATGGCGTGGTTGCCGGCGCTGACCTGTGAAACCTTGCGGCCACCAGGCATGGGCACCTGCTTCGGTCGCGTCAGGGCCGTGCTTCCGGCCGTTCCATCACCCTGCATACCGCCGATAGTCTGACCCCAGACCC
>JAFDYE010000023.1 GCA_018267585.1 Bacteroidota bacterium
ACCGAGAAATTACCATTTCGTACCTGGAGGAGTATCCGGAGCAGTTCTTTGTCGTCCGCGGCCATTTCGGTGTCGAATCCGGTGTGTTTGGCCATTCCATTTCTGCCATTTGCGGCCGTCGGTTTTCGGGAAGAGGCTTTTTTCTTTGCGACCTTCGTGGTTGTGGTAGCGCCAATAGAAATTTTACTTTATCAAGATTTTTTTTAATAGGTATTGACCTTGGCACGCGCCAGTCAGTTTTCCGGTCAAATTATAGCACAAGACCCGCGCCATATATTTGGCAAGGTTCTGGCAGAGGAGATTGAACGGAAAATCACCGGTTTAGATGTAAGTATGAAAAGTGGAATGGAAGGTAGGAAAATCTCCGTAAAATGATAACTTTAGAGACCCTTAGAATTGCGTAAACAGCCTGGCCTTATCACCGTCATGAACAATTACAACTTTTTTATGAAAAGCAACTCTCATCTTATCTTCATTGTAGATGACGATCCGGACGACAGGCAGATTATACTGGATGCTTTCCTGGAACGAAGCCCACAGATCGACTATGTTTTTATCGAAAACGCTGAAACTCTTTTGGATACGCTATATTCCGACGAATCCGACTTTCCTGCGTTGATCCTGCTTGACCTGAACATGCCCGGCATGCTCGGCCTCCAGGCGCTGAAAGAGATACGGGGAAATAAGCAATTCAGCCAGATCCCCATCATTGTGCTGACCACTTCTACCCTTAACCAGGACCGTAAGACCTCGTATGAGCTCGGTGCGTCGTGCTTCCTGCGAAAGCCGGACAGCTTTAGCGAGCTGGTCGACCTGACCGACTCGATTGTCAGGCTCTGGCTACACGAATATCAGCCGCAGGCACAGCAGGCCTCTTCAGAAAAAAATAGTTGAAGAAAAAAAGTGTGGAATTTACTCTACACTTTTTTCCATTTTGGGCCTTTTATTGTCTGAAAAATCATAAAAATTACACAATTTCCATTTTTTCGCATATTTGGTGAAAGGGGAACGGCTTTTGAACCTTTCCAGGTAAACATATCTGACGCACATCAATTAAAACGTTCACCATGAAAAAAGGAAAATTCATCATCTGTCTGCCGGTTCTCCTGTTCTTTATGTCTTTTCGCGCCCTGTGTGCGGACGTAAGGACGGCCCCGCTGGATCTGCCATCAAAGGAAGCGCTGGCAACGATGACACACGAACAGAAAGAAGAGCTCGTTCAGCAAATGAAGGACCGGACCGAAGCCATCAAGGCGATGGACAAATCCCAGCTGACGAAGAACGAGCGTAAAGAGCTGCGGGCTGAGCTCAAAGCCATGAAGAAAGAAGCCCGCGCCGTGACCGGGGTATATATCTCCGTCGGCGCGCTGATCATCATTATCCTGCTATTGATCATAATCATCTGATCCCGGAAACTTTTCCTTTACAAGGCCCCCTGCAGGGGGCCTTGTCTTTTCCCGCATTCTCTCGTCCATGCCGGCATTTTCCCGCCACAGGACGACCGGAATCGTCCATACGTCAACAAAATTTTCCCATTCCACACAACACCCGGACCTTTATACCGTGAATACATTCAAAAAATACCTCTTCCCCGCGCTCTACGGACTGGTCGTTTACTTTACGATAAGGCTGCTGCTCGACACGGTCACCGGCATGCGGTTCTGGCGGGACCGGCCCTGGCAACAGAACGCGCTGGAGATCGTCTACAGCGTCGTCTTCAGCTATATCTTCCTCGCCGCCTGCAACCGCCTCTTCCGGTATTTCGACCGGCGCTGGCCGGCCAATGACCTCAGCTATCGGCGCGTCGCCCGCGAGATCGGCTGGCTGATCGGCCTGAACATCGTGTTCAATAATGTCGTTTTCCTGCCGATGGCCGCCTTCACCGACGACGGCGCGCAGTGGTACGACGTCGTGGACATCAATACGATCCCCCTGCTTTATTCGCTGATCTACTACGGCATCGCCCGCAGCAGCGCCTTTTTGAAAGCGTATATCGACGGAAAGGTCCAGCTGGAAAAGATCACCAATGACCAGTTGCAGACCGAGCTGAAATTCCTCAAGGCGCAGTATCACCCGCATTTCCTGTTCAACGCCCTTAATACGATCTATTTCCAGATGGACGAGGACGTGGCCGCCGCCAAAAAAAGCGTAGAGAAATTCTCCGAGCTGCTGCGCTATCAATTGTATGACCAGCAGCAGACCGTCAGCGTCAGCCAGGAATTGCACTATCTCCAGAACTTTATCCAGCTGCAGCAGACCCGTAGCTCGGAGAGACTCCGGCTCGACACCCGGTTCGACGCCGGCCTCAATGGCCAGCAGGTCTATCCCCTGCTGTTCCTGCCCCTGGTGGAAAACGCTTTTAAATATATCGGAGGGGACTACAATCTCCATATAGCCGCCGAACTGCGGGCAGCGAACCATACCATCGAGTTCAGGGTGATCAACTCGGTCCCCGATAATATTCCGACCAAAAAAGAAAAGGGCATCGGCCTGGAAAACCTGAAAAGAAGGCTCGAGCTGCTCTATCCCGGCCGACATACCCTGACCACCCGTCAGACGATGGGCGGCGACAGCAGCGCCAACGAGTATATGGCTGTCCTAACGCTTCAATACAACTAAGCTATGTCCCAGAAAATAAAATGTATTATTACCGACGACGAACCCTTTGCGCGTAAAGGGCTGCAGGGCTATATCCAGCAGATCGATTTCCTCGACCTCCGGGGCACATGCGAGAACGCGCTCGAGCTGAACTCCCTGCTGAAGCAGGAGAGCGTCGACCTGCTCTTTCTCGACATCGAAATGCCGTATATGACGGGCATCGAATTCCTGAAGAACCTCCCTACCCGGCCACGAGTGATCTTTACTACCGCCTATGAAAAATATGCGCTTCAGGGCTTCGAGCTGGAGGTACTTGACTACCTTCTGAAACCGATACCCTTCGACCGGTTCCTGAAAGCGGCCAATAAAGCATTCGACTTTTTCCGCCAGCAACAGGGCTCGACCCCGGCAGAGGACTATATCTTCGTAAAGGCAGACAGCAAGCTGGAAAAGATACAGTTCTCCGATATCCTTTTCGCCGAAGCCCTGGAGAACTACGTCGCCATCTACACCCGCGAGAAAAAGATCATTACCCACCTCGCCCTCAAAATGCTTCAGGAAAAGCTGCCCCGGACGTCATTCATACAGCCCCACAAATCCTATATCGTCGCCATCGACAAGATCAACTCCATCGAAGGGAATATTCTCCATATCGGCGCCTACCAGGTGCCCATCAGCAAATACCAGAAAGAAGACGTCATGGAAAAGATCGTGAACAGCAAGCTGTTGAAACGCTGATCTCCTATAGCTTTTTCTTCATCCACCAGTCCGTCTGCGCGTCCAGGCCCACCAGGAATACGTGTTCTCCAAAATGTTCGAAGCCCCATTTCCGGTAAAAGGCGATCGCGCGGTGGTTGTGCTCCCATACACCCAGCCATACCCAGTCCATTCCCTTCTGACCAGCCAGGTCGAGACACGCCTGCATCAAGGCCGCACCCACTCCTTTTCCGATCATCTTCTGCGCGGAATACAGCTGTACGATCTCGATGGCCCGGGTCCCCTGCAAACCCTGCGGCAGCTCTGCCGCCTCGCGCATCGAAGCATAACCTACCGCCTCGTCCCCCGAATAGGCAAGCAGGAACCAGCGCCCGGGCGCCCCGACTTCCGCCAGCTGCCTGTCCCGGGGCATTTGCTCTTCCATGAAAATGCGCATATTCTCCTCCGTATTATGCCGGGCAAACGTATCATAAAAGGTCTTCCGGCTCAGGTCGACGATCAGACCGGCGTCCTCGATGCCGGCTATCCTTATCTGAATTGCAGAGGGTTCCATCGTTACGCAAAC
>JAFDYE010000240.1 GCA_018267585.1 Bacteroidota bacterium
GCATAGAAGATGACCAGGCCGTCGACATTGCGCGCCGCACGGCCCGCTGTCTGGGTCAGGGACTTTTCATTGCGCAGGAAACCTTCTTTATCCGCGTCGAGAATGGCGACCAGAGAGACTTCCGGCAGGTCCAGGCCTTCCCTCAGCAGGTTTACGCCGACGAGGACGTCTATGTCGCCCAACCGCAGCTGCCGGAGGATCTCGACCCTTTCGAGGGTGTCGACCTCGCTGTGGATATATTTTGACCGGATATCGATGCGGTGCAGGTATTTGTCCATCTCTTCCGCCATCCGTTTGGTCAGCGTCGTCACCAGCACGCGGTCGCCCTTCTTTACCCGCTTGTCGATCTCGTCCAGCAGGTCGTCGATCTGGCCTGCGCTGGGCCGTACTTCGATCGGCGGGTCCAGCAGCCCTGTCGGGCGGACCACCTGTTCGACCACCACCCCTTCGCTCTTCTCCAGCTCATAGTCGCCCGGGGTAGCGCTGACAAAGACCGTCTGACCCGTCATCGCCTCGAACTCGTGGAAGTTCAGCGGCCGGTTGTCCAGCGCGCTCGGAAGCCGGAAACCATAGTCGACCAGGACCAGCTTGCGGCTGCGGTCGCCGCCATACATCCCGCTGATCTGCGGCACCGTCTGGTGACTTTCGTCCAGTATGAGCATGAAGTCCTTTGGGAAATAGTCCAGCAGACAGAAGGGCCTGGTGCCGGGCTTGCGGCGGTCGAAGAACCGGGAATAGTTCTCCACCCCGTTGCAGTAACCCAGCTCCCGGATCATCTCCACGTCATAGTTTACACGCTCGCTGAGCCGCTGCGCTTCGATATATTTTCCGACGCTCTTGAAATAGTCGACCTGTGCCGCCAGCTCGTCCTGTATCTCATAGATGACCTGGTGGAGGATGTCCTTCGGCGCCAGGTACAGGTTCGCAGGGAAGATGGCCGCATTCTCCATGGGCCCGATCCGTTTTCCTGTGGCGATGTCAAAACTCTCGATGGAGTCGATCTCGTCCCCGAAAAAACTGATCCGGTAGCCATAGTCCACATAAGGAAGGTTGATGTCTACCGTGTCTCCCTTGACCCGGAAATTGCCCCGGGCGAAATCTACCTCGCTACGCCTGTACAGGGAATTGACCAGCGAATGCAGGAAACCCTGCCGCGAGATCACCTGACCCTGCTGGAGACGGATGATGCCGTTCTCGAACTCGGCCGGGTTGCCGATACCATAGATACAGCTAACCGAGGCCACTACGATAATATCCCTCCTTCCGCTCAGCAGCTGGGTGGTCGCCTGCAAACGCAGTTTCTCCAGCTCTTCATTGATCGAGAGGTCTTTTTCAATATAAGTGTTGGTGACAGGCATGTAGGCCTCGGGCTGATAGTAGTCGTAGTAGGACACGAAATACCCTACTGCGTTCTCGGGAAAGAACTGTTTGAACTCGCCATAGAGCTGCGCCACCAGCGTTTTGTTATGTGTCAATACGAGCGTGGGTCTTTGTACGTTCTGGATCACGTTGGCCATGGTAAAGGTCTTCCCTGAACCTGTCACGCCCAATAGTGTATGATATCTGTCTCCCCGGAGAATACCTTCCGTCAGCTGCGCGATAGCCGAGGGCTGATCGCCTGCGGGAGGATAAGGAGCGTTGAGCTTGAACTGCATATCGGTAAAGTTACCGAATTTTTGCAAAGCCGTCTCCTCCGGCGATCAGCTGACCTTTCACCCTTTCTTCTTCAACGCTTTTTTGAATGGGTCCCAGCTGATCTTCAGCTTGCCGTCTTCGCCATTGCGCGCGCGCAGCCGCAGGCTCATCCCGGCCTTGCTGTCGTTGCCTTTGCTGTCCGGCGGGATATCGGGGTTGCGGTCCTTTGTCAGATTGCTGAGAGGGACCTGGAGGCTCATGTCGGGGCCGGTTTTCAGGTCGTAGGTACCTTCGGCAAAGAGAGTGAACGCCGTGGACTGGATCTCCATCCTGTGAAAGGTAATGGTCGTGGAGTCGACGTCAAGCTGGTTCTTCAGCTCTGCAAAGCGTATCTGTGAAAGGTCGCGTTTTTTCAGGACCTTTTCGTGTATCTTCTCCATGGGCGCGAAGTCGATGAGCTCGCCCTGCCTGAGACTGAAATCGATGGTTCCTTTCAGACTGTTGGACGCAACCCTGGCCTTGCCGTTCAACGCCCCCGACAGGCGGATATCCGCCGTCAGCATGCCCTTCAGGTTCTTTGCCGTCAGCGCGTCCTGCCCGAAATTGTTGAAGCCGGCGAACAGCCTGGGCAGGTCGACTGCCGACAGGTGGGATTCGAGGGTCAGAGGATTGGTGGTCCCGGCCGGGTTACGCAGCAGCGTCGCCTTTAGCTGCATAGAGCCCGCGCCTTGCTCTATCATCAGCCGGTTGAGGGTGATGGCGTGATTGTCGAACAAGAGGTCGCCTTTGGCGTGGGCGCCGGAGAATTTCTTATAGCTGATGTCGGACGCTTCGATGCCAACATGAACCGCGCCTTCTTTGAGGAGATTGTCGACACGGGCGAATGTCGCGCTGAAAAGGCTTTTGTTCGAAGCGCCACCGCGTGCGGCTCGCGGGCCGGCGTTCCCCGCAAGCGCGCTGAAATCCTCCAGGTCCATATGGGTCATCTTCAGGCTCCAGTCCATACTTACATTCTCTGCGTTCCGGTCGAGTAGCGCGACCAGATTTCTCGCCGCCCCTTTGACATGGATATTCGTCTTTCCCGCACGAATATCCAGCTGATCGACCAGCATATCCTGGTCCTTGAACAATAGCCGTCCCTTTCCTCCCGTAAGCTCCCATTGATAGGGAAGGTAGGTCACCGCGGCCGAGTCGATGTCCAGCCAGCCGTTGACGACGGTGCCGGCGGTATCGTTCTCC
>JAFDYE010000241.1 GCA_018267585.1 Bacteroidota bacterium
CAACGGGATACAGAACAAATTCTGGGAGTCCGACGACTCGGTGGTACGTAGCATCCAAGCCTGCCTGACACCTTTCCTGGGCGGATATTCCATCCTACCCGTAGTTTCATCGGGACAATGGGGCGGCCAGGCGCCGGAGACCTACCGGCGGACCCGCACCGTAGACCTTTTATATATGGCCGGCGGCGGCATCATGGCGCATCCCGACGGCCCTGCAGGCGGCGTGACCGCGCTGCGGGAAGCCTGGCAGGCCGCTGTCGAAGGACTGTCCGTCGAAGAGGGCGCGAAGAAATATCCCGCTTTTGCCAAATCTGTAAAAAAATTCGGAGGAGGAAAATGAGCTGCTTACTGGCATTCTATGGCGACGACTTCACGGGCTCGACCGACGCGCTCGAATTCCTGAGCAGGGCAGGTGCAAAAACCATGCTGTTCATGGATCCGCCAACACCACAACAGCTGCAACGCTATCCCGACCTCGACGCGATAGGCATCGCCGGTATGACACGGGCAATGACGCCCGACCAGATGGAAGCCACGCTGCGGCCCGCCTTTCGCGCGCTCGCCGCTCTCGGTATCCCCCACGTTCACTATAAGGTCTGTTCGACGTTCGACTCTTCACCGACCATCGGCTCGATCGGAAAAGCGATCGACACGGGTGCGGAGGTCTTCCACGCGCCTTTTATCCCGGTGGTTGGCGGCGCACCGGCGCTGGGCCGCTATTGCGTCTTCGGCAACCTGTTTGCCCGAATGGGCATCGGCAGCGCCGGACAGATCTACCGGCTCGACCGGCATCCCTCCATGAGCAAACATCCCGTGACGCCGGCAGACGAAAGCGACCTGCAGCTTCATCTTTCCCGGCAGACCTCGCGCAGGGTCGGGCTGCTGAACATCATCGACCTCGACCTGCCCCTGGCCGCACAGCGCGCAATCGTCGAAAATAGCGGGGTGGCGCTGATCGACGTGCTCTATGAACACCAGCTCGAAGGCATCGGCCGGCTATTGGACAGCTACGCGACACAGGGTGAGACAGTTTACACCGTCGGCTCTTCTGCCGTGGAAATGGCCCTCGGCAACCACTGGCGCACAACAGGCCGGCTGACGGCTCCCCCCGAATGGCCAACACCAGGCCGCGCCGAACCATTGCTGGTGGCCTCGGGCAGCTGTTCGCCAGTCACAGCGGGACAGATCGCATGGGCAAAAGAAAATGGCTTTGCAGAGATTGCCCTCGACCCGGCCACCATCGAATCATATCTTCCCCGGGCGCTTCAACATATTTACGAGGGTCGCAGCCTTATCCTCCATACCGGGCACACACCGGTCGCATCAGCACC
Source organism: Bacteroidota bacterium (assembly GCA_018267585.1). Taxonomy (GTDB): domain Bacteria; phylum Bacteroidota; class Bacteroidia; order Chitinophagales; family Chitinophagaceae; genus Puia. Next base: position 1,332 of record JAFDYE010000241.1, read on the forward strand.
GGCAGCAGTGCTGGGTACAGCCCTTGGAAAATTAATAAGACAGATCGCGCACGAAGTCCGCAGCCTTCGCCGCCTCGTCATCGCCGGCGGCGATACTTCCAGCTACGCCGCGCGCGCCCTCGGTATCGAAGCCGTCGAAATGATCTGCCCCCTGGTACCGGGCGCGCCGCTCTGCCGGGCCCATGCCCCTGACTCTCCGGTGGACGGCATGGAGATCAACCTCAAGGGCGGCCAGGTAGGAGCGGAAGACTATTTCGGAAAATTAGTAGAAGGAATAAAATAACATTCATTATGCAAAAGACACTAGGCCTCATCCACACCTCGGCGACGCTGGTCCCGGTTTTTCAGCAGCTGACCAGCCGTTCACTACCAGGTATCAAAGTGTTCAACATCGTCGACGACAGCCTCATCGCAGACGTCATCCGTAAAGGCCAGCTGACGACCCGGACCGCAAGACGGGTGGTAGACTACGTAGGCTCCGCGGAGAACGCAGGCGCCGACTATATCATGGTCACCTGCTCTTCGATCGGAGCCGCGGTCGAGGCATCCGCAGCGCTGACAGGAGTGCCCGTACTGAGAGTAGACCAGCCCATGGCAGACCTTGCGGTAAAGACCGGGAAAAAAATAGGCGTCATCGCCACCCTGCCGACTACCCTCGGACCGACAAGCGACCTGGTAAGTCGAAGAGCGGCCATCGCGGGAAAAGACATCCAACTAACGTCCCGCCTCTGCGAAGGTGCCTTCGATGCACTGATGGGCGGAGACCCGGCGAAACACGACGAAATGGTGTCAGCCGCGCTAAAAGAATTGTCTGCACAGGTGGACGTGATCGTCCTGGCCCAGGCTTCCATGGCCCGCGTCGTTGATGCCTTGCCGGCAGCCGACAGACGCGTCCCCATCCTCGCCAGTCCGCCCACTGCAATCGAGTACCTGGCATCCGTATTACTATGATCCTGGCAATTCTGATATTACTGGCGCTTGGGATCAGGGCATTCCCCCGTTGGAAAGGATATCAATACACCTTATGGATAATAGCAGCGGTCGCAGCAGGGATGCTCTATCCCGGCGCCTTTTCCCACTGGGGCCCCGTCGACCTGCGGAATAAATGGCTGGTCCTGGTCGTCATCCAGCTGGTGATGTTCGGTATGGGGACACAGATGCGCCTCAAAGATTTTACCGGTCTGGCCGGTACGGGGAAAGGCGTGCTGATCGGCCTGGCCTGCCATTTTTCAATTATGCCGCTGACCGGCTACCTGCTGACACGGATCTTTCATTTCGACCCCGGGATCGCAGCGGGGATCATCCTGATCGGGTCCTGCTCGAGCGGCCTGGCCTCCAACGTTATGGTATACATCGCCGGCGCCAATCTTACGCTGTCCGTGGCCGTTACCGCGATGGCGACCCTCGCCGCACCCCTCTTTACCCCGATGCTGATGAAGCTGCTGGCAGGCACCTATATTCACATCGATTTCGGCGCGATGATGGTCGAGATCATAAAGATCGTCCTCGTTCCGATCGGCGCCGCATTGCTCCACGACTACCTCAACAGCGCCTCTCCCGCAGGAAGGCGCTTCGTAACAGCCGCCGGCGTATTGAGCGCCGTCTGGCTGCTCATCCTGGCTACCGGCTGGCTCCCCTCCGACCCCGTCAGCGGCTTCTTCGCAGGCGCCATCCTCGTCGGCATCGGCTATCACGCCCTGGTCCGTCGTTGCCCCCGTGTCCGGACGATCATGCCCTATATCTCCATGGCCGGCATCGTCTATTTCACAACCGTCACCACCGCCGCCGGCCGCGACAATCTCCTCCACGTCGGCCTTCTGCTCTTTCTGGCGTCCGTCATCCACAACGCAGCCGGCTATTTCTTCGGCTATTGGCTGAGCCGCCTCTTCCGCCTCGACAAGAACGCGGCGCGCACCATCGCCTTCGAGGTCGGCCTCCAGAACGGCGGAATGGCTTCCGGCCTCGCCGGCGCAATGGGAAAATTAGGTACCCTTGGCCTCGCCGCCGCCATTTTCAGTCCCTGGATGAACATCTCCGGTTCCATCCTGGCCAACTACTGGCGGCGCCGCAACACCCCCCCACCCCAGTAGAACCTCCGCCAACTTTCCGCATTGTCTTTCCCTTCTCCCGATGGCCTGGGAATTGCAAATCTTTATCCATGCCCAATACCTTCCAACACCGACAGATCGCGTTGAACGGCCTTGACATCCATCTTGTCGAAGGGGGCCATCCCAACGCCCCCCCCATCCTTTTCCTCCACGGCTATCCCGAAACCTGGCTGGCATTCGAAGACGTCATGCACCGCCTGAAAGAGAAATACCGCGTCATGGCCATCGACCTGCCCGGCATCGGGCTGTCCCGCGGGGCCACTCCCGGTGACAAAAAGACGCTGGCCGCCCTCATCGATTCATTGCTTGAACACCTCCAACTGACAACCACTACAGTAGTTGGCCACGACGTCGGCGGAATGATCACCTACTCTGTCCTGCGCCATTTCCCCCGGCATATCTCTTCGGCAGTGATAGTCGGAACAGCGATACCAGGCGTCGACCCCTGGGAGGAGGTAAAAAGAAATCCCTATATCTGGCATTTCGCCTTCTATGCCATTCCCCATCTGCCGGAAACCCTGGCTACCGGCCGCACACGCCCGCTCTTTGACTATTTCTTCGACACCCTCAGCTATAACAGGAACGCTATCGGCGAAACCATCCGCAACCAATACGTTCAGGCCTATAACCAACCTGGATCCCTTACTACCGGGTTCAATTGGTACCGCGCGTTCCCTCAGGACGAAAGAGACAACAACGGAGTTCCGCCTACCGCCGTTCCGCTCTTGTATATCCGGGGAGAAAAAGACACCGGAAGGATCGAAGACTATGCAGCCGGTCTCAAGAAGAGCGGAATAAAGAAACTCTCGACATCCCTTATATCCCGCAGCGGCCATTTTGTCCCCGAAGAGAACCCGGCCGAGCTCGCCCAGGCAATTGCCCAATTCCTGGCATGATCTGCTCTCCCCCCATAGTACGGAAATTGAATTTCCATCCCTATGGACAAATAATATATAAACCAATCCCAAATTACCTCCACAGTCGCATTTCACCCCAAAATTGTCGCTCCGACGGCTTCTCAGGCTGAAAACGATCTTCTACCTTAGAGGAAGAAAATAAAATCAAAAATGAGGAAACTTATTTATGTGATCAATCTTTCCATCGACGGCTGCCTCGACCATACCATCGGGGTCCCCGATGAGGAATTATTTGACTTTTATATCGACCTTGTACGAAATGCCGGCACGTTTGTATACGGACGCACCACATATGACCTTATGGTTCCGTATTGGCCCGATATCGCGAAGAACCCCGCCGGTCAGACAAAAGCAGACGTTGAATTTGCCGAGGCATTCGACGCCGTCGAGAAAGTCGTTTTTTCAAGATCGCTGGAGAAGGCGGAGGGTAAGAACTCGAGAATTGTCCGGACAAAAGCGGAGGACGAAATACGAAAGCTGAAGCAGGAAGAAGGCAGGAACATCTATGTAGGCGGCGTAGCGCTCCCCTCCTACCTTATAGGGCTTGGCCTGGTCGATGAATTTATCTTTACCATTATGCCGGTGATCGCAGGGAAAGGAAGGCGCTTGATGGAAGGTATCGGCATGCCGGAAAAATTGGGGCTAAATCTCGTCGACACAAAGATCTCCGGATCGGGCTCCGTCATACTTCATTACGTGAAAAGATCATGAAGCTTCTTCTGACCTCCGGCGGTATCAGCGTGGTCGACGATACCATTGAAGTCATCTCGGAAGCCAGCTGGCACCTGTTCGCGACCTGATGTTTTGGTCCCACCCGATGGCCAGGGAATTCAGCGACATTTACAAAAACCGCGAAAACACCAACCTCCAATATCGCGGTCACTCCTATAAGAGATGGGCCAGTTTCGGCGCCAATCCGCCCAAAACATCCACAAAAACCCCGGTATCCATCCCAATTGACCTTCCTGTTTGGTGCGGGCGAAACAATTTAAATGGAGACTATTCTCTTCTCTTATCTCCTTATAATAGTTCTCGGAAAGACTCCTTGCAGCGTGCGCTTAAGTAGGTTTTTACAGGTATATACTTATTAATTAGTATACGATTTGCTTGTTATCTTAATTGAATTTTAATGTACAGACTGGTATGTAAGGCGATGCGTTATCTGGTTGTCAAAGAAAGTATCTAATGAAATCCGCTATTGCATTCACACTGCTAATGATCCTTTTCAGCCTGCTGAGTACCGTAAACTGCCTCGCTCAATCACCTGGCATTGTTGTGAGGCCGGCGACCAGTCCTTACAGTAGCCTGCTCGATCCCGATCAAAACGGGTTCACCTCCATAACCAACGCCGGCTTTACCACCAGCGATGTCGGCGCCGCCTATAGCGAGATTCCCTATAAGGTAGTACCTCCTGCTGTCACGGAACCCACCGGGGACCTCGCGACAGGCCCTGCCGGAGGATTCACGGACATCGTAAAAACGGTGGATGGCAGCGGCTTCTACGTCTATAACGATGGGACCAACATTTATTTCCGTCTCAGGATCGGGGGCATCACCAGTGGCTCCAAAGGCTATAGTGTATTATTGGACACCGATGGCAAAATGGGCAATAGCGGTCCCTATGCCGACCCCAATTACCTCGCCCCGACCAACACCTCGAACGGAAATCCCGGCTTTGAATACGAAGTTGTGCTCAGGACCGGCTTCAATGTATCCGTTTACAATGTGGACGGCTCCAGCAATCCTACCCTGGTCACAACCTATCCCCTGAGCAGCAACTCTCTGATCTCGGTTGCTCTTTCAACCGACGGCAATAACCCTGACTATTTTTACGATTTCACAGTGCCGCTGAGCTCGATAGGTTCCCCGACTTCGTTGAGAATGGTGGCTACCACCGTGACCTCTCCTTCCTCGGCATTGCAGGGGAGCCGGTCAGACATCTACGGCATCGACGACGCCGCCAATACCAACGTGGCGTCCGCCTGGCAGACGGTGATAAACGCACAGCCGACCATCAATTTGACAGATATCACCTCTGGCGGCACTGGTGTCGCAGCCACGAGAACCGCAGCGCCTACACTTAATTCACCTATCGCCGGCGGATCGGGCGTGGCCGTCACGGGCAACTGGACGAGCATGGACCCCAGCAAACCTTCTCCCGCGACGATCAGCCTTTACAAGAACGGCATACTAGTAAGCACTACTTCCGTCGGCACTGGCGGTACCTGGTCGATCACCGTCCCCACGGTGGCAAATGGAGATGTATTCTATGCAACGGCACAGGCCACCGGTGAATCAGTGAGCCTCCAATCCAGCTCAATTACAGCAGGATGCAGCAGCATCCCCTCGGCGCCCGTCCTTACCTGTGCATCTTCCAAAGGTATTTCCGGCACCATACCCGCAGGCACTACCATATTGATCTACCAGCTGCCGACTACCACGGCATCCGCCACGTCTATACCCCTGACCAGCAATATCACCTATCCCACCTCGACCACCTTCGCCTACTTTTCGAATGGCTGTACAGGTGCCACTAACGGGATCAACGGCTCATTCATGTTTATCACCTCCAATGGAGGATGTAACTCGTTACCCATATTCGAATGCGTCGCCAACGGCAGCAGCGCCCTGACGGGCCTGGCTGTCAACAGCACTATTGCCGTGACTACCCCGATCTACCCTTATCAGACTACTATCAGCGGCACAGGCGCCACCAGCGGAAATATCATCCACCTGCTCGTCAACGGTCAGGATATGTCTACCATCACAGCCTCCGCCAGTACCTTTTCTTTTACCGGGTTAACATTGAAAAGCGGCGACCAAATCAGGCTGATCATTTACTCCGGCACCGCCTGTTTTACACAGAGCAATGCTTATACAGTTAGCTGCTATACACAACCTGCTGTCATTACCACCGACACCACCGGTAAGCTTTTATCAACGGCCACTTCCATCAGCGGCACTTCGATCTATTCGGGTGCTACCGTAACATTATACAAGGGAACATCCCCTTCCGGTACGATAGTAGGATCGCCTGTCACCACCAACAGCGGTGGCGGCTGGACTGTCTCCGGTTTAACGCTTACAGCCGGCGATAACTACTATGTCACCATCTCCACCGGGGGTTGCGTAAGCCCCTCGTCTGCCGGGGCCGGTGTTCAAAGTCCTACCACAGTCTGCCCCACGATCACGGGCAGCTATACAGACGCCAGCACCAGCGTCACGGGCACCATGCCTTCGGCCTTTACAGGCACCGTCGGCCTTTTTCTGGACGGCGCGCAAATCGGCTCAGCCAGTCTTGCTTCGGCCACTTCCTGGACCATCAACACTCCTTTCACTTATCCTCTCTATCCCGGCGGTGTCCTGAGTGTCGCCGCCCGGACGACAGGGTCCGCATGGAGCTCCGGCTGCACCTCCACCTCCACCATTGGCTGCAACTCTCCGCTAACCCCATCCATATCGCCTACCAGCTCGAGCATCACCACAGGTCAGACGGTGACCTTCAACGTGGGAAATGTGTCCAGCGGCTCCTGGTATGCCTTACTCGACAACACCGGCGCCAGCTACGTTACGTCCGTATATAAGACGACCACCACCTCCTTTAACCTTACGACAAACACATTCAATACAGCCGGCACCTACAATTTAAAGCTGACGGCAAATAATCTCTCAGGCTGCCCCTTATCATTCCAGTCGGCCTCGATAGTGGTAGCGGCAGTCCTGCCGCTATCCCTGACATCTTTTGAGGCAACAGCGAAAGGAACTATCACTCATCTCCAATGGACGACCGCAACGGAACAGAACGTAAGTCATTTTGAAATACAGCGTGGTATTGATGGCACCGTGTTTACCCCCATCGGAAATGTCACCGCCACAGGCAACAGTCGCCTTGCGGAGAACTATCAGTTCACCGATCCCTCTCCGCAAACAGGCAAAGTATACTACAGGCTGAGAATGATAGACCTGGATGGTAGCGCCACTTATAGCAAAGTAGCCTCAGTTTATATTACCCCTGCTCCAATGGTCGCGGTTGTATCACCAAATCCCTTTACGGATGTGATCAACATCAACTTGCATCTGGAACAGCCTCGACAAATTTATATAAGGTTATCGGACTTCACCGGAAAAGAAATGCTCGCCGTCATATTCAACGGGCAAAAGGGTAAAAATCTGGTGCAGATCCCGCAACTCGGAAGGCTGGCTGGAGGTCTATATGTCCTTAATCTGCGTACGATCGACGGGGAAATGCAATTCAAGCTCGTCAAAGGGACATATTAGGTTTAAGTTATCATTTCCACCATATACAGTCCGGACGCGGGTTTTCAAAAAGAAAAAAGCCCACAAAATGGCGCTTATTCCATCTTGTACGCTAGAGGCTCCAGGCGTACAGTTTTCGAACCTTTTTCTGACGGACCGAAAAGCGATTAGCAAACCTACCAA
>JAFDYE010000242.1 GCA_018267585.1 Bacteroidota bacterium
CCGGTTCGTCGCCTTGTCGATCTGGCTGATCAGGAACCGGTATCCGACATAGGCAATTATCCCAATAATAAGACCCGAAGCCGATGAGATCATCTTCACATAGATACCACCCGCAATATTTGAGATGCTGTATTCCCCCGTACTCGCAATGCTGTAGAACAGCTCGAACATCCCCGCAATGGTCCCCAAAAACCCGAACAGCGGCGCGATATACCCGATCACAGAAAGGATCGCCAGGTTCCGCTCCATCTTGTACAGCTCCAGCTTCCCCACATTCTCCATGCTACGCTCGATCGCCTCGATCGGCTTCCCCACCCGCTGAATACCCTTGTCCACCATCCGCGCCGTCGCAGTAGGCGTATTCTTCGTAAGACTGCGCGCAGCAGAAATATTCCCGGAAATGATATGGTCCCGGATAATGTTCATGAAATTGTCGTCCATCTTCGCAGCCTTCTTGATGGCAATATACCGCTCGAAGAATACAAAGATCGCAATGACCAGCAGTATAGCCAGCGGGATCATCAGCGGTCCACCCTTGATAAGGATATCCCACAAATTTTCCTTTTGCTGAGCCGCCGTCATGGCCACCCTCGCCAGGCTGTCTTTGATCTTTGCCGAGTCCAGTATTACCTGCAGAAAAAAAAGATTCATTCCAGTATCCGGTTTTAATAATTAGTGATAAAAGTAAGCCTAACCACCTATAACGATCCCTAAGCCCCTCTATTTTTTAACAAAATGCTAAAATTATGCCGACTCTCCCGACCCACGCAGCGGCACCCGCCCAACACCGGTCCCTTACACCAGCCCTTTCGCCCCCATCCCTCAATTCTATCCCCCTCAATTCTATCCCCCTCCACTCTACCCCTTCACTCTATCCCCTTCACCCCCCCCCTACTGCCCATTCGCCTTATTCACCATCAACGCCTGGATCTGCCTCATCGTCTTATCCATCCCTTCGCTGCTGCCGTCCAGAAAGATAACATTCCCCTTTCCTACCTCCGCAAAATTCTTTATCGCTTCCGTCCACATGCTGAAAAGGATCACGTTCGTATCCAGGTTAGCACGCTTCATCTCCTCCGCCGCCTCGCTCATCCCATGCGCCACCTCCTGGCGGAACAGCGCGACACCCTGACCCCTCAGCCTGGCAGCCTCCTTCTCCGCCTCAGCAGAGATCTTTATCGCATTCCCCTCGGCTTCGGCCGCCTTCGTCTTCGTGATCAGCAACGCCTGTCCCTCATTCTCGGCAGCCGCCTTTAGGTTATTGCTGGCCACCACCTTGCTCATCGACTCGATTATCGCCTTGTCGAATGTGATATCGTTGATCTGCAGGTCCATCAGATGATACCCCCACTCCTCCAGGGAATGATCGATCTGGTCCTTCACGAACTCCACTATTTCTTTACGCAAACCCAATATCTCCGCCTGCTTCTTCGTCGCTACAAAACTTCGTATGCTACCCTCGATCGTTCGCGTCAGCGCCTGCATCAGATCCCTGTCGCTGATGAACTTAAAGGCGACCTTCTTGATCGTCTCCTCTTCCGCATTCTGAACTGCATACAGCAACATGCTCTTGAAATAAACATTCGCCTGATCCGACGTCACAGCCTGAAACTCCAGCTCCACACTACGGTTCTGGATCGATATCTTCTTATAGACCGCCTCCAGCAACGGGAGTTTAAAGTTCAACCCCGGACGCAGGATCCGCCGGTACTTGCCAAACATCGTGACTACATATATATATCCCTGGTTTACAGAGACCGCACAGCTGAAGAGAATGGCCACCGCTACCAGCGCAAGGATAATGGAAAGGACATTGACGGATTCCATGGCAAAGAGTTTTATCCGTGAATGTACATAAATTTGCGACTACGCACCATGCAAAATAACTATACCATCATCATCGTCGGCGGCGGCCCCATCGGCATCGCCTGCGCCCTCGAAGCCCGCAAGGCCGGCCTCGACTACCTCGTTCTCGAAAAAGGCTGCCTGGTCAACTCCCTCTACAACTACCCGGCCAACATGACCTTTTTCTCCACCTCCGAACGCATCGAGATCGGCGGCGTGCCCTTCGTCAGCAATAACGTGAAACCCAATCGCAGCGAGGCACTGGAATATTACCGCCGCGTAGCCGTCTCCCACCACCTGAACATCCGCCTGCAGGAAGGAGTACAGCAGATAAGACCCACGGACCACGGCTTCGAGATCCTCTCCGACCGCCACACCTATACCGCCACCTATGTCATCATCGCTACCGGCTTTTACGACATCCCTGTCCTGCTCGACATTCCCGGTGAATCCCTGCCCAAGGTCACCCACTACTATAAAGAACCGCACTTCTATGCCATGCAGAAAGTGATCGTCGCAGGCGCCAGCAACTCCGCCGTGGACGCCGCCCTCGAGACCTGGCGGAAAGGCGCGGAAGTGACCATGGTCATCCGCGGCGAAGGCATCGGCCCTCGCGTAAAATACTGGGTCAAACCGGACATCGAAAATCGCATTAAGGAAGGCAGCATAAAAGCATACACCCACTCCACCATCGCCGCCATTCGCCCCGACACAGCGGATATCCTTACCCCCGACGGCATCGTGACCATCCCCAACGACTACGTCATCGCACTCACCGGCTACCAGCCTGACTTCGGCTTCCTGCGGCATACCGGCATCCGGCTATCGGACGACAGCCGCCTCCAGCCCTTCTATGACCCCGCGACAATGGAAACCAATATAAAGAATTTGTTCCTCGCCGGCGTCGTCTGCGGCGGCATGAATACCCATATCTGGTTCATCGAGAATTCGAGAGTACACGCAGAAATGATCATGCGCGCCATCTGCCAACGGACCGGCGCCAACGCATAGATCAGCTCTTTTCCTCCCAGATCATCGCAAGATGCACGATAGTCTCCACCGACTTCTGCATATCCTGTATACTCACGTACTCGTGCTTCCCGTGAAATGCCATCTCACCCGTGAACAAATTGGGACAGGGCAGCCCCATAAAAGATAGCCTCGACCCATCCGTCCCGCCCCTGGCGCTGCTCTTCCTGACTTCTACGCCCGCCCGCACGATCGCTTCCTCCGCGTAGGCGGTCACCTGCGGATGCAGATCCAGCACTTCCTTCATATTCCGGTACTGCTCCTTCACCACTACCTCCGCCGTCGCCCCCGGGAACGCCGCCAGCGCCTCCTCCACCTTATCCCGTAATATCTGCTCATAGGCCTCCAGCCGCAAGGTCATAAAATCCCGTATGATAAATTCCACCACAGCCTTCTCCGCCAGCCCCGAGATCCGCACCGGGTGCACAAAGCCATAGGGACCCTCCGTCGTCTCCGGCGACCATTCGTCCCTGGGCAGCAGGTCGACAAAATAAGACGCTACCTTCACCGCATTGACCAGCTTATCCTTACCATACCCGGGATGCGCGCTGCGCCCATAAAAAGTTATCGTCATCGCATCAGCGGAAAAGGTCTCGTCCTCGAGCGAACCCCGCTCACCCGCATCCAGCGTATAGCCGAAATCAGCCCCAAGACGCTCCATATCCAGCTTGTCTACCCCCCTGCCGATCTCCTCGTCCGGCGTGAACAATATCCGGATCTTCCCGTGTTTCAGCTCGGGATGGCCCATAAAATAATGGACCATGTCCATGATAACGGCAACACCCGCCTTGTCATCCGCCCCCAGCAGCGTCGTGCCGGAGGCCGTAATGATATCATCCCCCGCCCGGCACGCCAGATACGGATGGTCGACGGGTGATATGACCTGGCCCGGGTCATCCGGCAGGACGATCGCCCCACCGTCATATTTGTAGTGAACAATGGGTTTTACACCAGTACCGCTCGAGTCCGCAGACGTATCCATATGCGCACAGTAACAGATCACCGCAACCGTTTTATCCGTATTAGAAGGCAGTGTAGCATACACATAACCAAATTCGTCCATATCTGCGTCGGTCAGACCCGCCGCCTTGAGCTCCTGCACCAGCAGCCGCCCCAGATCCTTTTGCTTCCCGGTCGAAGGGTAGCTGCTCGACTGAGGGTCGCTTTGCGTATCGATCTGAACATACCGGAGGAATCTTTCCGCCACGGTAAACGAGTAATTTTCAAACATGTTCCGTAAATTTATTACTGTCCGACCGGTTATGGTCTGGTCTGGACCAAACGAATATACCTAACTATGTCCGATCAGGTTACAAAAAATCCGGTGTTCCCCCAGGGCTGGCTACGAGTCCTTCTTTTTGGCTTAGGTTTCTTTCTGCTCACCGCGCTGCTGGCGACAACAGCCCTGGTGACGATCACGGGAACTACCCTCCGGCAGCTGGAGACCAATCCCCTGCCCACGATCTCAAGCCTCCTGACAGGCAGCTACCTATGGCTGATGGTCTTGTTGGAATTTGTCATCTCTGCCGCCTGCGTCCTCCTCTTCAGGCATTTTGTGGATCGCCGCGGCTTTATGAGCCTGGGATGGCCCCTGATGGGTTATATCAACGAGGCGCTGACCGGCCTCCTGATGGGGCCCGGCCTGATGGGCCTGACCGCAGTGCTGCTGCTGCTCAGCGGACACCTGGAATGGACCGACATCGTGTTCGACCCCTCCTCATTTTTTATTTCATTCGGCCTGATGGTCTTCATCGCCTTTAGCGAAGAACTCGTGTTCCGCGGATATATCCTGAACAACCTGATGGACTCCTTCTCCAACAAATGGATCGCCCTGGCCATCTCCGCCCTCCTGTTCGCCTGCTTCCACCTCACCAACCCGGGCATGCATACCCTCGCCTTCGCCAACCTCTTCCTCGCAGGCCTCCTGCTCGGCATCAACTATATCTATACAAAAAATCTCTGGTTCTCCTTCCTCTTCCACCTGACCTGGAACTTCTTCCAGGGCCCGATACTGGGCTTCCGGGTCAGTGGCCTCAACCTCCCCTCCGTCCTTCAGGCCGAGACAAAAGGCGACCTCTTCCTCACCGGCGGTGACTTCGGCCTCGAAGGATCGATCCTCAATACCGCGATATCCCTCACCAGCCTGCTGATACTGACATGGGCATTCGAGAAAAAATACAATTCCCTCCACGCCCCGTCCACAAAACCCCACGCAGCCTGAGCCCGGACCGCTCCCGAGAAGCAATGGCCACACCCTGGAGGTCCACTCCCCAAAGGCAGTACACCCCGGCGCATACCACTCATACCCCGCCCATGGTTCACATTCCCAACGCGTACACGCCCCAAAGGCGGTTCAATAAAAAAGGGAAAACTTTTACTAAGGCATTATGATCCGTGAAGGACTGTTGATCTCCACCAGCTCGAGGTCAAAAATAAGATCCTCGCCCGCCAGCTGATGATTGGCATCCAGCACGACAGCATCGGGCCTGACCTCTACGATAACTACCGGCATCTGCTGACCGGCGCCGTTGTTCATCGCCAGCTGCATTCCTACCTCAGGCTTTAAATTAGGAGGAAAACGATCGATCGGGAATTCGAGGATCGCCTGAGGGTCCCTTGGTCCGTAGGCATCTTCCACCGCGATCTCGATCGTCTTCTTCTGACCTACGGTCATACCCAGAACACCGTCATCGAAACCCTTTATCACCATACCGCCGCCCACTTCGAACTCCAACGGACTACGACCCTCAGAGCTATCAAATGTTGTCCCATCGGTCAGACGCCCGTGGTAATGGACTTTTACAGTATCGCCAACTTTTACTTCTTGTGCCATATAATTAACATTTAAGGTCCCGGACAAGGGACATGCCTGCAAGGTAGGATTAAATAATTAAATTGCGGCCTATGCGATTCATGTCTCTTTGCCTGGCAGTGCATACACTGCAATTTACGCGCCGCATCCCGGCCGGATCCGCCCTCACCAATTTTAAAAAGACCAGAAAAAAATATTTACTCTATGCCGACTAGTCCACGCATCATCTTCATGGGCACCCCCGAATTCGCAGTCGCCTCGCTCGACGCCATCCTGAAAGCCGGCTACAACGTCGTCGCCGTCATCACCGCACCCGACAAACCCGCCGGCCGCGGCATGCAGCTCACAGAAAGCGCCGTAAAGAAATATGCGAAAGAAAAAGGGATGCACATCCTGCAACCCGAAAAATTAAAAGGTCCCGCATTCCAGGAAGAGCTCCGCGCCCTCAAAGCCGACCTCCAGATCGTCGTCGCCTTCCGCATGCTGCCGGAATCCGTCTGGGACATGCCCCCCATGGGCACCGTCAACCTCCACGGCTCCCTCCTGCCCCAATACCGCGGAGCAGCCCCCATCAACTGGGCTGTTATCAACGGAGAGAAAGAGACCGGCGTAACCACCTTCCAGCTACAGCACGCCATCGACACAGGGAACATCCTGCTCCAGGATCGCTTCCTTATCGCCCCCACCGCGACAGCAGGCGACGTCCACGACATCATGAAAGAGGTCGGCGCCCGCCTCCTCGTCACTACCATCGACGGACTCACAGCAGGCACGCTAAAAGCTACCCCTCAGCAGGACAGCAGCGACCTCAAACACGCCCCCAAAATATTTACCGAAACATGCCTTATCGACTGGAACAAGCCGGTAGAAAACATATACAACCTCATCCGTGGCCTCTCCCCCTTCCCAGCGGCCTTCACCTATCTCGACGGCAAGCTCCTCAAGATCTATCACTCCGAAATAGAAAAAAAGACTCCCGGCATTCAGCCAGGAGCTTATGAAACAGATCAAAAGAATTATTTGAGATTCGCAGCCCCCGACGGCTATATCCGCGTCACCGATATCCAGCTCGAAGGCAAAAAAAGAATGAAGACCGAAGACTTCCTGCGCGGCTTCCGCCCCAACCCGTCAAACCAGTCTTCTAATAGCTGACCGCAACATTAAACCGCCCCTCCCCCTCACCCAGCTCGGACGCCGCAGCATTGCTGATCCGGATCGTCAGACCCGCGCTTTCCTTCATATCAGGTAAGGCGCCAAGAACTTTTGCATAAATGATCTTCCCCGTATACCCGTCACTAACCTTCACGATCGTCCCGACAGCAATATTATTCATCAACGCATAGTACTTTCCATCCTGCCACCCGCTGGTGCTCTTAAAAGTGCCCGCTGTACCCGAAGCAGACTTACCCGACTCACTAAAATCCCCCTTAAAAATACCCCCATTATGGCTAGACGCCGTCACCCCCTCCCCCGCTTTCACCTCTCCACCCTCCGCCTTCCTCGACTCACCGTCCGTCCTCTTCCCCTCAACCTCAGGCTTCTTCGTCTCAACTTCAGGCTTCTTCGTCTCAACGGCAGGCTTCCTCCCCTCAACCTCCGTCCTCTTCGTCTCAACCTCCGTCTTCCCCGCCTGACCCTCAACCTCCGTTTTCCCCGCCTGACCCTCCGCCTTCTTCGTCTCTTTTCCCTCACTCGCCTTGCTCACCGCCGCAGTCGTCATCACAGTCGAATCCGACTCACCCTTCACCCGCACACCCTCCTTCGACTCCTCAACACCCCCCTTCGCCCCCTCAACACCCCCCTCCTTCACACCCCCCGAAACCGCGGCGCCCGCCGCCCCTCCCGGCTTCGCCAGCG
>JAFDYE010000243.1 GCA_018267585.1 Bacteroidota bacterium
CCCCTCCGCGTCCCCCGGTTCCCAGGTCCCTCCGCCTTCCCAGATTCCTCCACCTCCCCCGGCCCCTCCGTCTTCCCCGGACCCCCAGCGTCCCCCGTCCCACTTCCTCCGCTTTCCCAAATCCCTCCGCTTTCCCCAATCACTCCGCTTTCCCGATCCCTCCGCCTTCTGCCGTCCCTCCCATCCCCATCCCTCCCCGTCCGCCGTCCTCAGATCACCATCCCCCGCCACAGCCATTTTCTCCAAAACGGACAGCTATTGTAACATAACCGAACAGATCAATGGATTTATACCGCGTAAACAACTGATTCATACCCTTTTGCAATCTGGCATTTTCTTAGCCGCAAACGACATCAGCTCAATCCTGCACAACAATGAGATTCGTCACGATCCTTATCACCGTTATCCTGTCCACTATCCATTGCACCGCACAACCTTCCCCGACTCAGTCCCACTCCCCATCCTTAGCCCTATCCCAGTCCCACTCCCATTCCTCCGCCCCATCCCATTCCTCCGATTCCCCTACTCCCACCGTTTCCACCCGGTCCCCGGTCCCCTCCACTTCCACCCAGTCCCCGGCCCCTTCGGTCACCACCCAACTCCCCGTTCCCCCCGTCACCACCCGGCCCCCTTCCAGTTCCCCCGATTCCTCCGTCGAGCTGAGATTCCAGCTCATCGAACAAAAGAATTCCGACCACCTGGCGCTCGACGTCCAGATCATCAACCACTCCGCAAAAGACATCTATCTCCCATCCATCAATTTCTTTACGATCCATTTGTACGCCCTGTCAGACAGCGGCTGGGACGAGCTGCGACAATTCGCACACACGGCCTATCCCAGGACAAATGACAACCCCGCGCTTCATGCCGGTGCCATGGATATCCGCTTCCTTGGCAACCCGATCACCAACCGGTATATGAATAAGATGGACGAGTCATACCGCTCCAGAAGAAAGTTGGTCGATTCGTTCTACCGCCAAAATCCACCGACTACCAACCAGGGAAAATTCTTTAGCGAGATGCTGAACACTGCTCCCCCCTATTTTATCAGGGCCGGGGAAGCCCAAAGCCACGCGCTCATGATCGCCCTTGACGACCTCTGGCTCAAGCCCGCGACCACCTACAGGATCTCCTACGGTACCGGATCATTTGACGAAAAGAACATCGCCGGAGGAAAACAGCGGCTGATGGACCTGCCCGCAATCTTCAACGGCTACACTCGCTGGCTCGGCAATATGTGGTCGAATACTCTTTACTATTCAACCGTCGATTTCTAAATCGGGACCACTGCTTCAGACCACAGCTCCAATTTCTCAACCCCTCCCCAACCATCCGGCTTACACGCCTATCCCCTCCATTAACACGCTTTTCCGTAAAATCTACACGTCTGCAAGATGGAACCCCAACATAACAGGCAACCGGCTATTTTCGCACTTTATATTAAATTAACCCTTGGAAAATAAACCCCTGCTCGACAAACCTCGTCGCGCGCTCAGCACCGTCGACCACGAGAGACTCGTCTTTCTTACCGATAGTTACCGCGTCTACGATGCGGCCAACGGCAGGCTGGAACTCTATTCAGGACCCTACGGCATCCATTTTGGCAGCGCACAGAGCAATACAACCATCGACGGCGACCTCGTCTACCAGGCATCCCGGGACGGCCTCCTCGCACTAAGCCTTACTACCGGCAACGTACAGTTCGCCAGGTATTTCTCCCACGGCTACAGCAGCGTCAGCCCCTGCTATCCGATCATCGAAAACGACCGGCTGTATCAGTGCTTTTACAACTACAGCGGCTCAGACCTCTACTGCATCGACAAACATACAGGCGACATCATCTGGCAAACCGGCTCCAATCTTGGCGGCTACGCCGATAACTTCTTCCCCACTACCGACCACACGAGCCAGAACATTATAGTCGCCGGCATCGACGGCCCCGCCTGCTTTTCAAAAGCTACCGGCCGCCTGATCTGGGACAACCGATCGAGCGCCGGATACGCCCGACTCTCCCCATATCCCAAAGTATGCGCAGACCAACGGGTATTGTTCTACTCCAGCCCGAACCGCGCACTACATACATTTGACGCAGGCGACGGCAGCCTCCTCTGGTCAACCGACCTCGACCCGCTCGGGATCGATCATATTCGTAACCCGCACTACCACGACGACAGTATCTACCTGACCTGCGAATATGGAGGCAGCGCCCGAAATGACACGACCATCATGGCGTTCGACATCCGTACCGGCCTGCTCGTCAACCAGTATATCTATCCCTGCGCAATTCGCCCTGCCGGCTTCCACGACAGGTATTTCTATGTCTTCGAATCTCCCGCCTTTCTTCGCTCGACCACCCGCCTCACCAAACATTTGCTCGGCGACGGGACGACGCTCTGGTCCAAAACCCTCACCGGACAGCTAGGACAAGATATAGTCACCACTCCCCAATTCATCTATTGCACCTCCTCCGAAATCCTGCAGGAACACGGCGCCAGGACTATCAATGTCCTCGACCAGGAGACCGGGGACCTCCTGAGACAATACCCCGTACACACCGAAAATAACTATAGCCCGGTCGTGGTGGACACCCGCGGCAAGGCATGGTACCCTCACTTCTGATGCAGACACAACCCATTCCCATCGGGATCCTTCAGCCACGCGAACTTTCCCCACGGCGTGTCGTCGATCTTCCCGACCTCGATCCCCTTCGATCTTAACCCGTCAACCTCCGACCCAATGTCCTCCGTCTGAAAGATTATTCCATGAAATCTCGCAAGCGACAAGCTGGTGCTTTCCCCCGGCAGTCCCATCTGTAGCCATACCCCTCCATGTCCATCCGGGGCCTCCGCAATAACCCGGAACCCAAGACTCAGATAGTACGCCTTGGCCTTTTGCTGATCTGTCACCGGTATCATAATGATCTCTGCTGTTTTCATGACCGTAAAAGTTTAGGATACAAAACTAATATCCCAAAACCGCCCGGACACCGGGCAAAAGCGTCATTCTTACCTGTTGATCGCGACACCGGAGATTCCTACCTTTAAGGTAAGAAACCGAGCAAGATAAATTTAAGCACACAGGGGGATGAACTGCGAGGTTCCATCCGACCATCAACAACGATAATATACCGATGAAACACATCTCGATACTTGCCCTGCATTACGCTACCATCAACTCCATCGACAGCTGCCAGCAAATGTTGAGCAGGGTCAACGACTTCCTGCGATACCAGCAAAAAGAACCCTATTTTACCATAGAGATCGTGGGCCTGCAAAAGACCATCGGCTTCAACAACGGGCTTTACAACCTCAATGCGAACACCACCATCAGCGAGGTCGAACACACCGACATCGTGATCCTCCCCCTGCTCTGCGGGGATTTCCCCAAAGCCATACAGGCCAACGAGGGCTATCGCGAATGGGTCCTGTCACAGTACCGCAATGGCGCCGAGATCGCCGCGCTTTGCGTCGGCTCCTTCTTTCTCGCATCGACCGGGCTCCTCAACCGGAAAAAATGCGCCATCCACTGGGCAGCCAAAGAAGAGTTCAGGACCATGTTCCCCGAGGTCGCGACCGTCGACGGGAATATCATCACCGACGAGTCCGGCATCTATACCTGCGCGGGAGGCTACTCGTACCTGAACCTGCTGCTGTATATTATCGAGAAACACCTGGGGAGGGAAATGTCGATACTGGCGTCAAAAATGTTCGAGATAGATATCGAGCGCAAAAGTCAAAACCCGTTCGCCATCTTCCTCGGGCAACGACGACACGGAGACAACGAGGTCCTCGCCGCCCAGCAACTGATCGAAAACGACCCCACAGGAACCTTCTCTATTGACGAGATCTGCACCCGAATCGGCGTCGGACGAAGGACATTCGAAAGAAGATTCAGAGCAGCCACCGGCAACTCGATCGCCGAATATATCCAGCGGGTAAAGGTCGAATATGTAAAGCAACAGCTCGAGTCCAACCGAAAGACGATCAACGAGGTCATCTACGAGGTCGGATACAACGACATCGACGCCTTCAGAAAACTGTTCCGCCGATATACCGATCTGTCTCCCGTCGACTACCGGAAAAAATACAAAACTTCCGGAAATACCCTATCTTTATAGTACGCACTGCTTCCTTCGCATCACCGACGGCCATCGGCACGCCGGCATACTTACAAATACAGCCCCATGACCAAAACAACGATGCTCTTGCTATTTCTCTATGCCTGCCCCTTGGCGACTATTGCCCAACCGCCCGCCGGAGCGATCGCACTCTACCCGCTCGACAACAACATCAATGACATCAGCGGCAACGGATACAACGGAACACTAACGTCGACCACAGCCACCGCCAACCGTTTTGGCTCAGCCGCCAGCGCCACCGGATTCACCTCGGGCAGCTCCACCGGAACGCTTCCCTCAGGACTGGTCACCGCTATGAAGGACGACTTTACCATCGGCTATTGGTTCAATACCACGATGACAGCCCCGAGCTCGACACAGTGGTACGGCGGCTCCGCCCTGCTGGACGCCGAAGTATGCGGGGGCACGACAGACTGGGGCACCGCACTGATCGACGGAGGCAAGGTAAGCTTCGGCATCGGCAACCCCGATATCACCATCAAGTCGACAGGCTCCTCTTATAACAACGGCGCCTGGCATTTCGTAACCGCCACCCGCAACGAGGCCGCCGGCGTCATCACCTTGTATATCGACGGAGCACAGGTAGCGACTACCACAGGGACCGCTACCACCGCCCGGACAGCCCCAACCCTGATCGGCCTCGCGAGAAACCCCTGCGTCGCAACCGGCGTATATACCGGCAGCTTCGACGACATCATCGCATATAGCCGCGAGCTAAGCAGCACCGAGGTCTCCAGCCTTTACAACTATTACAACGGAACGCCGCTGCCACTGAAATGGGTATCGTTCACAGCACGAGCCGATAGAGACAAAGTCTACCTGAACTGGCAGACCGCGGCGGTCTCGGACAACGACCACTTCGAGATCGAACGATCAACCGGCGGAGACAGCTTCACCACCATCGGCAAACTACCCGAGACTGGCGCTTCCTCTTACTCTTTCACCGACCCTTCCCCGCTGAAAGGCGACAACCTCTATCGCATCAGACAGGTAGACATCGACGGAAGATATTCCTGGTCCCCCACCACATCTGTACGCGTAACCCCCTCGTCCGGCGGCCTCTCCCTCCAATCCAACCCCGTCAGAGACGTAGTATCCCTCGTAAACACCGGGCAACGAACGATCCAGCGCCTGCAGATCGCCGACCTCTCCGGCAGAGTGCTCGTCGACAAAGTCTGCAATTCATCGTCTAACCTTATCAGTGAAAATATCCATTGGCTTCAGCCGGGATATTACATCCTGCGTGCCCTGTCAGACCGGAACGCAACAACAATAGCGTTTATCAAACTATAGTTCGCACCCCACTGCGTCATTACCCGCCGGCAGCCACCCGCCCGATTTAACAAAACCTAAGGAATATCCTCTGGTTATTTCATTATTTTGCATGCATGAACGGTAACTATCTTCATAACAGCAGCTCCCGGTTTCTGATCCTCGATACGAGGGATAGTTACGTCGATTCCTTTACAGAGTTCCTTCCTTTCTGCAAAGAGCTCTACTTCATCTCCAACTTCAAAGACTTCTGCTCTTCAGCCCTGGCCTAGACCAGGCCTTCGAATATTTCATATCCTTTATTCGTCAGCCGCTTCAGGCTGTCCATCACTTACATGAATAACTGACCCATGTCCCATTTATTCATTGCCGCACTCATTGTCCTGACAGTGACCGGCATCCTTTTAATACTTGTCATCATGCACAACAACCAGATAAAGTCGGGCAGGAACAGCATGCTGTCCTTCTTCAGAGATATTGCCTCAGTAAACAATCTATCCTTTACCGGCCAGGAGGTCCTTCAAGCCATGGCCCTGGGACTCGACGGCCCAAACCGCCAACTGGTGATCGTAGAGGAGAAAAACCAGACCTACGACCCGCAGATCATCGACCTCCGCGAAGTCACCGCCTGCAGAATTAAAAAGGTCTACACCGCCATCCACAGCAACGCCTATAAAAGGAGCCGGTCCGAAGACTACCTCCGCTCCATCGCCCTCGAACTCGACCTGAAAGGCCAAACATCCCCTGTCGTGGTCTTCTTTTACAGGAACGATCAGAACAGCATCCACGAGATCCGCGAGCTGGAGACCCGTGTCCGCAACTGGGAAAAAATGCTTTCCAAAATGCTGACCGCATGAGTTCGATACGCAACAACTCAATAAGACGCACCATCGTCTTCATGCTCGTACTGGCCAATGCCATCATCATCGAGAACGGCTTTGTCATGAACAGGCAGTGGTACTGGCTATTACTGATCGCCGCACCGGCGCTGATCCTTACTTCTTTATTTTCCCGTCCACGAAGGCGATGAGCAGCTCATCGACAAGTTGTTCGATCTTTTTCCTCCTCTTCAAATAATAGGAGAAATAATGGAGCGCGTTAAAAAAATAGAATTATACTCCATTTTTTCGCCATTAAAAATGCCCGCCTCAACCCGTATTTCGTCCATCCAGCGGGATTCGACATTGAGAACACCTGTCACCCTCGATACTTTTACAGTATTCATTAAAATTTTGACCATGAAAAAAACTAAAAGCATCTTCGCAAGCACCGTGGTTGCAGGCGCTCTCGCACTACAAAGCAACGCACAAACCGGCGGTCCCGTCAAACCGGAATCCACCGAAGCCATACGCCCCTTCCACATAAAAGTCTCCGACGCACAGCTCGCCGACCTCCGCCGGCGCGTACTGGCGACACAATGGCCCGACCGTGAAACCGTCAACGACTACACCCAGGGCGTCCGGCTGGCGACGATGAAAGCACTCGCGCACTACTGGGCAACCGACTACAGCTGGCGCAAGGTCGAAGCAAGACTAAACGCCCTGCCGCAGTTCATCACCAATATCGATAGTCTCGATATACATTTTATACACGTCCGCTCCAAACACAAGAACGCAATGCCGATCATCATCACACACGGATGGCCGGGTTCGGTCATCGAACAGCTCAAGATCATCGGCCCGCTGACAGACCCCACCGCATACGGCGGAAAGGAAGAGGACGCATTCGACGTGGTGATTCCATCCCTGCCAGGCTACGGCTTCTCCGGTAAACCAACCACCACAGGCTGGGACCCGCAACGAGTCGCACGCGCCTGGATCACCCTGATGAAACGACTCGGCTACACGAAGTATGTAGCACAGGGCGGCGACTGGGGAGACGCAGTGACCGAACAGATGGCGCTGATCGCTCCTCCCGGACTACTCGGCATACATACCAATATGGCAGCCACCCTTCCTCCCGAAGTCTCAAAGGCGCTCGCTACCGGCGGCCCGGCCCCGCAAGGCCTTTCGACACCGGAAGAACAGCACGCATGGGACCAGCTCGACTATTTCTGGAAACACGGCCTCGGCTACGCCAGCGAAATGGCGAACCGCCCGCAAACCCTCTACGGACTCTCCGACTCACCCATCGGCCTGGCCGCATGGATGCTCGACCACGACGAAAAAAGCTTCGAGATGATCTCCCGCGTATTCGACGGACAGACCGAAGGCCTCAGCAAAGACGACATCCTCGACAACGTAACCCTCTACTGGCTCACCAACACGGCCATATCTTCGGCCCGCCTCTACTGGGAGAACAAGCTGGCCTTCTTTGACATCAAAGGCATCACCATTCCGGTGGCGGTCAGCGCCTTCCCCGACGAGATCTACCAGGCCCCGCACAGCTGGGCAGAGAAAGCCTTCCCGAGACTGATCCACTATAACAAACTCGAAAAAGGAGGCCACTTCGCCGCCTGGGAACAGCCAAAAACCTTTTCAGAAGAAATTCGCGAGTCATTCAGGTCACTCCGGGATCAGCTGAAGACCAGCTGACCCATCGCCAGGCCCGGTTCCCCAATCGGGCCTGGCATAATTTTATCAGTAGTCTTTGAAACAGCCATACAATGGCCCCAACTACTCGTCCACCGAAGCCTCCCCGCAGTCAACCCCCGAAGCCAATCGCAGACAACGATCCACAACCGGCTGCACCACCCGATCCACAACCTGCGGCCCCCCCCCACACCAACCACACCGCAACCGAAACCACCAGTCCACCCCCAAACAACACCAACCCCGTCGCAACCCAAACCACCAGTCCAACCCCAACCTACGCCAACTGAACCCGACCCCAACCTCGCCGAACGCGACGACGTACCAGCCATGAACCCCGATCACGACCCCGACATTCCCGATCATCCGGGCCCTCCCCTCAACGATCCCGAGTCCCCCCATGGATAAACAATAACTGGCTTCCTGCCCCTCCACCACGGCCCGATGATCGTCGCACCCTACCAGTTCACCGGCCACGGCGGCTGGCAGAGGGTCTCCCACTGCACCATATTTCAGGATGACGCCGGACAGTACTATATTGCAAACCAGGGAAGACCGGGCGTGAATAAATATTTTACAGACATTCAAGTTCACAAGCTATTTTGGACCGCGGATGGCCGGCCGGTAGCCTCCCCGAGCGCCGGGACTGCGAGAATCAGCGGAATACGCTCATCTTTACAGGCCTTAACAATAAAGGAACTGCCGTCTGGGGCAAAAAAAACAAAAGCTAACATGGGATCAACGATTTGTACGCTATGGATGATCTTACTGGCCGCAGCCGCGTCCACATTCACGTCCGCTTCCGCACAAACCATCAACGTCAAAGTAGACCAGCCCGGGGTGAAGATATCCCCGACCATGTGGGGCATCTTCTTTGAAGATATCAACCTGGGCGCCGACGGCGGCATCTACGCCGAACTCGTCAAGAACCGCTCCTTCGAGTTCAACAAACCCCTCATGGGTTGGACGGTAAAGGGCGACAAGCTAAAAGAAGGAGACCTCCTCGTAGTCAACCGCAAAACCGGCAACTCCGCAAACCCCCGCTATCTCCAGGCTACAATAAGGAACGCATCCACTGGCGACGCCGGCCTCCTCAACGAAGGATTCCGCGGCATGGGCCTCAAGAAAGGCCTTCGCTATGACTTCTCCGTGATGTACCGGCAACCCGTACCAGGCATCCGTCTCCACATCCAACTCCTTAACGCCACCGGCAATACAATAGGCGATACCGTCCTTACACCCGCCGCAACCGACACCACCTGGCACAAAGCCCGGGTCAGTCTCCACTCGGCACAAACCGAACCCAAAGGAAAGATGATGATATGGCTGGAAGGCAGCGGCACCATCGACCTCGATATGATCTCCCTCTTCCCTTCCGATACCTGGAAGAACAGACCCGGCGGCCTTCGCGCCGACATGGTCCAGAAACTGGCCGACCTCAAACCCGGCTTTATCCGTTTCCCCGGCGGCTGCATCGTCGAAGGCTTCGACCTCTCCAACCGCTACCAGTGGAAAAAGACCATCGGCCCCATAGAGGATCGTCAACTCATCATCAACCGCTGGAACGTCGAGTTCCCCCACCGGCCCACGCCAGACTATTTTCAGACTTTTGGTTTAGGCTTTTATGAATATTTCCAGCTGGCCGAAGACATCGGCGCAGAGCCCCTGGCCATCCTCAACTGCGGGATGGCCTGCCAGTTCAACTCAGCCGAACTGGTCCAGCTCGACGAGCTAAACCCCTATATTCAGGACGCGCTCGACCTCGTCGAGTTCGCCAACGGCGACACCACCACGAAATGGGGACGGGTCAGGGCCTAGATGGGACACCCCGCCCCGTTCGGACTAAAGCTCATGGGCGTCGGCAACGAGAACTGGGGTCCCCAGTATCTCGAAAGACTCCGGCTCTTTACCACAGCTATCAAATCCAAATACCCCGATATCCGCCTCGTCAATTCCTCCGGCACCGACCCCGACGGAGAACGCTTCGATTTCCTCAACACCCGGCTCCGGGCCATGCACGCCGATATCATCGACGAACACTACTACCGGAGCCCCGAATGGTTCCTGAAGAACGCCGGCCGCTATGACAACTATCCGCGCAACGAATCAAAGATCTTCGCGGGAGAATACGCGGCGCAGGGCGTAAAAACAACGAGCCCCGACAACCGCAACACCTGGCAGACAGCCCTCGCAG
Source organism: Bacteroidota bacterium (assembly GCA_018267585.1). Taxonomy (GTDB): domain Bacteria; phylum Bacteroidota; class Bacteroidia; order Chitinophagales; family Chitinophagaceae; genus Puia. Next base: position 10,136 of record JAFDYE010000243.1, read on the forward strand.
AAGCCGCCTTCATGACAGGCCTCGAGCGCAACGCCGATGTAGTGACCATGGCCTCCTACGCCCCGCTGTTCGCGCATATCGACGGCTGGCAGTGGGCCCCCGACCTGATATGGGTCGACAACCTGCGGTCGTACGGAACCCCCGACTACTACGTCCAGCAGCTGTTCTCGCGGAATAAAGGCACACAGGTCGTCCCCGTCGTACTGGATAACAAGGCGATCGAAGGACAGGACAGCCTCTACGCCTCGGCCTGCCTCGACGGCGACCTCGTAATAAAGCTCGTCAACGTCGCCGGCTCTCCTCGGTCTTGCAATCTATTGCTCGACAGCCGCAGAAAGATCTTACCACAAGCCAGCATAACCGTGCTCCAAAGCGCAGACCTCGATCAAACCAACAATTTCGACCACCCGACCAACGTCGCACCAAAAGAGTCAGCGCTGAAGACCGTCGGGAAAAAACTCGCCGTCACCCTGGCGCCCTATTCCGTCAACGTCATTCGCATCCAATTGAGTAAATGAGATTGCTGTTCGCCTAAATCGCCCTGCTGATATGTACGGCCGCCCATACCCAGCCGCCCGTACACGACCCCGTCCTCCCGTCTTCACCCATCCGCGCTCGCGCGTATGCCCCTGTCCGGCTAAAGCACGGGCATGCCTCTTCCCGGCATAACATTTGTAAAGATCATGGAACTTCATGTCAATATCATCTATCGACATCCTTCGTAAAAAATTCTGACGGGAATCTTGCCTAGTTTTGATAAAGCAGACAATCAAAAAACAACATATGAGCAAGATCACGGTAAAAGACGGAACAGAGATCTATTACAAAGACTGGGGGACTGGACAACCGATCGTCTTCCACCACGGCTGGCCTTTGTCGGGCGATGACTGGGACGGGCAGATGATGTTCTTCCTGCAACAGGGATTCAGAGTGATCGCGCATGACCGCCGCGGCCATGGAAGGTCGAGCCAGACTGACACCGGTCACGACATGGACACCTACGCAGCCGACGTCGCAGAACTCGCCAAAGCCCTTGACCTCAAAAATGCCATCCACGTCGGTCACTCGACAGGCGGCGGCGAAGTCATCCGCTACGTTGCAAAATACGGCGCCGGCCGCGTCGCCAAAGCAGTGCTGATCAGCGCGGTCACCCCGACAATGGCAAAGACCACGGGCAACCCCGACGGCATCCCCCTGTCCATTTTCGACGAGATCAGACAGGGTACCGGCTTCAACCGCCCACAGTACTTTCAGGACTTCACCATCCCCTTCTACGGCTACAACCGCGACGGAGCAAAGATCTCCCAGGGCATCCGCGACAATTGGTGGCGCCAGGGCATGATGGGCTCCGTAAAAGCCCACTACGACTGCGTCAAGGCCTTCTCCGAAACTGACTTCACCGAAGACCTCAAGGCCGTCGACGTCCCCGTCCTCCTCCTCCACGGCGAAGACGACCAGATCGTTCCCTTCCATCTCACAGCAGTAAAGGCGGTCAAGCTGGTAAAGAATGGCAAACTGATCTCCTACCCCGGCTTCCCCCACGGCATGCCGACCACCGAAGCCGCAACCATCAACAAAGACCTCCTGGCCTTCATCAAATCCTAAAGACTCCGGATCACATCGATAAAAAAACCCGCCACCACGGCGGGTTTCTAATTTTAATCCCGGTATTGCAAAAAAATCGGTAACTTTTAGAAAGATTTTTCCACTATGAAACAAATCTTTACTTTACTGGTATCGATGGCTTGTCTCTCCGCCGTCGCCCAAACACCCGCAGCGGGACCGCTGGACTACAATTTCAACCCCACCTTCTCCCCGGCTTTCTCCCCCTTACCCTCCATCATAACCTTCCCATCCTATAACAGTCATCCCTACCACTGGCAATTAAAACCCTTCGCAAGCGTCTCAGCGGGCTATCTCTTCTACAACGGCGGCAGCGCCTCCTACCTCTCCGCCCCCGTCGGCCTCGCCCTCATCCGCCCCCTCAACCCCAACTGGACCGTCTTCGGCGCCGCAACCATCTCCCCCATAGCCATACAGGATACCCATCTCTGGACATCCCCGATCAACGACCCCAACTTCCACGGCTCCCCCTTCTCCTCCGGCTACAACCTCGGCATCAACACCGGCATCCAGGGCGGCCTCATGTACACCAACCAGGACAAAACCTTCTCCATCTCCGGCAGCGTCCACCTCGAACGCAGCAGCTACCCCGTCTACCCCACCTACCAATCCACAAGACCAGGCAAACAATAACCCACTGGCTTACTCATCCTCCAGTCCCGCAGACATCTCCGGCCAATAGCGGTTAGGCGTCTTCCCCTGCAGGATTCTGCGTAAACGCATTCGAAGCGCCGGTGAATCACTGAGCATGTTATTCATGATCCGGCCGACTACCCGCGCACTGACCAACGTTAGGTACTCCGGATCTGCAGTAGAATATAAGTCAGGTACATCAGTAAAATCCGCGAAGATCGCTTCTGTCGCCAGATTAAAGTAGGCTTTTAGGATATGCTCGATGTCACTGACATCTTTTGTCCGGGCGGGATTGTCGTCGTTGGCAAACAGCTTTAAAAGTATGATCCCTTCTAAGGAGCATACTCTTATCTCCACCGCTCCTATTGTTAGCGTAGTTGCAGTTGGCAACACTTCTTTAAAGCCTGGTACATCCAGAACAAACGGCCAGGGTCTGTTTACCCGCACTTCACCATCCAGTCCTTCGATCTGGCCAAAAGGCAGCAAGTCCACCTCGATCGCTTGTTTATAAAACAGCTTGATAGCAAGCGTTCCATGAGCAGTGAAATCGCCGGTTGCGACCAGGGCTTGCTTCACTTGTTCGAATTCCACCTCTGAACCTACCATGATCGCAATGTCGACGTCCTTTGTGGCACGCCGAGATGCATGCTCCGGTATTGCGGACAGACGAATATCTCTTGCCAGTGCTCCTATCACAAAATAATCAATACCAAGTCCTTTTGCTACCTGGCTGAAGACAGCCAGAAGTTGCGATATATTCGCTTGCCGGAAGAATTCACCCTGCGACATAATTGGTTCTAATTTTTTCAGCGATCTCCCAGGACCTGCTATCATTGCTGTTACGCAGATCAGCATAGGCTAGCAGGGGAGGCACCACGCTGCCGACTACGGTAAGCGCTGGCAAGTCCTGCCAGAATTTTTTGTATACAACAATATTTCCTCCCTGATCCGGTACAATGCGGAGCTTTTTGACCAGATCATTCGTCGACTGATCCGTATAGATCGTAAAAGTTTCGGGCACCAACTGCTGAGTATACAGTTCGCCAGCTGGTTCTCCCGCCCAGTACACTCCTTCCGGCAATTGCTTGGGCCAGTTTGCTGGTGGAGAAAGAAAGCGAAAGGTCCCCATCCTCAAACGCCGCTGCAGCGTGACGGGAAAAATCTCCGCCCACCGTATAGCCAGTCGCTCCCGGAGCTCTGAGAACTGCTTTCCGTGTGACCATTCTTTGTCATTCCGCCATCCCTCTTGCTGTAGCTCTTCCAGCAACGGCTGGATACTACCAAGAGCGATCCCCGCAGCTTTCGATAATTCCCGGTATGTAGCGCCGACAAGTGCTTTATCCTGCAACAGTACAAATAGCAGCTTGAGCCCCGATGCCGACCATAATCTTCCCTTTTCCGGACGACGGGCCTCTTTTATCTGCTGGTCATTTACGAACAGATACATTCGGTCGTTTCTAACAAAACAGTTGCCAGTGACTTCCAGATAATTGATCCCGTTTTGTCTAAGCTTTTCTTTTGTAGGACCGGGGATATATTGGGAAACAAACAACCAGCGGTCTTTTTTCGTCCCAAATTGCTCGAGTAAAGCAGGCAAGATCCCAGCCCTTGCTTCACCCTTAATCTCTACGTTAAATTCCTCATCGCCGCCCGCTGGAGTCTTAATCCGGATTCGGGCATCGGCCAGGTTTTTGCCATCCCGGATCCCGAAACCTAGCACCTTTATATGCACACCCGTTAGATCCGTAAAGGCTGTAATTGCTTGACGAAGAATGCCTTCCCCTATTCTATTTGGATTCACCGATTTGTTCATTTTTATTTTCAGTTCATGAATCATGAACACACGAATTTAATGAACAATCTTCAATAAGCCAAATCAACCCGTCGGTTCAACATCCATTTCTGTCCTTCTTTCCAACCCTGCCCCCGGTCGGTCTTTTTCCCTACCTTCATCCTCTCATGCCCACCCCCATCGACCGTCACACCGCCTGGCAAAAACACCGTCACCTCTGGCACCACGAAACCGCCGGCCCACGCACCCTGCTGCTAAAAGAAGGCGAGATCTCCCGCAAACTCTACGTCATCGCCGAAGGCTGCGCCCGCTACTGGTTCAACCACGACGGCAAAGAGATCAGCTTCCAGTTCTCCTTCGAAGGCGACGTCGTCTACTCCTCCGAGAGCTTCCGAAAGAACATCCCAAGCGCCTATAGCATCGAAACCATCGAACCCGTCACCCTCCGCTGGCTCAGCCAGGACGACATGCAGATCGTACGCCAGGACCCCGAACTCTATCCCCTCATCATCGAAAGCGTCGCAGACAAACAGGCGGTCTTTCAACGCCATTTCTTTTCTTATCTCCGCGACACCCCCCGCCAACGCTACGAGAACCTCCTCCGGGACCAACCCGAAGTCATCCGGCGCGTCCCCCTCCAATACATCGCTTCCTACCTCGGCATCACCCCGGTCAGCCTTAGCCGCATCCGCAGCAGCATTTCCTGACCAGGCCACCGCTCAAGCCATCCGCGCCACAGCTTCCACTGTCCCTCCCCCTTCACGCCACTTCTTAACAATTGTAAAATAATATCCCACCAATAACCCTGACCTTTGAAAAACAACACCACTATATGCAGCTCCTCCAGGTCATCCCCAAGATCTTCTATTCAGACATCCGCCACGGACTGGAACTTTTCATCGATACCCTCGGCTTCCAGGTCGCCTGGCACGACCCCAACCCTCCTTTCTATGTGATCAAACGCGACACGGTCACCCTCATCCTCTCACAGGAACCCGAAATCGCCAGGCTCGACCGCCCCGAGATCCGTATCTCCACCGACGACATCGAGACCCTGTACAAATCCGTCAGCGAAAAAAACCCGCGCCTCCTTCACCCCAACTCAAAATGCATCAAAACCCAGCCCTGGGGACTCAGGGAATTTGCGCTAAAGGACGACTCCGACGTATGCGTGATCATCCAACAGCCCACCAATGAATAATCAGACCGGCAGCACCACCGCCGTCGGAGCCGCCGCCCTCCGCGCAGCACACCAGTTATTCGACAAAGGGGACAAACTACTAACCGACGAGGTCATACTACGACTCCTGAGCAAGGAGTCGATCGAACATCTAAACCATCGAAAACAAGACTTCTTCCGGCGCGGCAGCATCGCCATGCGGACCCACATCGTCCTCCGAAGCCGCTATGCCGAAGACTGCCTATATGAAGCCCACTGGCGCGGCATCCGTCAATACCTGCTGCTCGGCGCCGGCATCGATACCTTCGCCTGGCGCCAGCCGGCATGGGCCCACAACCTCCATATCATCGAAGCCGACCACCCCTCCAGCCAGGCCAACAAGTTAAACCTCCTGAAAAACGCAGGCCTTACCCACCCCAAAAACCTCTCCTTCTTAAAGATAGACCTCGAAAACGACGACCTGACCACAACCCTCGCCAATAGCCCCCTCGACCCCACAAAACCCGTTTTCGTCTCCTGCCTCGGCGTCCTCATCTATCTCCGCCGTCCTACGGTCACCCGCATCTTCCAGGCCCTCGGACGCCTACCCAAAGACAGCGAGTTCGTCTTCACGGCCTCGGCCAAACGCTGGAGCCCGGCGCACCTCTTGTCCGCCGCGCGGGTCGCCGCCGCCGGCGAACCGTGGCTCACCTACTTCCGGCCATCCGCGCTGGAAGAAGAACTAAGATCATACGGCTTCACCCGCATCGACTGGCTCACCCCCGAAGAAGCCACCCGCCGATATTGGACCACCAGCACGATCTCCTTGCCGCCCCCAGGGACCTGCAGCCTCGTCCGCGCGGTGGTATAACGGCGCAAACTCAGTCTTTCAACAGCTCCTGCTCCCTACGCGTCAACTCCCCCACCACAGGCACGTAGTTCGGATCACGGATATACCAGGGCTGCCGCTCATAGTAAGCCTGTATCTCCGCCGACTTGAACACGTACCCCCTCCGCGCAAACGGCAGATTGCGTATGATCTTCTTCGACAATTCGTCAACAGCCCCCGTGGGGAAATCCACATCGACCGCAAACGGCAGCTCATCAATACGATAGTCGAACTTAAAAGGCCCATCACCCTGATGCTTATCCCCCGACTGCGAATAATAATGGTAGGCGCCCACCGAGCTGAGATAAAGCTCACCCGCAGGTTTAAAATTCATTTTCTTAAAAACCAGCATCCCTTTGTGAACAAAGAACTGCGACACCCGCGGTTCCTTCCTATCCCCATATTCCGCGTCCAGCTCCAGCTGCTTTCCCAATCCCGTCATCGTCCACTCCGACCCATGCTGAAAAAAGGTCTCAGCAACCGAAAGGTCCTGGTAGTCCCCCATATCGATCTGCAGCGTAAAATCGTCTATCTGGCGGTTGGCCCATCGCTTCGCCGCCGTCAGCACATACTGCAGACTGTACTTCTCCGAGATCGAGCTGGAAAGGTCCACGATATAGGTATGCTGGAGGACATTCACGCCCTTGCGGAACATCGCGCGGAAATGATAAACGTAAAAGAAATCAGGTGGCCCCTCTTCATCGGCTTCCTTACTGGCCTCAGCAACGGATATCGTCCTGTACTTACCCTCCCGGTAATAACTCTTATCCCTTACGAGCGTCACCTGCCAGGGCGTCGAAGCCCCATTCAGATTCACCGTAAATTGGGATATATACGGCTGCCCGCTTTTACTCACCCTTCGGTCCGCATCCCCATACGGCGAGAAGGCCTCAAAACCCACCTCCATCGTCTTATCCTGTTTCGGATTGAAAAACTCATAATAGACCGTTATCTGCGCCTGCATCTTGCCAACGCGGTGAATGGTCAGTATCTCTTTTTTAACGGTAATATCGGTCTCATACATTGGGATCAGTTGATTCCCGTTGACCCTAAAGGCGCCGTCATTGGCGCGGCAAAAAAGGACCGCAAACGAAAGAAAAAGGAAAAGGTAGGTTTTGGGGTTCATCCGGCCAAGTTAGGAAAATTCCCTCTTTTTACCGATCTCGTAAACCGAGTTTCCCGCTTGCGGGCCATCCCCCGCCTTCGCCAGTCTAATTTTGTCCCGCTTAAAAGATCACAAATGAAACACCAACTGACCGCGGCATTATTATTCGTCTCAGGCATTGCATTCGGCCAAACTTCTAACATGAACAGAGGAACCCAACAATTCTCCTCCCCACCCACCGACACATCTACCGTCAATGTCGACACCACCGCCAAAGAGCTCGCCGAAGCCGTCGTCACCGCCGGCAAACGCACCCCCTCCTTCAGCAAGGCAGGCCTCGCCCCCCTCGATAACCCCCAACAAACCGGCATCGTAACCAGAACCGTCCTCTCCGACCAGCAGGCATTAAGACTCGGCGACGTCATCCGCAACGTCAGCGGAGTCGCCCTCACCCAACAACGCCAGGGCGTCGCAGAAACGTTCAGCGCCCGAGGCTACTCCATCGGCGTCGCCGGCAATATCAGCGGCATCTACAAAGACGGCATCCTCGTCAACACCGCCGGCTTCCCCGAAGCCAGCACACTCGAATCCATCGAAGTCCTCAAAGGCAGCACCGCCCTCCTCTACGGCAACTCCTCCGCCGGCCTCCTCATCAATATGGTCACCCGCAAACCCCAATTCGACTGGGGCGGCGAACTCAGCATCAACGCAGGCAGCTTCGGCCTCTACAAACCCGTCGTCGACTTCTACGGCCCGATAACCAAAGACCTCGCCTTCCGCGTGACCGGCAGCTACGAAAAAAGCAACAGCTACCGCGACATCGTCCACACGAACAGAAAATATATCAACCCCTCGCTGCTCTATAAGCTCGGCAAGAAAACAACCATCCGCCTCCAGGGCGACTACCTCGACGCTAACTTCACCCCCGACGCAGGCATCGGCATCCTCAATGCCAATATAAATGCCGTCATCCCCGATTCCAGGTCCCGCTTCATCAACACGGGCTGGGCCTACTATCACTCAAAAACCTCCGGCGGTTCGGTGATCATAAATCACCAGTTCAACGACAATTGGAAACTCAATTTCATCGCAGGCGGTCAGATCGTCAACATCGACTCCTATGGCGCCGGCCTCCCCAATGCGATTGACAGCACCGGCAACTGGGCACGCGCCCTCAGCCGCACCAGGACCCGGGAAGCCAATTCGACGGTACAGGCCGACCTCACCGGAAAATTCACCACCGGAACCCTCACCCACCAGGTGCTGATCGGCGCCAGCTACTTCACAGACAAGACCCGCAGCGAAGCCTTCCGCCTGACCAGCAGCGACGGCACGATCGGTACGGCATACGACACCATCAATATCCTCAACATGGGCCTCCGCCAACAACGCACCGACATCCCCAACGCACTCGACACCGGGAAGACCGTCACCCCGATCATGAATACCGGCTACTACGCCCAGGACCTGATCACCATCACCTCCCATCTCAAACTGCTGGCCGGCATCCGCTGGTCCTACCTGGAGAACAGAGCCCCCGCAACCTACAACTACCTAAAGAATACCGTCACCTATGGGAAGACCGCGTACAACAACGCCTTCTCACCCAAAGGCGCCATCATCTATGAGCCGACGGAAAACATGTCATTGTATGTCGGATTCGCCAATAGCTTTACCGTCAATACCGGCACCGATATCTACAACAACCCGCTGAAACCCTCCTTTATAAATGACTATGAGTTCGGCTGGAAGAACTACTTCTTCGACAAAAAGATCTCGGCCAATTTCAGCGCCTACCGGATACAGAACAGCAACCTCGCCCAGCAGGCCGTCACCCTCGCCGACGGAACCCCCAATACCAATTCCACGATAAAAGAGCTGACCGGTCAGACCACCAGCGACGGCTTCGACATCGATATCTCGGGAACCCTTTCGAAGAATGTTTACTTCATCGCCGGATACGGCTTCAATAACGCTCGCTACACCCACTCCCCCGGCGGCAAAGGCTCCGCCGTAGAAGGCGAAAAGCTGAACAACAACCCCCAAAGCACCGTCAACTCCACCGTTTTTTATACGTTCACAGACGGCCCCCTCCACGGCCTCAAATTAGGCGCCTCGGCATTCTACACCGGCAAACGCTGGGGCGGCAACCAGAACACAGTCGGCCAGACACCGGCGTATAACCGCCAGATCGTCCTGCCCGGCTTCTGGCAGACAGACCTCTCCGCAGGCTATACCTACCACAAGCTGAGCCTCCAGCTCAAGCTCTCCAATATCACCAATACGCTGGCCTACCTCGGCCACGACCGGTACAGCATCAACCCCATCGCCCCCCGCGCCCTGACGGCGACCGCGACATTTCGTTTTTAGATGGGACCCTCGCACAATTAAGTTGATTATATTCTGCATTAACCCCAAAATGATGGTTAACCTGAAATCCTTGCATTTGGCTATCTTTATACCATGTTTTATCGGAGAAAAATACTATTAGCCTTATTACAAGTGTTTGGCGGAAGATTGGAAAAAATCAATCTCCAAAAGTTATTGTTTTTGGCCTGTGCCGGACAATCTTCGCCAGAGTACGAATTTGTTCCCTATCACTATGGGTGTTATTCTTTTTCCGCTAGCGCCGACCTTAAGACAATGGTTGAAAAGGAATTTTTAAGCGAAGATGACAATTCATATTTTAAAAAAGACGGAAAGGACTACCTTACCATGCTCGAAGATGCCGATAGGATGCTAATTAACCAAATTTTCGTGCGGTATAATAGACTAAATGCAGACGACTTAATGCGGTATACTTATATTAACTATCCGTATTACGCAATAAAAAGTGTAACTGCACAGCGGTTGCTCACTAACGAACAATTAAATGCAGTTTATGCACATTTTCCGTTCGGTCATTTGTATGCCCTATATACGATTGGTTACGAAGGTATATCACTTGAGGCATATCTGAATATGTTGCTTAATCACGATATAAAACTACTAATTGATGTTCGAAATAATCCAATTAGTCAAAAGTTTGGCTTTTCCAAAACCTCTTTAAAAAAGTACTGTGAAGCGCTCGAAATAGAATACCTTCATTTCCCCGACGTAGGTATTCAGTCAGCATTTCGGAAAGAGCTTAATACCCAGGCTGACTATGATGAGCTATTTGACCAATACAAAGCCGAAACATTGAGTAATACAATTCCTACCCAACAAAAGATACGCGACCTGGTTGCTCAGAAACGAAGAGTCGCAATTACCTGTTTCGAGGCTGATATATGCAAATGTCACAGAAAACATCTGGCGGAGGCAGTGGTTAAATTACCCAACTGGGAGTATGAATTAAAACATATTTAGCTTGCCAAAAACCCGTGTGCTAATAACTGTAAAAACTTATCCGACCATCTCAGGAAAATATGAAGAGCTGGTATGCACAGCCGGCTTTTTAGAAGATGGTACATGGATTAGAATCTATCCCGTCCAATTTAGAAAGAAGTCATATGATGAACAGTACAAGAAATATGATTGGATAGAAATGGACCTGGTTAAAAACACATCCGACTTTCGACCAGAAAGTTATCGCCCTTTCTCGCACGATTCGGAAATTAAGATTGTTGGACATATCTCTCCAGATGGCGGAAGTTGGGATGAACGTAGGAAATTCACTCTCAAGAAAGTACATACCAATCTAACAGAACTAATTGCTGAAGCTAAGGATAAAACGATAGGCACATCTTTGGCAGTATTTAAGCCGAAGGAAATCAAAGAAATGTTAGTTGAACCCTGCGATCGGGAATGGGACAAGGAAAAACTGCAGGCCCTTCAGCAAATGAATATATTTGAGACGGTGCAAACGGACAAGCCAAAAGTTGTAAGAAAACTGCCATATAAATTCTCGTTTCGATTTATTGATAATTCAGATAGAGAAGCTACCCTTATGGTAGAAGACTGGGAACTGGGGCAGCTCTATTGGAATTGTATTGCAAAGTATGAGGGAGCCGATCGGGAGGCAAAGGCATGTAATGATGTTTTAAAAAAATATTTCCACGACTTTGCAAAGACAAAGGATATCCATTTCTATTTGGGAACATCCTTGCAGTTTCACAATATTGCACCTAACCCCTTTATGATTATCGGTACATTCCATTCGAAGCATGTCAAGATAAACCCTCAAGGTTCTTTATTTTAGATATCCTCGAAGGATGCGTCTAAGAGAGATTCATGTATGGCGCCGCACTCACTGGCTGCGCATTTTCGGTAGAAGCTCAAAAGATCAGTGCAACGGCCAAATACGCATTGGCTACCTCATTTTTCCGGTCCCACCCGTCCCATAATACAACAACGTCCCAAACCCCGGCTGGTCGCGATCATACCCCTCGGGCCTCAACTTCTCCAACACCCGGGCGGTATACGGCATCTCCAACCCCTCCATCCGCACATAATGATTATACACCATCTCGTAAACCGGAATAAAATGTCCCCGGCTCTTCGTCGAGATAACAGTCCAGTCGCAATACTTCCCGGTAACATCCTTCCAGGTCGCAAAGGGAACGTCGTCAAACCCCAGATTGTATTTGGCGACATATTCAAACCCCCGCAACAGCCGGTTGTCGAGCGCGGAATAAAGATCATCCCCCTGATTCCACGCAATCTGACAGACCGTCGCCATTGCGCCAAGTCCCAGCTGCGGATGCCCCTGGTCCCGGCCGCTCTCCTGTATCTGCCCCGTAGCGCCGCTGATATAGTTGCGGATCGTACCGTTGTCATCCGCATTACAATAAAAGTCAACCGCCTTTTTATACATAGCCCGATCATCAAAATAGATGGCCGCGGACATCCAGGCCTTCGTCACGATCGGTCCCCAATTCCCGTTCGTATACGCGGGCGTATCATAAAATTTTTTACACACCGGCATAAACACCGACACGATCATCCGGTTGATCTTCCCCGTAGTAGCTGCCGGGATATTCTTATAGGTGTACCGTAGGATCTCCATCACGTTGACGATCTTCATGCCTTCCAGCCCCGCCAGCAGCGGCGCATCGTTGGTCGACGGTATCGTCCTCAGGCTGTCCGCATAAGCCTCTAGGATACCCAGCGACCGCCGCGCATGTGCGGAGTCCCCCGTCGCCACCCACATCAGCGTGTTGAGCCACGCAGCGCTAAAGTCCGCTTCGAAAGAAGGCTTAGTATAAGAGTAATCCCCGTCCCGCGAGATGACCCCAAAAGGCCCCTTCATTTTGTACCCCGCGCTGGCCAGCGGATTATCCCGCAACAGTTCGAACGAGCCATATTCCGGCATCCGGTGATCCCCCGCAACCGCACGGATATGATCCAGATCCGCCGCGGACAACAAGATCCCCGGATGAACAAAAGCCCGCTTCTCCCCCCAATCAGCCGATCCCCCGACCCCCGGGCTCGGACCACCACGACCCCCTGCCTCCGGACCACCACCGTCCCCTACCCCGGCACCACCACGATCCCCCATCCCCGTCACAACAAACCTCAACCCATCCACATGCTCCCCCACATAAAAACCCGCCAGATCCGAAGTCTTATACCACGCCGGCTTCCCCGGCATCCTATCCCACACCAGGACCCCATTGATCCTCAAATTCTCAAATACTACATTCCTTATCCCCCGCCCCTCATCATACCCGGTAATGATCGACAACCCCGCATGAGTCCCGTTGTACGAAACATCCTTAAATAAAACATCCTCGATCCCCCTCCCCGGCGCAGTATTATATTTCTTATTATACATCACCCGCAGATTCACCAGCTGCCCCTTCCGAAAATCCTCGACCCGGATATCCTCGCACCTCACCCGGCGGACAAGATTGCTGTCACCGGCATCGATACTTATACAACCCTGATAATCCACCTGGTTCTCATGATGATCCAGGACGTCAATATTAAAAAATCGCAGGTCTTCCAAAGTATCCGGATGCGCAGGATCGCCATGCGTCCCTACCAGCACGGGATGCGCAATATCCGCCCACAGCGTCGAATTGACGACCCGGATATTCCGCGTATTGCCATAATAGCCCCACCGGTGTCCATAGATCGCAATACAGTCATCGGAATTCCGCATAAAGACGCCATCGATCAACACATCCTCACAACAAAAAACATCGATCCCATCATTGTTGCCCCCCGCACTAAAAGACTTGATATCCCTGACCTGTACCCCCCGGCTACACCCCATAAGAACCGTATAGGTATTCGGGATAACGATGATATCATCGATCGAGACATTGGACGAATAGTCGATCTTCAGCGCGTCATGGCGCCCCCGGAACAAGCCGCTATCCGACCGGGGCTGAAAAAGAATACCCCGCCCGCCGATATGGACATTCTCCTGGTGATCGATCAGGAACTGGCCCTCAACCACCGCCCCTCCCGCCAGATAGACTTGCTTACCGCTGGTCAGCCTGACCGTCCCAACCTTGTGAACACCGGGACCATAGTAGATCGTATTGCTGTCGGCCCTGTCCGGCTCCGCCGCCGGAGGCGCCCCCGCAAATAGCTGAAGATTGTCAAATACATTGCCGTCCACCTCGACCGAGATATTTCGCGGCCTGTCCAGAAAGAACCTCAGCACATTGCCGCTGACCTCCGGCCGGATGCCATACGACAACGGACGGACACGTGCAACCCCGATCTCGTGACGCGACCTGACCTCCACCTCTACCCTCCCCGTAAAATCAAAATACGCCATCGAGCTCTGCCGCGGCACATAGGCCGGATCAGTGCCATCCGCAACACTGACCCCATACACAGGCACATCCCGCCAACTCCCACCAGCGACCCTGGCCCTCACGGAAAGATCAACGCCGGCAGGAAGGGCTCCCGTAGACGGGTAGACGATCAGCCGCTGCCCGGGACACAAACCCGGACACAAGAACAAAAGGACACAACAAAACAAAGCATTATACATTCCATAAAGCTAAGCCCCCCGCCACCGGGAAGAAGGAGGCCAATTCTCATAAAAAGAGGGCAAACTGATCATTTTTCCTTCCTCACAACATATTGGGAGGTCAACGGCTTCCTGTACTTCCGGATATATTCCGCCGCCGTCATCCCATAAACCTTCTGGAACTGCTCCCTGAAATGCGTCCGGTCCAAAATGCCGACCCGCACCGCTATCTCATTGACATTATATTGCGTATTGATACAAAGGATAGCAGCATTTCGCAACCGCACGTGCCGGATAAAGGCATTCAGCGAATGCCCCGAGAGCGCCTTGATCTTCTTATATAGCGCAGAATGGCTGATCCCCATTTCCAAAGCCAGGTCCTTGATGGCAAACTCCTCTTCATCGATATGCTTTTCGACAAGCGCCGTACACCTCTCCAGGAACTCCTTGTCTGCAGCCGAGATCTTCCGCGGAGCCTCATTATGCGTTATCTCATTGAACAGCGCCTTCCGGAGGTTGTTGCGACTCTGCAGAAGATTGGCCACCTTCGCCTCCAGCAGTCCGCGGTCAAAGGGCTTGCTAAGATAAAGATCGGCCCCGCCTTCCACCCCCGCCAGCTCGAGCCCCGTAGTGCCCGTGAGCAGCACCACCGGAATATGACTCGCGGCCGGTTCCGCCTTCACGATCCTGCACAGATCGATACCGGTCGCACCTTCCATCTTCACATCACTGATGATAAGATCAGGCAGCTGCGCGAGCGCCAGCCGGATCCCCTCCTTTCCATCCCCCGCCTCATAGATCGTCATCTTCTCACGAAAGATACCGGCGATATAGGCCCGCATAGCCGGATCATCGTCTACGATCAGCACCGACGTTTTTTCGTCCACCAGCGGCTGTATTCCAGTCCCTGGCTCCGGCACGGCAACCGGTTCCTCATCGGTCACCAGCTCCCTGAACAGCTCGCTCGACCCTCCCGGGTCCGCAGGCATCGCAACACCCGGATGCTCCAACTCCCTCATCAGCGAGAGCGTAAAGACAGTCCCCCCTCCTTCAGCACTTGTATACGTCAGATCCCCCTTGTGCACAAGAGCGAACTGTCGCGCCAGATACAACCCGATCCCAAAACCCGGCTTCACAGTACCCGCCGCCTGGTAGAACGGCTCGAATATCCGCGACCCGGCCTCGGCAGAGATACCCGGCCCCGTATCCGCGACCCGCACCTCGATATGATCGGAATACCCGGCAATGCCAAGACTCACCGCCCCATCAGCGGGCGTATATTTCATCGCGTTACTGACGAGATTGAAAAGCACGATCTCTATCTTCTCCCTGTCCGCAACAACCTCCAGCGCCTCGTCCTCACAAGAAAATTCATACCGGATATTCTTTGCCTTCGCTTGCTGCAAAAAACTCAGATATATCTCCCGGCTCAGCTCACACAGATTCAAACGCGCCGGATTCAGCCGGTCCACGCCGCTCTCAGCCTTGCGGAAAAGCAGCAGTTGGTCGACCAGGCTCAGCATCCGCCGGGCATTGCGATGTATGATATTCAACTCCGCCTGCTCCTCCCCCGACTCAGCCCAAGCCTTCTCCAGCAGATCTTTTACAGGATTGATGATCAGGGTCAGCGGAGTCCTGAACTCATGCGAGATATTGGTGAAGAAGCTCAGCTTCTTCTCGTGCTCCGACCGCTCCTTCTCCGCGTTCATTCTCGCGATGTCGATCTCATATTTCAGCCGCACCTGCCGCACCCTGTATCGACGATAGACCCACAACAACAGTCCCGCGACCAGCAAATAAATAGTATACGCCCACCACGTCCTGAACCACGGCGGCAGCACCACCACGGAGAGCGCGACCTCCCGCGAACCCCATTTCCCCTCCGCATTCGTGCTCCTCACACGAAATACATAGTGACCCTCGCTCAAATGCGTATACGCAGCCTTGTGCTGGTTGCCCGCATCCGTCCACTTACGATCCCATCCATCCATGAAATAGGAATAGCCGATCTGCTTCGGCGCAGAGAACTCGAGCGCGGTGAAGTCGAACGAGAAGAACGCCTTATCATAAGGGACCCTGATCTCCTCAGCCTGATCGGCGCCCCAGCGCGACACCACCGAAGGGTCCTTTTCTACGGAGACACCGTTTACCGTTATACCGGTAAGCAGCAGCTTTGGCATACGGTCGGTCTCCCGGATCGTCATAGGATCGAAAAGATTAAAACCCTTTATCCCGCCAAACACAAACTCGCCCGAGCGCAGCTCCAGCGCGGCATTGTATATGAACTCATTGCTCTGCAGTCCGTCGGAAGCAAAATAGTTGCGGAACTGCGCCCTCGCCACATCGAACTTCGAAAGACCGTTGGCCGTGCTAACCCACAGATCGCCGCTACGATCCTCAAGGATCGAATTGACCGAATTATTACAAAGCCCTTCATCGGTCGTATAACGCGAAATTATAACGCCCAGGCTGCGATCGAAAAGCAGCAGCCCGCCGCCTTCCGTACCCAGCCAGAGACGACCATGCCCGTCTTCGTATATGCACCGGACGGGAAAATCCACCGGGTAGCGCCGGTGACGCCTGCCCGCCCTGTCGATGGCCACCAGCTGGCCCAGACTTCCGCCCCATAGCGTTCCGGCCCTGTCCTCATACAGCGTGAACAGATCCGAAAGACTGGTATCGAAGGCTACCCAGCGATCGCCCGTCCGGTCAAACCGGTAAAGCGCCCCCATCAGGCTCACCTGCCTCAACGTCGTTGCCCACATATCCTTCTTCCTGTCCTCATAGATCATCCACACCCAGTTGCTCTCCAGACCGGAACTCGTCTGGTTGCAGTAATAATGCTCCACGCGGCCCGTCGCCGGATCGATCCTGTCGATACCCGCAGCCTGACCAGCCGTCCAGATATGACCGGTATAGTCCAGACACATATTGATCACCTTCCCGGCTTCAACTTGCCTCCTGTACGGAGAACCCAAATTGGTAAAGCTTTCCTTCTTCCTGTTATAAACAAGGATACCATTTCCTTCCGTACCGATCCAGAGATTGCTGTCAGGAGTTTCGGCAAAGGAAGTGACAAAATTCACCGGTGCACCGCCCGCCCCGGTCTGACGGGGCAACGTATGAAAACGTTCCCGCTCCGGATCAACCACCCCAACCCCGCCCTTCGCCGTAGCGATCCACTTACTTCCCCCATCGCCGGAATAGACGTCGTAAACGGTCCCGTTCCCCAACGCCTCCGCACTGTCATTCAGTGGCTCCTGTACTATCTTCCCCGCCGCAATACTCCATCTCAGCACCCGGCCGTTCAGCGTGCCGAGCAGCAGACCGCCCCGGTCATCCTTCCGCAGCATCCAGATATCATCCGGCATATGCCCCCAGGCCGGACATTCCCAAACACGGGCAAAGACATTAGCGGACGCCTCATACCGGTAAAGCGCATCCCCACTCCCCGTCCAAAGCACCCCATCGATAACCTCCAGCGAACCCGCAAGCGGCAGCTGCGTATTGACCAGCGTAAGCCTGCCGGCCGCTACGTCCAGCAGACAGAGCCCCTTTTTCTGCACCAGCACCCAGACCCGGCCCCCGTCCACTTTTATCGCATGGACCCCATACCGTGAGCCGTCCGCAAGGTATACGGGCACAGCAAAAGCGGCGCCCTTCCGCAAAATGAACAGCCCCAGGTCCTCCGTGCCGATAAGCATATCCCCCTGCGCATCACAGCTGACCTGCTTGATGACACCGTCGAACAGCCTGGCCCGATGGTCGCCGGGCGACATCCAGCTCAGCGTAGAGAACCGGCCCGTCAGATGATCATAGATGCTCAACCCCTGCCGGGTCCCGATATACAGCCTGCCCGCCTTGTCTTCGCAAAGCGTCAGAATATAGTTACAGATAAGTGAATTGGAATCCTTGAACTGATGGCGATAGACCGTAAAAGCATTACCGTCATACCGGTTGAGCCCGTCACGCGTCCCAAACCATAAAAAGCCATTGTGATCCCTCGCAATACAGCGCACCGTATTGTTCGAGAGGCCGTGCTGGACATCGAGAAAGACGACCGGGATCCGCGGCGCACGCTGCGCAAAAAGCCCCGCAGCCCAGCTAAGGCAAATCAAAAGGCCTGATATCCGCAATCGCTCTCGCATACCGGTTAAATATAACGATAAATTGCCATCACCGCAGGATCATTGCCTGCCCCCCGGCGGCGGCAATATGAAGATCAAAGCGATCTCCTTTTCTCAGTTTAACGGTCCTCTTCGAAATCCCCCCTTTCCCGTCGTCCTCAAAAACCGTCGCCGAATAAACACGCCCCGGCTGAAGAAAGTCCAGCTTAATGCTGCCCTCCCATCCGGATGGCCCCGCGGCATTGCCGACGAACCACACAGACCCCGCACGACGCGCCACACTGATATATTGGCCGATCTCCCCCGAAAGATACCGGGACTCGCTCCACACCGTGGGCACCAGCGAAAAGAAGGCGATGTCCGACTCATCCGTATAGTCATTGGGCTTCCCGTACCAGAAAATAGACTGCAGCGGACTGAAGTACACTACCGTCAGCGCCATCTGCTGCGCCTTGCTGACCTTCAGGTTTTTCGAGAAGGTATTTTTCGGGTTCGGATAGCAGAACGTAAAGTCTGCCGGTCCCGCCAGTAGCCGCGTGAACGGCAACACCGTCGTATGCCACGCGTCCGGACTGTTCTCGTCCCCGCGTATCCCCTCCTGCGTCAGCAGCGCCGGCCACTTCCTGCTAAGACCGGTTGGCTTGTAGTTGTCGTGTATATCGAGCACAAAACCATAGTCGTTCACCTTCTGTATGGCCTCCGTCAGCCAGCTCAAACCGTCTTGCGTAAGACCGTCGACAAACCCGAATTTCATCCCGCTTACACCCCAGCTCTTGTACAGCGGCAGCAGGCTGTCCAGATGCGCCCTAAGGCCAATATAATTGACATAAAGTAGCACGCCAATACCCTTTTCCTTTCCATATCGGATAACAGCCGGCATATCGATAGCGGCGATAGGCGTACGAGGATCGGACGCACCACGCCATTCGCTGCCATACCACCCGGCGTCATAAAGTATATAGCTGAAATGATGTGCAGCAGCAAAGTCGATACAATCCATCCCGGCCTGCGTCGTCAGCGCCGAACGGATCAGCTTCCCCGGCACGGGGCCCCGAACGATACCCCCGGGCACCAGCTTCAGGTACAGCTGACTAAAATCATGTAGCCCCACCGCCGACCGCGCAACGCCGATCGTCCTCCACGGTGTCGCCCCCGAAACCCGCACCAGCGTATCCCGCGGATAGACGACCCGTAAACCCCCTCCGCCAGCCGCCAGTTCAGCCTTGGTATACCCCTCATTATCCGCTTCCCCGATACTGATATAGTAGCGCCCATCCGTCAGCGTCGCCGGCAGATCACAAGTCTTGCGCATCGTATCGACCGCAGTCGGCGTAAAAACGGACTCCTGGTTATACTGATAGATCGTATACGGTCCCGGCAGATTGAAACCCGTCAGCTCGCGACGGATATTCCCGCTCGCGAGATACCTGAAGGCAAGCGCTCCATCATAAAGACGAACCTCCAGCCGCGTCTTCACACCCTTCAACGAGACCACAAATTCATTATAGGTATTGTCGATCACGGAGTCCTCCCCCAGCGGCCATAAAAAACGACTTGAACGCAGCACCGGCTTGGTCGCCGACACGCCCCCAACCACATCCCCATCCAACCCCAGCGGCGACCACCCCACGACCACCGAATCCCGCGCCCACATACGATACCCGACTCCCCCTTCACCGTCTTCGCCGATCTCCACCCGGTACCCCTTCCCCGGCGACACCAGCTGCACCGGTTTCCCCGCGGAAGCCCCCATTGCAACGGAGACCGGATTCCCCATCAACCCCCAAACAACTAATAATAATGATATCATAACTTCTTAATTTGACCAGCCCGGATTCTGAACCAGCTGCGGATTCAAGGATAACTGCTGCGCCGGAATGGGATAAAGATAATTCTTCTCTGTCCACTGCCTCGCCGTTTGATCGGTAATGATGCAACCGTTCGCGTCTTTCGGCAGCTTGGACCCCGCAGAATACGCATTCGGCCCATTCTGATACTGCGTACCCGTCCACAGGATCCCGACCGGCCACGGGCTCACAAAAGCCGCCGCATTTTCATAAGCGGTACCCCCCACATTCGTAACGAGATCCGTCGCAGCACTATGCCAGCGCTTGATATCGTCAAACCGGAAGTCCTCGTCAAAGAGCTCGATAGCCCGTTCACGCCTGATCTCCGTACGCATATCCAGACCGTTAGCAGCAGCAAAAGCATTGCTCAGCCTGGGCATGCCGTTGTCCAGGTTGACCCGCAGCCTCACCAGGTTCAGCGATTTGTCGAGGTCCGCGTCGCTGATGGCCCCGTTCCGCTCATAGACAGCCTCGGCATAGTTCAACAGCACCTCGGCATAGCGAATGACAGGGTAGTCCTCGGACTCCATTCTGTCGGGACACTGGCGCTCGGTCGCCCACTTCTGGTGGCCGTAGCCGGTAGGAATGACAGGCCCGATCGCGCTCTTCATGTCCCCGGCGCCCCCGGCCCAGTCGACACGGTAGTTGGCATTGCCCTTCCAATAATACTGATAGGGTACGACCATCGTGTAGCGCATGCGATTGTCCCTGTTCTGGTATTCAGACAGGAAAGTGGAATACCCCTGAAAAAGAGGCGATTTTTCTATAGGCAACCCATCCTTGCAGAGGAACATGTTCGCGATCTTTCTGTTCATGCCCGTATTCTGGGAATGGGTAATATTCTGGTTGGTGGTTTTAAGCGTGGCATCATACCGGGTCGAGAGGATATACTCGTGGTTGGCGGACTTGGTGACCCCGGCAGGGTTCGACTTTACATCCTCCAGTACGAACATATATTTCTGCGCCGAATCCCCGAGCACGGTACTGTTGCCGCCCAGGGCATTGGAAGCAGCCGTTCCGAACAGCGCATATTGATTACTGTTGATGACAGCTCCGCTTGCTGCGACAGCGATATCCAGCAGCGGGTTGGCCCGCGTGGGATTGCCCCTGAACTCCTGCCAGGTTCCTTCATACAGCGCTACACGGCTGAGAAAGGCCTGGGCCGCCATCTGGCTTGCACGGCCGTAGTCGGCGCTGGAAGTGGCAATGGAGACCGGCAGCCCGGGGATCGCCGCCTGCAGATCGGCGATGATAAAGTCGGCTACCGAATCCCTCGTGCTCCTGGGACCATACAGCTGCGCGCTGTCGGGGGTCAGCAGGGTCTTCACGATCGGCACGCCGCCGTATTGCTGGAGAAGATCAAAATAGGCATAGGCACGGAAAAAATGCGCTTCAGCGACGAACTGGACGATATCCGCCGGAGCCTTATATTTCGCCGCCTTGCTCAACAGGTAATTGGTAGCGTAGATCCGTTGGTAGTCGACAACCCAGTTACCCGCGTTACCCTGGTTGCTCTCGGTCGCAGGCACCGTATTTGTCCCCGCTCCAAAAGAGCCCCCGCCGCCAAAAAGATCGGACCTGCCATCGGAATGCGGGTTATCCAGGATACCCGGCAACGTGGTAAAATTCTTGAGCCATCCGTAGTATTGGTTGGCGAAAAGCCTGAAGTCGCCGGGCGACTGAAAATAGGTGGCGTCGGACAGCTGATCCAAAGGGTTCAGGTCCAGCGCTTTCTTGCAGCTGAAGAGCAACAGCGACAAAAAGGAAAGAATATATACGCGTTTCATTAGCTTTCGGTTGATAATTTTAGAAGGTAACATTAGCGCCGACTGTCAGATAACGGTAGAAGGGATACCGCTCGCTGCCCGCCACCGTCCTCGTGACCTCGGGATCCCATCCATCGTGTATATGCGTCACCTCCCAAAGATCACCGCCGGATACATAGAACCGCAGTCTCGTAATGCTTTTCCATTTCGCGAGGAGGCCTTGAGGCAGACTGTAGCCCAGTACGAGGTTTTTAAGTCGCAGGTACGCTCCGTCCTGCATCGACCAGGAAGAGGCCTGATAGTTATACGCATTGATGCTGCCCGCTCCTCCGTTGGAGTGCAGGTTCGGGAAATGCGCACCCGGATTCTCCGGACTCCATATTTTTCCCCACCACGCATCGCTCTGCGACTGGTACACCGTGCCATACGGTACAGTCCAGTTGGCATTGCTGCCGGTCCGCCAGATCGTCCGCTTCATAACACCCTGGAACATCGCGAGAAGATCGAATCCCTTCCACTGCGCACCCAGACTAAAGCCATATACATAATTCGGATCGTCCCGGCCCAGATAGACAAGATCGCCAGGGTTCCCGGTGCTGGTGCCGACGCTCAATTTTCCGTCGCCGTTGACATCCTTGTACATGTTGTCGCCCGGGCGCAGCCCGCTGAGCTGGCCCGCCGGATTGGCCAAAGGCACTGGTATCGGCAGCCCGACATTGTTCGTGCTGCCCGAAGGCGCATAGGCGGCATTGTAAGCATCGAGTTGTTTTTGATTCTGGATCCGCCCGCCATACTTCAGACCAAAATACGAACCTACCGGGTATCCTTCTACCGTATTATTAAACCCGGACGCGAGTACACTGGCGCCGCCATAATGCACCAATTTGTCCTGGTTGTTCGTCATATTGACCGAGACCGAATAATGGAAGTCCTGCCCTATCTGGTCCCGCCAGGTAAGTATACCCTCCCAGCCCCAGGTCTTCAGATCGCCGATATTGGCGGCCGGGGCGCTGGCGCCAAGGACGGCCGGATAGGTCTGCCCCAGCAGCATATTGGTATTCTGTTTCCAGAAATAGTCGAACGTGCCGCTGAGCCTGCCTCTCAGGACCGAAACATCAACACCCAGATCTTTATTCCGTACCGTTTCCCAGGTACGGTTTAAGGATACCAGCGTCCCCGTCGTACTAACCGCGACGACCGGCGACCCGCCCAGCAGCGCCTGGTTCGTACTGGCATTCAGCAGCTGGATATAATCGTACAGGCCGATACCGCCCTGGTTGCCGGTCTCGCCGTATGAGGCCCGCAGTTTCAGGTCATTGACAATCGTCTGCTTCTGCATAAAACCCTCTTCCGAGATACGCCAGCCCACAGAAGCGCCATAAAAAGGCTTCCACCGGTCGGCAGCCGCAAACTTCGACGAGCCGTCATAGCGCCCAAGCCCCTCGACAAGGTATTTGTTCTTGTAGCTATAGGTAACCCTTCCGAACCATGATCCAAGGGCATAGTGGTTCTGCGTCTGGCCATTGGTGACGAAGCCTGCAGTTGTACCGTTGACCCCAAGATTCAGAGAAGGCGTATTATCGTTCGCAAGACTGTAGGTATACGTGTTCCAGTTATTGACCTCGTCCCTCTCATACGATGAGCCCACCATGACACTGACCTCATGGTCGTTCGCAAAAACGTTCTGGTACTGAAGACGACCCGTCAGGTTATAATAGGTGTCCCTGTTGAGCGTCTTTGAATAATAGGCGCCGCCGCTGCCAAGCGTACCAGCCTTCGGCATGGGGTTCAACGTTAGCTTGTCGTTATAGCTAAAGAAATTTACCTGCTTCTGCTGGTTGTTGATCTCTTCGAACAACGTGTTATAACCCGCCGTACCCGTAAATGTCAGATGCGGAACGATAGTATAGATAAGATTGGAAATGGCGTTGATCCTGGAATCGTAGGTGCGCATGTCACCACCATACTTCAACATACCCGGCGCGCTCGGTACGGTCCCCCACTCATACGGCTGCCCGCTCTTTGTCAGCGCAGGCTGCCCGGGCTGACCATAGTTGCTCAGCGAACTATAGCCTGTGAAACCCATCAGGCTCGGTTGTTGAATATCATTCCGCTCCAGCGACAGACTCGTCTCCAGACGGACCGCCTTCGAGAAGCTGTAGTCGTGGTTGAGCCGGACATTATACCGCTGGCTGCCATTGGTTCCCCAACGCAGCTGACTCCCGTCATTGAGATAACCTAGCGATACCCGGTATCCGCTCCGGTCACTCCGCCCCGAAAAGCTAAGGTCGTGCATCGTCGACGTCGCATTCCCCCAAAGGATCTTCTGCATATTGGTATTGAAATAGGTGAGGTCCTTTACATCTCCGAAGGTCGGCACCTGCAGACCGTTATATAGAAGGCCTACCGACGCCGATCCGGTCCAGCCCGGCAGCGCCGTGAGATCGATCCACCCCGAATCCGGCGGATTGGCCGCGAACACACCCTCTTCATACCAAAGGCTGGTAGGCGGCGGCGTAACGCCGTAGTTGTCGTTGATCTGCGCCTGCATCAGCCCCTGGCCCCACTGCCGGATGCTCAGCAGATGCGGCATCAGCGCCGTGAACTTACGCGAGACGCTGGCGTCATACTCGATCACCGGCTTACCCGACCTCGCCCGCTTTGTCGTGACCAGCACGACCCCATAAGCAGCTCTGGCGCCATAGATGGCGGCGGAGGCATCCTTCAGAAAGGATATATTGTCGATATCCGAAGGGTTGATGGTATTCAATTCCGAATTGTCGGAGAGCGCGACCCCATCCAGAATGATCAACGGCGAAGCGCTATTCGTCGACGTGATACCCCGGATCCGGAAATTCCAGTTCTCCTTTCCCGGCTGACCCGAACTGCGCGTGACGATGACGCCCGGCGCCTGACCCTGCAATGCCGCCAGCGGGTTCGGCAGCGGCCCCCTGTCCTGGAAAACCTTCGCGCTCACCGTCGCGACGGCCCCCGTCAGCGTAGCACGTTTCTGCGTGCCGTATCCCACAACGACAACATCACCCAGCTGCCCGCCGGCCCTGCCGAGCGCTACAGCCACATTTCCATTACCAGCCCTCACCTCCACAGCACCATACCCCGTGGCGCTGATCACCAGACTGTGCAGGTTCACCGGAACGCTGATAACAAAATTCCCATGGTCATCCGCCGCGACCCCCCTGGCGGCCCCTTTGACCCGCACACTGGCGCCGGGTATCGGGTTACCCGTAGCCGAGTCACGGACAACTCCCGTAACCGTTCGGACATCCCCGGCCTTCCCTTTACCGGAGCGCACTTCCTGCGCCTGCACCGGCCGGACCCCGGCCAGCAACCCAAGCATCACGAGCAAAAAGCAAATTCTCATTTTGGCAAGTTTTGATTTTGGTTAAACACTCTTTTAAAAAATTTCACCGATCCTCCCACATGCCGCCTCCTCCCCCCGAACTTCACGACCCCTCATCCCCCGCGAGATAACTCCGCCGAACCAAGCTCCTTCACCAGCCGCCTCGCCTTTTCCAGATAACGGCACCCTGCATACCGGCTCAGCCCGATCATCCCCGACGCAGCAACAGCCGCAGCCGATGCATCGCGCGGCGCATTCGGGATCTCCGGGTCCTGAAAATCCCAGTAGGGAATAGGGTCGGGGATAGAGTCGGTCCTGCATAAAAAATAGCCGACAGCCTTTATCGCCTGCTCCAGGTAGCGGCGGTCCTTCGTCTCCCGATACAGCACGGTATAGCCATAGATACCCCAGGCCTGACCCCGCGCCCGGCACGAACTGTCGGAATAACCCCGGTGCGTCATCCGCCGCAGCAGCCCACCGCTGCCGGGATCAAAGTCCAAAATATAATAGCTGCTGTTGTCCGCCCGCCAGCGGTATTTAAGGTCGGTATTCGCGTGCCCCACCGCTATCCTGTAGGTCGAGGAGTCTCCACTGATCGCAGTGGCGCGGAAAAGAAATCCCAGATTCATCTGGTTATCGATGATCACCGGGTACCCGACGGCCCACCCGGCGGAAAAAAACAGTATAAAAAAGTACCCGGCTAATTTCATGCAAGCTATCGTTCTGAGTTTCAGGGTAAAAATACACTCCCGACAAGCCTGCCGCGGAGGGGGCATTCTCATAAAATGAGGGGAAACTCATCATTATTCTTACTTCTTTAGCCATCGAAATATCGTTTTTCATCATCCACCCACAAACCCGACAACACCACCCCTTCCCTCCTTTCATAACTCATCCCACCTTTTTCTCAACTTTCCGTCCCGGCAACGACAAACCGGCACGAAATTTTCGGCAGTTCGGTAAACCCTCTCTTATGGATGGAAAAATGCTTTGTCAATACTTCCTGAACGAACTGCAAGCCGAGTCGATAGCAAGCAGAAAATGCATCCAGCGGATACCCGCTGACGTATACAGCTTCAAACCCCACGAAAAATCAATGGAAATGGGCTATCTCACCCTCCTCGTCGCCGAGATACCCCTATGGATCGCCAAGACGATAGAAGATTCTGTCATCAATTTCGCCACCTACCGACGTTTTCAGCTGAGCACCCCCGAGGCGCTCCTCTCCTACTACGAGGCCAACCTGTCCGCGGCCTCCAATGCCCTCACCAATATCACCGCCGAACAGCTCTCCCTACCCTTCGAGCTTAAACACGGCGACCAGGTCCTCATGAGCTCCCCAAAGCTCGAGACCATCGGCTCCACCATCAACCACTGGGTCCACCACCGCGGCCAGCTCACCGTCTACATGCGATTGAACAATATCCCCGTCCCCTCCATCTACGGCCCCTCCGCCGACGACCGGAGTTTTTAAAAGGGAAAACTTCTATTTCTTTGCCGAGCGGTATGCATTCCGGACGGCGTCTATGTCATTTAGGTCCTTAAGAGAAGGCCTTTGCTCTGGCTTAGGATTCAAATGAGCGCCCAAGTGATTGATTACCCATTCAGGTACAGGGTCGGCGAGTAATACGGTACTTCCTCGTCGAAACTCTCCTACCAATACCATCGAATCGGTGTTATCGAACAATTCCAAGAGATCGGGGATGTCAAAATAATGATCTAATAATTTAAGTCCGCTAATATATCGTTGCTCGACGATATCCGGACGTACAAAGTGATCTCCCAGTCTCGCTCTGACCGCTATTCGGTCGTTTAGGAGTCGCAATTGGCTCGTTGAATAATACTTTATATGCAACTCGTATCCCAGTTGCTGTACCTTGATCAGGAATTTCCATGTTTCCAGATCGGCCAGATTAGTCTCAATAGCAAAAGTATTTCGCTTTGTGATCTGTTCCTCTACCAGACGCATCGCTTCCTGATTGCTGTATTCCTGAGTGTTTGACGTTATTAACCCCAGCCTACGAGCCTCTTTTGCAATTTCATCAGAATTTATAATGGGGACACCTGCCGGGAGAACATCATAAGAGGAGGTGGTCTTTCCAATACCATTAGGACCAGCTATCACATAAATAGTAGGCATAAATATTATGCTTGTTTATGCTCGACTATTCTCCCATCCGGCCATTCTTCAAATATCTTTCCGTCTCTGCCGAATATAATTGGTTGACCCATAAAAAATGCCTTTTCCTTAGCTCTACGCCGGATTGATACAGCAACGCCTTCCAATTCCTCCCTTGACATCTGGGTGGTGTCTTTGGCGGCGCCCCCAAAGCGCAGAAATATCGGTGCATTTTGAGAGTTCATCTTCAACAAAGATAAAAAATTAATTGCCAAGCCACGAAAATCATTCCTAAGCCGTCAACCACTTAACCGCATCCTCCCGGGTATCAAAAAATTGTATCGATATCTTCTCCTTATCAACCTTATACGATACACTCTCGATCGCCACCTTATTAAAATAGGAGTTCGGCGTAACGATCGCGATCTGCTTAAACCCAAACTTTATCGCCCTCGGCAGAAATTTCGTCTCCAGCCACCGCTGATCCTCCATCCCGATCAGCACCATCTCCCTGACATCCCCCAACACCTTCGAAGTACCGCTATTGATCAGTTCGTTCAACATCAGCTCCGTCCCCTCCCGAAACTCCTCGCTGGTCGAATATCCCTTCCATACCATAACGACCGTGTCGATATCCTTATCAAAGAAAATAGTGTAACCCTGCTGCGCGTTGGTTGTCATATAAGTAGATTTAAGAGTTTGCCCTGTACGGTGTTCCCATCAGCCGGTTCGGCTTCAGGTAAATATAATCGTGCTGAAAATCCAGTACAATATTAAAACGTTTCAACAAATCATTCCCCAGGTAGTTGAGCTCAAAGCCCACCGGATTCCTCGAACAGATCCCACCCAAAACGGCCGTCCATATCATGGGCCGAGTCCGAGTCGTTGATCACAGCCTGCGCAGCAATCGAATTGTATTCTGTGAGCTTATACGGGATCGTATCCGTCTTCCCCTTCCCCGCCCCATTCCCCCCTACCCCGTCCCGATCCATACCCCCCGGCGGTATCGCGCTCACAATCCTCGTAAAACAAGAGTCCTTCCCATTCCACAGTATCACAAAATCATACCAGCCCCCCGGCTTCACTTTCACGCGGATCGAGTCCATATCCGTATAGAACGTCACCCACTTCGTCTTCCTCGTCCTGTCCGCAGTATATACATCCGGCCTCGCGCCCGGCGATAGGTTCCACGCGTCCCGGTCAAAAAAATCCCCATCCCTGATCGACACTTTCCCCGAACCAGCTCTTATAACCGGCATCTTCGCCACAGCCATAGCCCCGAACCCTCCCTTCACGGCCGCACTCCCAACCTGCGCGTCCCCCTGCCCGACCATCACCAGGGCGACAAGAAGTAGTAAACATCTCATCCTCCAATCTACAAAAAGATTCAATAAATGCCCATCTCCATGCCAAACTACTCATAGTAAACCCTATCGGCTATCCCATACAGATTTAATCCCAGGATTTTTCAATGATCTTCAATTCATCTTTCTATTTTTGTTGTACCGGCGCCCCCGATACGCCGGATATTCTTGCTTTTTTACTAGCCCGCCGAACTTACCGGACAAACCGGAATATTGGATTGATCCAATTAAAATATAATTGAATGTCAATAACTTAGAACTTACCGAAAAAACCGGTAAGTTCGACTATCAATACCACCATATGACAAGTAGTACCGGAGAAATAATCATTTATACTAAAGAGGACGGTCACACACAGATCGATGTACAACTACAAGGAGAAACTCTCTGGCTTTCCCAAAAGCTGATCGCTGAACTTTTTGAAAAAGACGTCAACACGGTCAATGATCATATCCAGAATATCTATGCCGATCAAGAGCTTGCCGAAACAGCGACGACAACCATATTTACCACCGAGCAGCAAGAAGGTAAGAGAAAAGTCAAAAGAAAAGTCAGGTTCTACAATCTCGATCTGATCCTGTCTGTTGGTTATAGGGTCAACTCCCGACGCGGAACAGCTTTTCGGATTTGGGCTAATCAGATATTAAAAGACTACCTCATCAAAGGATATGCCCACAACGAAAAACTTCTGCAGGAAAAGCAGGCCCAACTCGACTCACTTAAAAAGGCAGTCGCCCTGATCACAAACGTGAGCAACTCCCTACACCACGCCAACTGACATCAGGTCCGATCCCCTCCCTATGGGTATCATAGAGTTGAGAACTGATACCTAACCATTCCCCAAAACGCATCCAGCCCAATGATCCGCGGCTTCAAAAAAGAAATGATCGCCGGCCAGTCCTCATTCCGGAAAATATTAACCCCACCCAGCTCCTTATAAATACGACTAATAGCTCTTCCATGTTCGTCACTGTCATTAGGCCTCCAAAT
The DNA here is from genome assembly GCA_018267585.1 of Bacteroidota bacterium. Taxonomy (GTDB): domain Bacteria; phylum Bacteroidota; class Bacteroidia; order Chitinophagales; family Chitinophagaceae; genus Puia. The sequence goes on from JAFDYE010000243.1 coordinate 39,821, forward strand.
CCAGTCCCCCTCCCCCAGGGCCTCATAAAAAATACCCTTCAGCTGCAACCAACGCTCATAATAGATCTCCCGCAATACAGCATCAGGATGGTCGATAACTATCGACACCACGGCCCTCCTGCTATCCACATCCATCTTAAAACTAATATGCCTGTTCCCCGTCTTATAGTTTATCCAGCTGATCTCCTCCCCATCCGCGGAGAGTATGGGCTTCATATACCTGCCAAATGCCGTCCAGAAGATCTGCTTTTGTTTTGATATTTCCTGCCTGGTATACATAATGGCGTCTCCCCCTTAGCTTTTCCCCTTACAAAACCAGCCGCTCCTTTCCCGAGCGCCTGAACTCCGCAGGACCCACCCCACGATAACGTTTAAAGATCCGGCTAAGATGGCTCTTATCCGTAAAGCCAAACTCATCGGCGATCTCCGATACACGCATATCGCTATGCAAAAGCCGGTTCTCCACCAGCCGTAGCTTGTATTTCAGGATATACTCCTGCAGCGTCTCGTTGGTCTGTTTTTTGAAATAACGTCCCAGGTAGTTCTTCGAAAGACCAAAATGGGCGCCTATCGCTTCCACCCGCAGCTTGTCGGGACTGGAAATATTGGCCTGGATATATTCGAGTATGTCGATTGACCGTCTTTCGCTTGTCTCGTCAACGACTACCGGAAAAGGCTGAGTGATGTTTCGGGCGACAATGGTCAGCAGAGTATCGACCAGTTGTCCGACGAGCTCTTTGTGAAAGACATCGCTATTCTGATGTTCCCGGATCAGGATATCCATCAGCTGTCCCACCGATCGCCGGTCGTCGTCATTCTTCAGGATACATCCGGGTTCCTGTCCGGAATTGTTCAATATCAGCTCCAGCCGTTGCGCCAGCCGGTCATCCTTCTTTGAAGCCCGCAGATACAGCTGATTAAATCGGATGAAGAAGAACCGCGACGTCTCCCCAATCCGGAAGATATGCCTATCATTCGGCGCCACCAGGAAAAGATCGCCGGGCTCATAGCCGAACTCACTCTCATTGATGCTCTGCCGGCCCCTGCCCTCCACGATGTAAACCAGCTCGAAGAAAGAGTGCATATGTTCCCCCCGCGGACACTCATCCATCGATTCCCTCAACACGAGTTCGAACGGCTCCCGAAGATGATCTTTAACCATCCCCTAAAGGTACGGCAAATCATCAAAAACCAACCTCTCTTGCCTCCGCTACGCCGCCAAAGCGCCGCGCCGCCAATTTAATTCTTGAGATTAATAAGATTTACAACAACTTTTATCATCATTTCCTTTTCGTCTGGCTTGCTTTCCGCGATCATCAGCGTCAGCGCCACCAGCGCATTGTCAGCAATCCTTTTGGAGGAATCCGATCTATACAGAATTGCATTTTTTTCCAGAAACCATACGAACAGGAACGCTGCAATCCTTTTATTACCATCAGAGAATGAATGGTTCTTAATGACAAAATATATCAGGTTAGCTGCCTTTTCCTCAATACTGGGGTAGAGGTCTTGTCCGCCATAGGTTTGATAGATCGCAGCCAGCGATCCCCGAAAAGATTCGTCCTTCTCATTGCCAAAAAGACTGCTACCGCCAAACTTGTCTCGTAATTCCCTTATTGCCGACATCGCTGCCGGATAGGTAATCTGAAAAAGCTCTTTTGCAGTAGTCGCTTCTATTTCCAGCATTTGATGATCATACCGATCTAAGACATCCAGTGCGTAGGCATAATCAGTGACTACTCTTAACAATCCTGTAGCTTCTTCTGAATTAAGTGTTTTGTTATCGATCACATTTCCGAGCAGTTTTACTGTTTGTTTCAATTCGTCCAGTTGGCGGGACTGCTCACGAATTCTTTTTTGATCAATAGCGTAACCCTTTGTAAGATAATCCTTCAGGATTCTGTTCGCCCATATGCGGAATTGTGTACCCCTCTGAGATTTGACGCGATAGCCCACAGATATAATCACATCAAGATTGAAATATTCGACCTGATATATTTTACCATCGGCAGCAGTTGTTGCATTTTTTGCAACAACTGAACTTCTCTCTAACTCATTCTCTTTGAATACATTAGACAAATGTCTGGATATAACTGTCTTATCCCTGTTAAAGAGATCAGCCATTTGATTAAGATTAAGCCATACAGTATCGCTTTCTAACTTTACCTCGATCCGCGTACTGCCGGGCCCGGCTTCATAAAAAAGAACATTTCCTTTCTCTTCCATAATTACCTCTACTTTGTCAGATTCGTAAATTGAATAAGTTTTCAAGGGAACGCTGCCGGAACGGCTGTTTACGCAGGATCATCCGGAATAATTTATCAATGTCGTTCTCATAGAATACAGTTTTGCATTGAATGAGTCTCAGAATGTCACCTGCGGATAATTTCAGTCGGTTGCGGGTTTTATGCCGTAACTTCTCCGTATTGATAAAAAGCTGTGTCAGCATACACAAGGCCATGTGGCGCACCCAGCCTAGTTCACTTCGGGTTTGGTACTCATTTAAGCCAAGCCCCATTTTACCTTCGCGGAAAGACTGTTCGACAAAGTATCGTTTACACTGTCTGTAAGCCAGCGTCCGGGTACGTACATATTTGGGTGCTTTGCAGAGACTATATTTGATCGTTCCATCTGGGTCTTTCCCGATCAGCAGGATCAATTTCATTCTTTTGCCGGTCAGAGGATTCAATAGATAAACATCCTTTCGGTGAAACTTTGCTTTCAGCTTACCCCTGCTCTGGTGACGGACTACGATTGTTCGCCAATCCTTTCTTCCCAATGACCGGACATACTCTCGAAGGGAAACAGACGGCTCCGTTGGCCGGGCATGGATGGGTTGCCTTCCCCGGTTGCCAGCCCTCTTGGGCACCCGCATTTGAAAGGGTTTTAACCATTTCCGGTGCCTGTCAGGAACATCTGCCACAAATTCCATCCTAGCCTTTACCAGACTAGCTAACAGCGCGGTATCCTGGCCATAAAAGGCATCAAAGCAGACCCACTGACCAGCTTTTTTCAAATCCTCCGTTACATGCTTGATGATAGCCTGGGCATAATCTATTTTACTAACAGCCTTTCCCGGTTGGTATAATTTTGCCTGCACCAGGTTTACTATTGAACCTGCACTCAAGGCCCCAAACACTCCCACCTGACAATTATTCACTTTCCCTCTTTGTCCGCAATACTGCCGGCTTACTCCGGCGGAGTGTTTGCCTTTCTTCGGAAAACTACTCTCATCCATGAGCAGGGCAAGGTCACCTGATAAACCGTGATCTTCAATCAATTGTTCAAAATCTGCCGTTACTCTGTCCATCAATTGACCTGCATCCCATTTTGCCTGAGTCAGCATATGATGCAACTGCTGATCATTGACCGCTCCCAACTCCATTGCCATCGACTGGCAATTGCGCCTCCGGGTGGTCATCAATCCCCTGCCATACCATTGAGCTGTACCCGCAACGGTCCTTGTGGAAGATCGAAAATGCTCGTCATACCCCTTAAAAAAAGAACTGAACCGATTACTTATGAGCGAAACATCCTGTACCTTCGACTCATGATTTACTTTTTGTTTTTTTAAATAGCCCCAACTTTTTCCACGAGCAGGGGCTATTTTTTTGCTCGAACGCAATTTACGCGAAATCCTTCCTCTACAACACTTTCAGCGGATTTTTATTACCTACTTTCAATGTGATAGATTAGAGGTAGGTTGTTCAGAACATTTTGGGGTGACTTCTCCGATGTTTTTGTGTTATTTACTGGCCAGGATTGTTCACATGCTGCAATTTGATAAATAATCGCCATTCCTGGATTGATGGCAAGATAAAATGTGCAGGTCCTATGGAAATTGTTTCATTCTGAATCTACGCGTAAAACGATTCGGCAGATGAAAAAACTTTCTACTTCTTATAAGCTGTTGACGTGTATCATGGCTGGTATCTCCTGCGCTTTTTGCCTTATGAGGATCGGGCATAGGTTTTTGTCGGAGTGGTTGCCCATGCCGGGCCTTTGGGTGATCACGGCCTGCCTGTTGCTGACCGGTTTGGTTTATGGCATCTATTGGGCGTTTATAAAACGGAGTGACCAGGATGATCCCCGGCTACTTGCCTTCTTGCAGGGAATTATCAGGTACACAATTGCAATAGACCTGACTATGCTGGGAATGCAGGGGGTTTTCGGGTTGCTTTTTTTTGTTCGTTTGGGCGCCCTAGACTTTCCGTTTAGCAGCCTGAGCGGAGAAGACCTTACCTGGGCTTATTTTGGGCATTATTCGACCGGCATGCTGTACTTTGTCGGTTTTGTCCAGGTACTCGGGTCCATACTGATCTTGTTTAGGCGCACCAGGCTGATGGGTATTTTTATCCTCATCCCAGTCATGATTACCATCGTTGCAGTGAATTATTTTTTCGACGTGGAAAGGGCCGAAACCAGTCACGCCATAGAACTGCTCGCCCAACTCTTGTACTTACTTTTCGCCGAGCGTCAGAGATTATATGCATTTTTTATCAGAGACCCCTCATCTGTTTCAGCCGCTCCGTTAAAGCCTCTTGTAAAGAACCTGATGCGGCTATCTGTCTTGCTTATTCCCCTCTTCCTGATTTGGCGTTATGACTCGCTCCATCCGAAACCCCGGCTGATCGGTAAGTATCAAGTAAGCCATTTGCTGTTCGATCACCATGACGGGCAAACGCAGCCTTGTACCGACGCCCTGCTCACCCGAGTTTACTTTGACCTGGGGAACGAATGTATCTTTGAGTTCAACAGCCCGGACCGGCGATGGTACGGAATCTACCATTTGAGCGATGGGAACAAAAAAATAGCCGTTATGTGGCATTATCCCGTGGATGTGCATGATACGCTGACCGGGGAGATCAAGAAGGATGGCATCGGCAGTTCCCTATCTATCAACGGAAAAATCGGCAAAGATAGCATCCAGGTCAACCTTGTGAAAAAGATATAAAAACGTCACCAGGAATTATACGGATCCAAAATCAAATGACAAAGACTGAGATTATAATACTGCCGATTTACTCCACTCTTAATCTGACAAAGTAGAGTTACATCGTTTTTGAAAATTTTTAATTATATCCTATTGCTGACCATCTAAATTGTGGACGAACAACAGGCACTCATTACCGGTCTATCTTCACAAAACAAAATATAAGAAAGGAAAGCACACAAAAATACCAAATACATTATTGTTCAAAAGAATTTTTTCAGAGCACTTCCGCCCTTACTATTCTCCTACTCTCACCACTAGCCGCAGCCTACGCCCGCCGGCTGCTCCCGCGGATAACTGTCTCCCCCTGAAAAGTCCCTACTCCGCTCTCAAACTATCCACCGGATTCGCCCGCCCGGCCCTTACCGCCTGCCAACTCACCGTCAACAAAGTGATCCCAACCGTCCCCGCAAAAGAAACCCCGAAAAACCACCACGAGATCTCGATCCGGTAAGCATATTTCTGCAGCCAATGCTGCAGAAAGCTATAGGCCAGCGGCGCCGCGATCAGACAGGACAGCAGCACCAATAAAACAAACTCCATAGACAAAAGACGCCACACACTAAATACCGACGCCCCCAACACCTTCCGCACACCGATCTCCCGCCTCCGCTGTTCAGCTACATACGAAGCAAGACCAAATAACCCCAGACAGGAGATAAAAATAGCCAGCACGGCAAACAACTTAGCCAATATCCCAACCCGCTCTTCCTCCGCGAACTTCTGTCCATACTCCTGGTCGACAAACCTGTAGTCGAAAGGCAGCGTCGGAATAACCGCTTTGAATGCCCCATCAACCCTCGAAAGCGCCGAATGCACCGGTACATGCGGCCTCAAACGTACAAAGACCCAGTTGCCCCCGCCCAGGAATATTACAGATGGATCTGTAGTGCCGAACGGCGAACCCTTCACCATATCCCTCACCACTCCTATGATCTTATAATAATGCGCAGGCCTCCACTCAGTCTCCCATTTTACGATCTGTCCGACCGGATTCACAAGACCCGCCACCTTCACCGCCGACTCATTCAGCACTATAGCCGACGAATCGGTGCTCAGCCTCTTATCAAACCCCCTCCCCTCCACCAATTCCCAACCCACAGTATTGCCATAGTCGATATCCACAGATATCGTATTGAAAGCCTGACCATCCACCGGCGGCTTCCCATTCCAGCTGAATCCGCCATTCCATCCCCGGGTATCTGTGATCGCATAATTCGCCCTCGCGACATCCGCCACCACACCCGTATTGAGCCACTCCGTCCGGAGCGTATTGTATTTGTCTTCGAAATCCGGCAGCTGGACACGCATGCTGATAAGTCCGCTTTTCGCATACCCGACCGGGCGATCCTTCGCATATTGTATCTGGTTATAGACCACGACAGTCGAGACGATCAACGCCACCGCAACGGTAAATTGCACCACCACCAGCACCCTCCTCGGAATGGACGAAAACCTGCCGGCACGGAACTGCCCTTTCAGCACCCGTACGGGCCTGAACGCCGAAAGATAAAAGGCAGGATAGCTGCCCGCGAGCAAAGAAGTCACCACTACGAACGCAACAGCCCCTACCCAGAAGACCGGATGCGTCACGGGCAGCCGGATACTCTTATCAGCGACACCGTTGAACCAGGGCAGGACCAGGGCGACAATCCCGAGCGCGCCAACGAACGCCAGCACAGCCATAAAGAACGATTCTCCCAGGAACTGCCACACCAATTGCCTCCGCAATGACCCCATCACTTTCCGGATACCCACTTCCCGCGTACGTTTCTCCGACCGCGCAGTGCTCAGGTTCATAAAATTGATACAGGCCAGCAACAGGACAAATGCCCCGATCAGTCCATACGACCAGACGATCTGCAGCCGTTCGCTGGTCACAGGCACATGATTCTCAAAGGTCGAATACAAATGCCATTTGCTCATCGGGAGAAGAAATAGCGCATGGGAAGCGTCCTTCTCCTTCACATTCTTCGAAAGCAATCCCTTTATCTTCTCCGACACCTGCGTAACTTTCACCCCCGGCTTCAGCTGGGCAATGATCAGTATATTGTAGTTGTCCCAGGCCGTCATGCTTGCTCCGTACAGGGCAAAAGCGCCGATAAAGCTGCTGGCATGAAATTCACTGTTATTGGGCAGATCGGCGTATACCCCGGCGACAGTCGCCGTCTTTTCAGCATCGATCATTACCGTCTTTCCAACCGGATCGGTATTCCCAAAAAGTTTGCCGGCAAGCGTCTGCGACAGCAGTATCGAATGGGGATCGGAAAGACCCTTACGGGAACCATATACCATATCGAGCGTCAACAGCTCCGGCCCATCCTCCTCCATAAAGTTGCCGTCCTGGGTAAATTTACGGTCACCGCAAGAGATGATATGCGCTTCGGTCTCGCGTACCAGTGACACACAACGGAACTCGTCGCTATATAACGTCCGCAGACCAGCGGCCAGCGGCACGGGAAGATCGTCGTTCGTATTCTTCTGCCCATGCCGCCCCTGGTTATCCATCACTTTTACGATGCTGCCATAATTCCGGTGATACGTGTTATACGAAAGCTCATCCCATATCCACAAACCGACCAAAAGGGCCACGGCCATTCCCACGGCAAGCCCCGCGATGTTGATGACAGAATAGATACGATTATTGCGCAGGTTTCGCCAGGCGATCTTAATTGCATTGCGGAGCATAATGTTGAGTTTTGGAGGGATGCTCCCTACACCCGCACAAACCCGATGCCCGAATTCAACGACCTGACAATCATCAACTTAAACACATCCCCAAAACCAGAACGTTCGAATATGATACAGTTACTGGTCGGCTCATGACACGCAACCCAGTCTCTCGAGAGCGATATAGGCCATAAGACCCGCACCTACAGGCAACGCCCCCTCGTCGATATCGAAGTTTGGGCTGTGGAGCGAAGGCGGATTGACCACACCCGCATGCCCCGTTCCCAGTAAATAAAAACAGGCGTCGGCAGACCGCCCATACCAGGCAAAATCTTCGGAAGCCATCCAGGGGCGGGCCTCGACGACCCTGTCCGCACCCAAATATTCGCGGGCGCTCACCGTAACAGCCGCGGTCAACCGCTGTTCATTGATCAGCACCGGATATCCGCAGGCGATATCGAACATACACTGCCCTCCCATACTCTCCGCAATACCTTCGGCCATCCTTCTCATCCTGACGTGCGCTTCCCTTCGCCAGCCTTCTTCCATCGTCCGGAAAGTCCCCTTCATAGTGACGACGTCGGGAATGACATTGATCGCGCCGTCGGCGATCACCCTGCCAAAAGACAGGACGCTCGGGACAGTCGGGTCCGCCTGCCGGCTGACCACCTGCTGCAACGCCACGATCACATGCGCCGCTATGACAACCGGGTCGATATTGCTGGCCGGCTGCGCCGCATGGCCCCCCCTGCCCCTGATGGTGACGGAGAGCTCATCCATCGAAGCCATCAACCTCCCCGGACAGATGGCAATATATCCGCATTCCAAAGCCGGCATCACATGCTGGCCAATGACCGCCTCCGGCCGGGGGTCTTCAAGCACCCCCTCCCGGATCATCCAAGCCGCCCCACCCGGAAGCAGCTCTTCAGCCGGCTGAAAGATGAGCCGCACCGTCCCGCAGAACGCACCGGACAGTCGCCGGAGGATCTCCGCAGTACCCAGCAGGGAGGCCATATGCGCATCATGACCGCAGGCATGCATGACGCCTTCATTCAAAGACCGATAAGACGGCTGACCGGCTTCCACGATCGGAAGCGCGTCCATATCAGCCCGCAGCGCAATGGTCCCGCCACCCGGCCTCCCCCTGACCTCCGCCAGTATACCCGTTCCCGCCCTGGCCTGCCAGGGTATTCCCAGCTCGTCCAGCCGCGCCTTCAAATAGGACGACGTGTTTTCTTCGCGGAACGAAAGCTCAGGCAGCCGGTGCAACCGGCGACGGTCCGCAACCAGGGAAGGCGCCAGCTCTTCGGCCAGCCGCCTGATCTGCTCTTTTAACATCCGGGATAACATATTTAAATTGACCCGTTCACTAATATTGTATAGCGCCGACACTCGGATCCGATCGCCATACATGCCCATAATAGTCGGTAAATTCCGAAGCCTGCATATAGGTCGGCGACATAAAAGACGAATAGTCGATGCCACCGGTCTTGAGGGTGTCCGGAGAAGCCGCCGTCAAGCCGAACCAACTATCGAACACGGGGGACAACTGCAAATTGGCATTGCAGTCCGAACCGCACAACGGCGCCCCATTGAGGGTCGACGCCGTATAGAAGACCGCACTGGTCCTGTAACCCGCCGCATACGGCGCCGACGACTGGTAAAAATCGTTGTGCCTTACATAGGTGACGCCGCCCGCGGTACTGTCGATATAAAGACCGATCGCAACGTTGAGGTCGTCGTGAGACCCGTAATTCAGTAGGATGTTGTTGGCGATCTTGTTGTTGGTAACATTGGCGTTGACGCCGCCGTTGGATCCCATCCAGATCGCCCAGCCGCCGGTGTTATAGAAGGTATTGTTCAGTATCCAGTTGTCCCGCGCCTCGATGAAGCTGGTATGATAGGGCCACGGAAACAGGTCGAGCCCATACGGCTGGTCCGACTGATGGAGATAAGTAAGGCTGGTACTGACAACATTGGAGAAAATATTGCTGAAGAAGACATTGTTGCTGCCGAGCGCGTGACAGGTGGTCGTATAGTCATGGATATAATTCCGCTTGACGATATTGTAGGTCGTCAGTCCCGGAAGGCCGCTAACGTCGAAACCATGCATATAGGCCGAGGCGCCGGCAGAGATGTCGTTATGGTCGACGACAACATGGTGGACCCCATGGATGACGGGTGCCGTGGTGTCATAGGCCGTGAGGGTTATGCCCACATGCCCCCAGTTGCGAACCGTATTCCCCTGTATCAGTCCTCTTTCTACTGCGTCGAGGAAAAAGATGCCGTCCCCGTGCAGGATGATGGTCGTATTGTTCTCATTCGTGGTCCAGCCTTTGTCGACGACGTTATTGGTGATCGTTATGTCCGATACGTAGTCGCTGTTGGCAACGGAGTTCGTGACCACGATGCCCCCTGCATAAAAAGAGGCGCGGCCTACGATGCAGTTGGTGATGGTTATCGAGTCGGACGGCGAATTGATGTAGATCACATTCCATTTCGAACCGCCGCGGATGTCGAGACCCGTGAGAGTGACCTTGTGCGTATTCTGCATCAGTATCGTCGAAGCGCCCGCCGGGTAGGCGGCGGAACAAGGCACTACCTCCACGCTGGCAGGACGCACAGTCGACGAGCCCGTATAGACATAGAGGACCTTCGCCGACTCGTCGAAATAGTACTCCGCGGTCGTGTTAAGATAAGACTTGCTGTTGCCGTTGCTGGTCTCGTACTTTACGTTGATACGGGATGTGCCGTTGACAAAGACGCGGAACAGGCTGTCATAGGATAGTGAATAGCGCCAGATGCCGCTGCCGTCGTATGTCCAGGAGGCATCGGTAAGGATCGCCATCCCGGCCAATACGGGGGCGGCCAGCGAATCGGGACCGTAAGCGCCAAGCGTAAAATTCGATTTGTTCGTCAGGTCCAGCGAATAGAGCGGCATATACCATTGATCGCCCTTCCTGAAAACAACCGTGTTTCCGTCTTTCATATAGTTGAGCGCCTCGCCGATGTTCTTTTTTGGCAAGGCCACCGTTCCCGGATTGGAGTCGTCGCCCAGGGAATGCGAGAAATAATAGGTGTTGGCACTCAGCGTTGCAGGGACAACGAAAGAGCAAGCCATAATGAGTATGAGTCGGTATAAGTGCATGGTATCTTATTGTCGGTTAATAGTTATTTTACTAAGACGAGCTTTATGTTCTGCACCTTTTCGGGCGTTGACAGGCGGACAACATAGGTGCCCGACGCCAGCGATGACCCGTCGAGGACGAACTGATAGGGGACGCCCGCGTCTACCCTGCCCCGGTACAATACCCGGACGACGCTGCCCCGCAGGTCGAAGACGGAAAGCGTCGCCTGCGAAGCCCCTTGCGGCAGCGAGAAGCTGACCGTGGTGGCCTGCCTTGACGGGTTCGGATACACCAGCAGGTTGGCGGCGACCCGCCCCGGATCAAAAGACCCGATCGCCTGCTTGACGGCTGCCTCTCCGCCTTCTATCATCCTAACGGCGCCGGCGCCGCACGATCCCAACTGGCCCCCCAGCGAAAGCAGCAAGGGCACCGCCACCGGATTTACACAAAACTGGACGGAAGGCAGGTTCGGCAGGGTATAACAAACGAGAACGCCCTTGCCGTCGTGCCCGCATCGCACATCGCTGACCTTGACAACCGTCTGCTGCGATCCCGGGCACCCAAAAGCACTGACGGCCGTCGCCGTCAACGTGAAGCTGCCCGCCGTGGACGGCGAGAAGACAGGAGTCGCGGACGCGGCATTGTCGAGGCCTGTCGCCGGCGACCACTGCCAGATGGCCGCATCTCCTGAAGCCGACAGCAGAGCCTGTTGTGGCCCGTAACCGAGATAAAGGGTGTTGTCATTGCCTGCATAGGGCCCGCCGACGGGCGACTGGCTGATCGAAACGACCGGGTTGGGGTGAACCGTGACCGCCATCGTCTGGCTGAAGGAATTGGTGCCCCCATGTAGCGTATCGCCGTCGTCGATCACGGTGACGGTGACATTCGACACGCCGGCAGCTCCTGCCGCCAGATGATACTTGACATATCCCATGCCGTTGGCAACGACGTTCGCCTGCAATAGGTCGAACAGCGAGGCGTTGTCGGCGGCCACGACCAGGCGGATAGACTGTCCCGCCTCCGGCCCCGCACTTAGGCCGCCGACGGCGACGGTCTGCACGTCCTGCGTCTGGCACAGGGACTGAGCCGCGATGGGGTCCATGGTCGGAGCTTCGTCGACATCGCCGACGGTGACCGTGACGTTCTTCTCGATGAAGAGGCCGTAGGAGGTAGCAGCCCTGACCCTCAGCGTATAAGAGGGCGCCTGCTCGTAGTTCAGCGGAGCAGTAGTATACAACTCACCGCCGGACAGCACGAACGGCGCCGCGCTGCTGCTGTCGCCCGGGACGGGCACCAGGCTGAGGCTGATAATGTCTGCAGGATCCGCGGGTATGGCGCTGACCCTTCCGGCCGGCGACCCGGCCGCCTGATTCTCGTAGACCTTCACGGAGTCGAAAACAATCGAGAGCGGCGCACCATGGTACTGCACGGCGCCCATGCTGGGGCTGTCGGGACTCCACGCGTTGCCATAGTAGTCGACAAAGCCGGAGCCAAGCAGGGAATCATAGGCGGGCGTCCCACCCCCGCGGATGGAAGACGGCGTACTGTCGGTCAACGCGAAATTACGGCCGGGTGCGTCGATAAACGCAGGTCCCAGCTGCCTGTTGCCGCTGCAGTAGGCCGGGTAAGTGGAGTCCAGGGCCGCCGCGGTATAGTAAGGCGGATTGTTCTTATACCTCACCGTGGCCGAGGTGCTGCTGAAGTTCCACATGTCGTTATTTCGCACGAAGACGCTGCCGCGGATGTTCGGCGTGAGATTGAGCGCAACCACCCCGCCATAGCTGTAGAGGATGTTGTTGGCGATATGGTTGTTGTCGACAGGGCTGGTGCTGGTCGCGTCATCCGACATGACGATCGGATACTGAGCACAGCCAACGATGGTGTTGTTGACGACATAGTTGTCGTGCGCGGACATCCAGTGCCCGTCACTGTATTTCCAGGGAATCATGTCCAGACCCCAGGGCTGATGATCTTCCAGCGGCTGCGTCGTCATAGTCACGCCGGCGAAGATATTGCTGTAGTACTGGTTGTTGCTGCCCTGTGCATGGCAGGTGCTGGTGTAATCGTGAAAGTAGTTGCGCCGGATGATATTGTATGTCGTCAGCCCTTCGAAACCGTCGACGTCGAGCGCGTGCATATATCCGCTGGCGCCCGCCGATACGTCGTTCTTCTCTGCGATGATATGGTGCACGCCGTGGTAGCCATATTCGTAAGACGACAGGGTCAGACCTACATGTCCCCAGTTGGTCACGACGTTGCCGCTGACCAGGCCGGTGTCGACGGCATGCAGAATGAAAATCCCGTCGCCGGTGAGCGCGGATATCTTGGGATCGTTCTCATAACTGTTCCAGACCTTGTCCACGACGTTGTTCGTGATCGTTATATGCGATACGTAGTTGGCCGCATTGGACGTCAGGTTGGTGACGAGAAGACCCGACCCCATGGCCTGGCGGATATAGCAGCTGTCGAATGTGATATACGAGCTGGGCGATTCTACATAGACGACGTTGTACTGCGACCCGCCGCGAATGTCCAAATTTCGAACCGTGAGATAGGAAGTATTCTGTAGGAGCATCGCGGAAGTCGCCGTGACGGGCTGGATCTCGACCCTTGCCGGCCCCGTCGTTGACGAACCGGTATTGACATACACGACAGCACTCGATCCGGTGACCACGGGTTTGATATACCATTGATAGGGCTGCGTGACGCTGGTCTCGTTGGCCGAGCTGTTCGTGGTATTGACGGCGTATTTGGAGACGCCGCCGATATAGAGGCGCCAGGCTTTGGAATAGCCGGTGACATTCTGCTGCCAGGTATTGGTTCCCGGGACATTGGTCCAGGCAGAGTCGGGCAGCAGGGCCAGCGAGGCGATCACGGGTTTGGCGCCCACGCCATAGGCGTCGATGAGGATGGGATTAGCAGCAGTGCCGGCCTTGCTGCGAAGGTCGAAAGATCCCGTGCTGAAATACCAGGCGTCCCCCCTGTGAAACAACAGGGTGTTGCCGGGAAGGGCGAGGGCAGCGGCAGCCGCAAGGCTCTGTTTGGCGGAGTCCGGTGAGGTTCCCGGCCACGCGTCGTTACCCGAGGTAGAAAAATAATAGGTACCGGCGGACGCCATCGCTGGTGGCATCGCCAGCAGGATACCCAGCAGTAACCGGGCGAGGTGCCGGTGCGAGGCAGCACGCCGCGCAAAGGCAATGATCGTTGGTCGTGACATGGTGGTGATTGTTTAGTGAATGATTGGATAGTATTTCCGGAAAAGATGGAGACTGAGGGACACCGGGTCGCCGGCGGGCTCCAACGGATAGGCGTTGTGCCCGCGGGTCCACCGTTGCTCGATCGCGAAATACAACGAGTCGTCGATCGGCTGCACCGGCCGGCCGGCCTCGCGGTCGCGCAGCTGCCGCAGCGACGCACGGACGAAAAGGCGCCAGCGCGGCAGGTAGTAGTCGCGCAGAAGTCCGGACCACTCGCGGCAGGAGTAGTCATTGACGACATTCAACGTATCGGTCCAGGTAGTGATAAGCATTCGCGCATTCCACTCACAGCGATCTTTGTCCTCAAGCGTACGCCCTTTGCCCCGGGCCCCATCGAGCCAGGGCCCCAGCAGGAATCCGCGCTGCGATCCGAGAAGACGGTCCTCGTCCGACACGACTTGCAGAAATAGCGAAGACGAGCCGGCAAAGGCCGCGATGTCGGCGGACTCGTAGGCACGCTGCATCACGGCATATAGTGACCTGGCGCGGTTGGCCAAAACCTGCCGGGTCAGGTTGACGAGATCATAACGGTAAGTGGACAGGCCGCCGAGACGGGGAATCGCGCGAAGCGCTTCGCCCAGGGCAGAGACGAGCAGGGTCGTATCATAGTCCGGGTCGCCTTCTCCCCAGGTAGAGGCGCTGTGCTTGTTCCATCCCGGGCGCGCACAGACGATCGACTCGATCGGAGGATCCTTGCGGCCATAGCGGGAGGTGTAAACGGTCCTGCGGAGCACATCCCACGCGGCCACCATATGAGTGTCGACGGTTCCATATCGGCTATGGATATATGATCTTAACCAGGCGCCGACATCGGGCAGCGTGTCCGTCCACGCCATATCGAAAAGGAGATCGTAGACGACAGGGTCCTGGCCGATCGCTTCGGGGGCCGCGCCGATGCCCTTCATCGTCTTCCCAAAACGCGCATCTCGCAGCGCCGCGGTGATATCCAGCGCCGTGCTGTCCAATTTGCCCGTCATGCCCGTGCGGCCGCCGAAATTGGGTATCTCGCTCCATATCCAGTCGTGCCCGCCGAAGCCCCCCGGCCGCGCAGGCCAGTACTTTACCGCTCCACCCCACTGCGGCTTTGCCTCGGCCATGATATTGGTGACGAGCACCCTTTCTTTCGGCAGCGCATCGATCATCGCCTGGCGGGGATTCTCCTGCCAACACTGCAGGACCCAGACGCTGCCGGCGACAGCGCGGTCCATCGCGTTGAATATGCCCCGCCCCGCCGCTGCCAGGTCGACGCCGCCGGTCTCACCTCCTTCGTGAAAAGGGTCACCCTGAAAATAGCGGGCGGCGCCGTAGAGCCGGGCCTGCTCTTCATAGTAAGCCGCCGCCAGCGGAGCGAACAGACTGTCGTCAGGCAACAACATACCCGGCCGCCTATATCGGCCCCATGACCCCGGGTCGTGGATATGCGCCCTGGGAAATTTACGGGCAAAAGAATGCGGCACCATTCCGTAGAATCCCTGCAGGACGGGCTCTATCCCCAGCTCGCGCATCCTGCCGACGATCTTCTGCTGCAGACGGGACTGCCGGTCGATGAGGTCCTGGGCAACAGGTCCCCCCCACCCTTCCAGATTCCCCATCAGCCACCAGGCCGTGAAGGCCGGGCCCGCGATGAACTCCTTTATTTCGCTGTCGCCGTACCCGAAGCGCCGCAGCGTGCGCTGCCATACCGCCTCCTGTCCCGTTATGGCCAGGGCGAGGTTGACGCCGTGCATGGCCATCCAATCGAGCTCGCGCTGCCAGCGTGGCCAGTCCCAGAAAGCCATGCTATAGCTGAAAGTACAGTAGTTGAAGAGATACCGATAGGGATACCGCGACAGACGACGGACCCTACTGCTCACACGCGGCAAGGGCGAGGGCAGGTAGAGCTGGTCGCCTGTCCACGAGACACTGGCATGACACCAGCCCCGCAGATAGGCATAGAATGCCGTCGCCAGCGCCACATTGCTGTTGCCGCGTAATACGATGACCCCGCCTCCGGACTCGATCTCGTAGACATCGCGGCCCCGCACCGCCGGGATATATTCCAGGCGGAAGGCCTTTTCGTGCCCGGGGATGACGCGACCGATCAGCGCGACCACCGCCGCAGGATCCCCCGCCGGCGCGCCAACCACGCGGACCACGGCCGCGAGGACCATAACCGTCACCACAAAGATCATTTTCATTTTTCGTTGGATAAGAATTGGTGTACAAATGCATCGTCTGTCAAATGGGGATAGTCCCGGCATACGCGCTCGAGCTCTTCCGCCTGCCCGGGCGAAAGGTCCTCTTCAGGATCCAGACACCATCGCCCCTCCAGCAGACCCTGACGCCGAAGTATCTCGTGAATGCCGGCGATACAGCCGGAGAACCCGTTCGCCACGTCGAAGAGCGCCGCGTTCATATCAGTGACGGATATCCCAACGCTGAGCCAGTCGCGGACATTGCCAGCGCCCGACCCCCGCCGGACCTCGCCTTCATTCGCCTGCCGCAGATCCGCAGCGCCCGGCCCCTGCCGCAACTCCTTTATCGCCGTGAACAACCGGACCGCACCCGCCGTCCAGACGGCCCAGTGCCCCAGCAGCCCCCCGGCAAAACCCTTCTGCACCGGACGGCCCTCGACCACGCAACAGTAGCTGGTCAGGAGGTCTGCCACGATATTGTCGTCATTCCCCGTATAGAGAGTGATGTCGTCCCGCCGCGACGACGCGCACACAGCACGCACGACGTCGAGGGTCTGATAACGGTTGAAAGCCGCGACCTTGATGGCCTTTACCGCCGGTATCTCCGCGAACGACCGCCAAAAACGGTAAGATAGCACCCGGCCGCCGACCGCAGGCTGCAGATAAAAACCGACAACAGGAATGACATCGCCGACAGCCCGCACGTGGTCGAGAAGACGGCCCTCGTCCCAATCGTCGAGGCCGCCCAGGCTCAGCAGCGCAAGGTCGTAGCCGTACCCCGCCGCAACTGACGCCTCACCCGTCGCCTGCCGCGTGGCCCCGCAAACCCCGGCGATCTTTATAAACGGACGCTCAAGACCCGCCGCGGCCACCTCCTCCGCCGCCATCCGTAACACAGGTTCGTACAGACCGACCCGCGGGTCGCGGATGGCAAACTGGGTAGTATGTACGCCGACAGCGACGCCACCCGCGCCGGCAGCCATATAATATCGGGTAAGCCGCCGCTGGCGGAACTCATCGAGCCGCCGGCCTTTGGTCAGCGCCAGCGGATGGGCGGGGATCACCACGCCCGATCGGAGGCAATCGAGGATATGCTTTTCCATAAATTTGTATAAATTGGTCAGTAACGCCCTTCGCGTTCCTGGAAATGGGTAGGCTTGTCCAGCGTTCGTCCGCCTTCGCAGACCCACCGGGCGATCAGCTGCATCATCGTCCTGACCGGTACCGACGGATAGCCGAAAAGACGAAAGGACTCCGCAGCATTGCTCAGCAGAGCCGTCGGCTGCTCTTCTCCCGTCAGCAACGCAGGCTTGTCCAGGAGACGCCCGAACTCCTCTGCCAGCCAGCGGACGGAGAGCGTCTCGGGGCCCGTGACATTGAGGACCTTTGCCGGCGACGAGCAGTGCTGAAGGGCACGAAGCGCCACCTCGTTGGCGTCATTCTGCCAGATCACATTGACACAGCCCATCCTAAGGTCGACGGGCTCACCACGGAATACCGACCGGGCGATCTCCAGCAGTACGCCGTAGCCGGTATCGTTGGCATAATTGAGACGGTAGATCAGCAGCGGCGTACCATAGACGGAGGAGAAATACTGGAAGATACGTTCTCTTCCCAGGCAGGACTGCGCATATTCGCCGACGGGAGCCGGGGCCACATCCTCCGTCGTCCCGCCCGACGCAACAGCAACCAGCGGATAAACATTTCCGGTAGAGAATACCACGATCCGTGAGCTCCGGTACCGGCGCGCCACGAGCGCCGGCAGCCAGGTGTTCATGGCCCACGTATTGGCTTCGTTGCCGGTAGTGCCGAACTTCGTGCCGGCAAGGTACAGAACGTTCGCAGCGTCGGGCAGTTCGTTGAGCTGCCGTTCGTCGAGGAGGTCCGCGGACAACGTTTCAATCCCCCGGCTCTCCAGACGGCCGCGCAATCCCCCGCCGGACCAACGGGAAACAGCCATTATTTTCCTGTTCCCCCCACCGCGCCGGTCGGCCTCCCTGGCGAGACAACAGAGCGCCGGCCCCATCTTTCCGCCCGCGCCGAGTACCAGGATATCGCCTTCCAGCCGGGCAAGATCGTCGACCAGCGCGGGCGTTGGAGCAAGCAGCCTTTCATAAGTAGCGTAAATATCGGTCATGATTATGCGTTTTATATTTTGTTAAAAGAAGAGATCTTTTATATTTTTCAGCGCCAGGCCGAACAACATCGCCAGCCCGGCGGCGCCCGCCCAGCGGGCCACAGTGGTGTTCACCAGCGCACCCATCACCCGCCGGTCGTTGGCGATGAGATAGAGCGCCGTCCCGATAAAGGGGACGATGAGGATCGTTATGCTCTGCGCAAAGACGATGAGCTGCAGCGGCAGACGGCCGAAGAGGATGGCCACCGAAGCGCCGATGACCATGACCAGGGCCGTAAAAGACCGGCTGTATCCGGTGCCGAGACTGCCGCCATGACCAAGCGCGTCACTCAGGAGATTGCCACCCAGCGAGGCGTTGCCGATAAAGGCCGAAAAGGAGGCGCTGGCCAGGCCGCAGAGAAAAAGCGTCGCTGCGTATCTTCCGAGAAGGGGTCGCAGGGCCTTCGCCATATCGGCGGCGCTGTCGATCCGCATATGGGCCGGATGAAGAAGGGTCGCCGAACAGATCAGGAGAACCGCGCTGAGGACGCCGAGGATGAAGATACCGGGATAACTCTTGTCGGTCAGGGCCAGGCCAGGGTTCTGCCTTTTCCTCTCCTGTACCAGGTAGGACTGATAGAAGGCCCCGGCGATCGAAAAACAGGACGCGATAAAGGCGATGACAAGGGTCGCGGCGCCGGGCGGCAGGGAGGGCCGCAGCCCGCCGGCGATCTGCAGCGGGGCGGGCCGCGAGAGCAGCATCGTCGTGACGAAGGACAGCAGCATCACCAGGATCAGCGCCAGCATCAGTCTCTCCAGCAGACGGTACAACTGCCGGAAGAACAGGAGCCCGATGCCCGCGACGGTAAAGAAGACGATCCAGGGTATGCGGGGAGTACCCGTCAGCTCCGATAGCGCGATACCGATGCCGATCGAGTTGCCCGCCTGGAAGGCGGCAGAGACCAGGAATATCCCGATGCCGGACGCCAGAGAGGCCGCCGGACCCCATTTCTCGCGGATCAGCGTGAGCAGCGACCGGTCTGCGGCGATACCGATGCGCGCCGACATGGACGTAAAGAGCGCCATGAAAAAGATGGCGACGACGATGACCCACAGCAGGGAGAAGCCATAGCCGGCGCCGAGCTCGGTGGTAATGGTGATCTTGCTCGGCCCGAATACGAGCGCGGCGGTGATAATGCCCGGCGCAAGGGCGCGCAGTCTGCTAACGATTGGCCAGTTCATGATATCGGTCGATGTATTTTGAGGTGTCCAGAACAACGGTGGCGCCCCGCCGCGACCGGCTATCGCCAGCCGCGGTCATGAGCGCATAGATCTCGATCGTGGTTGCAGGGGCGACAGGACTCGTACCGGTATCGAAGAACGCGGCGATCGCCTCCAGCAGCGGGCCGTACCCGCGGTAGGGACCGGGGGACAGGTCTTGCTTCTCGCAGAAGACGGTGCCTCCGTATTCATACACACCCGTACGCGTTCCGCGAAAGACGCCGACCCGGTCCCCCGGCCAGCAGCCTGCGACGATATCGGTACTATCCGTGTATAGCCGCGCCACGCTGATACAACCCGGTCCCATCACGGTACACAGCGTTTCGATACCATGTATGCCATACCAGAAGAGGTCCGGATGGGAGGGTTCGATGGGCGCAGGCCCATATATGTCCGCGCCCAGGACGTTACCGTAGACACCGGCCCTGATCGGTTCGACCTGCTGCATATAGCGCAGGGAAGAGGCCGAGAAGACCGGCACCTTCCGGCGGGCGGCCATGGCCAGGATCGCAACCGCGTCGTCGATCCCCGCAGCCAGCGGCTTGTCCACGAACACGGGCTTGCCGGCGCTGATGACCTCTTCAGCCTGTTGCAGGTGCAGCCGCCCATCGTTGGTCAGGATCATAACGGCATCCGACACCTGCAGAACGTCGGCGATCGAGTCGGCGACCTGCACGCCATATTGCCGGATGGCGACGCTGTTGGCGGCGATCTTTTCCCCGGCGCCGGGTATCATACGGCTGCCATACGGGTAGGCGGATACTATCTTATAACCACGGAGCGCAGGGGCTGCGTCCGCAGCATTGAAGGCTTTCGCAAAGG
>JAFDYE010000244.1 GCA_018267585.1 Bacteroidota bacterium
AATTGTCACCAAATTCAACCGTGTACCATGAAATTTGCCCTACTCGCAGGTCTCGTACTCGTTTTCCAGACGTCCCTGGCCCAGGCCCCGCAGGATAACAGCTGGGCAGGCTTCATCCAGCGCCTCGACGTATCCTCCTACCAGGGCCGGCGTTTCAAGTTGACCGCGGCCGTCCGCACCGACTCGCTGGAAGACAAGGCCTGGGCCTCGCTATGGGTCCGTATCGACAAGGCAGACTACTCCATGGGCTTCTTTGATAATATGAAGGACAGGCGGATCCGCAACCCCAAATGGAACACCTACACGATCGAGGGCGCCATCGACAAAGACGCCAGATCGATGTACTTCGGCGGCCTCTACCAGTATAGCGGGTACTTCTACTTCGACGACTTCCACCTGACGACTCCGCCGGCCACTATACCACGGCCAACGGCATCAAGCTGTACTACGAAACTTACGGCCAGGGCAGACCGCTGCTATTGCTCCACGGTAACTCAGGCTCGATCGTACAGTTCAGCGAACAGATACTCCCGCTGTCGCAAAACTACAAGGTCATCGCAGTCGACACCCGGGGGCAGGGCAAGTCCGGCGAAGACAACCGCACGCCGACCTACGATCTATTCGCAGACGACATGAACGCCCTCCTCGACCAGTTGCACCTCGACAGCGTCGATATCCTCGGCTGGAGCGACGGCGGCAATACCGGCCTCATCATGGCCATGAAATACCCCGCAAAAGTGCACAAATTAGCCGTCATGGGCGCCGTCATCTTCGTCGACAGCACCGTCGTCAGCGAAGCCATCCTCACTCGACTGACCGACGAGCTCGCAAGCCTCAAAGACCAGGCGGCCCACATATCGCAATTCAGAAAAAAGATGGTCACTCTCCTGCTCAGCGAACCGCAGCACCGCTATGAAGACCTGGCCGCGATCAAAGCTCCCGTGCTGGTGATGGCCGGAGAAAAAGACATCGTCAAAGAAGAGCACACCCGCCTGATCGCCAGCCATATTAAGGGAAGCCGGCTGGTCATATTTCCCGGCGGCACACACTACGAGCCGGTCGGCCGGCCCTGGAGGTTCAACCAGACGGTGCTGGAGTTCTTCGAGGATTGAGCCGCAGGCCCGCATACCCTGACGCCAACGCCGCATCCCCCCCCGTTATCACCTGATCAACACGACGGTCCCCGTAAAAACTTCCTGCTCACTATCGGTGAGGCCCATTCGAATCTTATACACATAGGTCCCCACAGGGGCGGGCTGCCCCGCAATCCGTCCATCCCAGCCGTAGGCTGGATCATCCGGAGCCACTCCGTGCGCCTGGAAGACACACGCCCCCCATCGGTCAAAAACCAAAAAGTCTTTTACCACACTACCCGACGGCCCCCCGATCACATAAAACACGTCGTTCCGCCCATCCCCATTCGGCGAAAAGGCCCCGGGTATCGCCAGCCGCGAGACCACTTTCACCGTAATGCTCCCGGTATCACGGCATCCGTCCGCCGTCACGACCTCGAGGGTATAGACGGTCGATCTTGTCGGGCTGGCCACCGGATTGGCCACGCCGGCATCCGACAGACCCGTAGCAGGAGTCCAGGTATAGCTCACAACCTGGCCGGCGACGGGCAACCCCAGGACCACGCTCTGCCCCTTGGACAGGACGACCGGGGGCGGGGAAGCCCCAACCTTAGGACTGACGACAACAGTAGCCGTCACCGAAGCATCCGCGGGCGTATGACAACTACCCTGGTCGCTGAACCGGCAGCTGACAACGTCTCCGTTGACCAGTGCGCTGGTGGTAAAGACAGGCGCATCTCCGCCCGCTATGGCGCCATTGACCTGCCACTGATAGTGGGGCTGCGTGACAACGTCCGCGGAATTGGCTGTCAAATACGCCGGCATCCCCGAACACAACGGTGCCGGCGAGAGATCCAACGTCAGCGACAGTTGGCCGTTGCTCACAACGGGAATGGTCAGGGTATTCGACTGCATCGCCACATCGCAGGTACTCGAGGGCACAATGACGCAATACACCTGGTCGCCGTTGGCAAAGTCGGCGGCAGTATAGACCGGGTTGTTGTTATTGACGTCCTTGCCATTGCGGAACCACTGATACATGACATTCGCGCTGCTGGCGCTATTGGCTGCAAGAGTGACAGCAGCGCCCGCGCAGATGACGCCGGAAGGCGAGCTGATGCCGATAGTTACCCCGGTCGCACCACCCGGCGGCGGCTGGATCGGGCTGCCGGGCGGCGTCGGACTGACATCCAATTTTGCAATATAGGCGTCACCTACCAGTCCGGACGGATCGGCATCCTTATGATAACCCGCAACGTTGCTGAGCCCGCAGTCGCCTATAACGGCAAAGCTGCCGTCCGCCAGGGGAGCCAGACCCAGCATCATATCGTAATAACCGCCGCTCAGCGTCTTTTGCCACTGAAGGTCACCGTTAGCAGCGATCTTGATGACCCAGCCTACAAACCAGGCCTTGGGGCTCGCGCAGGGGACCTGGCCGTTGACTCCGCCGGCCATTGCGTATCCTCCATCCGGAGTAGCGACAAGACAATGCGCCTCCTCAGCCGTAGTGCTGCCGCCATAGCAGCGCTGCCACAGGATGGCGCCGGTCTTGTCATCCATCTTGAGCAGCCAGAAGTCCATGAAACCCTTCATGCCGATGACGTCGCCGTCAGTAGACCCCGTATACCCCCCTACCACGATGCCCCCGTCGGAGCCCTTTACCACCCCCGCTCCCTGGTCCTTGACGCTGCCGCCGAGGTCCTTCACCCACACGACCTTGCCGCTAAGGTCCAGCTTCGCCACCAGCATATCCTGTGCATCGCTGTAGTGACTCGTGATATCGCCGTCCCGCGACCAGACCATTCCCGTAATGGCATATCCATCCCCCAATACCGCAACGCTATAAGCCACATCCTGGTCACTGCCGCCGATACACCGCTGCCACTCTATGTCGCCTGAGCCGTTCACCTTGACGACCCAGGCATCCTCGGAACCATGTTGACCACTGACGTCTCCGCCAAAGGACTCAGCGTCGCCGGCAAGGATATAGCCTCCGTCGGGAGTGAACTGGAAGTCCCACATATATTCGTTCTTTTCGCCGCCATAGCGTCGCTGCCACAGGATTGACCCCGTCGCGCTTAATTTCACCAGCCAGAAGTCCATTCCGCCATGACCGGAGACCGTCGCATCACCATCCACCGAGTTCGTAGAGGCCCCGACTATAAAGCTGCCATCCGGCGCCTCACGGATCGAACCGCCCGCCTCTAAATAACTGCCGCCCAGCGCCCTCGACC
>JAFDYE010000245.1 GCA_018267585.1 Bacteroidota bacterium
ACGCGCGGACCTGCAAAGCCGATAAGGGCGCCAGGCTCCGCGATGTTGAGGTCGCCTAACATCCCGAAGGACGCGGATATGCCGCCGAAGGACGGGTCCGTCAGCAGCGAAATATAGGGGACCCTGGCGTCGGTCAGCTGGGAGAGCTTGCCGGAGACCTTGGCGAGCTGCATCAGGGAAAAGGCGCTTTCCATCATGCGGGCGCCGCCGGACTTACAAATGATCAGCAGGGGTGCGCGGTGTTCCAGGCAATAGTCTACGGCCCGGCTGATCCGTTCGCCCATGACGCTGCCGAGCGATCCGCCGATAAATTCGAAGTCCATACAGCCGATCACCATGTGGTGATCTTTGACATTGCCCGCGGCCACGCGGATGGAGTCGGTGATATCGGTCTTTGCCCAGGTCTCTTCCAGCCGTTTTTGGTATGACTTGAGGTCGGTGAAGTGGAGGAAGTCCTTGGAGCGGATATTTTCGAAAAGTACTTCGTATTCCCCGTCGTTGAAAAGTATCTCAAAGTATTCCGAGCTGCCGATGCGGTGGTGGTGGTTGCATTTGGGGCAGACGAACAGATTTTCCCGTAATTCAGTGACCGTACAGATATAGTTGCAGTTCGGGCATTTGGTCCAGAGACCTTCCGGCGTTTCCTTCTTCTCCGCGGTGCTGGTCGTTATACCTTTCTTTATACGTTTGAACCAGCCGCTCTTGGTCTCTTCGCTTTGTCCGTCGTCACCAGCCAGGTTCGCTTCAAAATCGTCTTCTTGCTTCATTTGCGTTTTGTTTGTCATTGCGATATCGAACAATAATGCAGCCTTCAGGCCGTTCACCCGAAGGAAATTGGCGGCTAAGATACTAAACAACGGGGATTTATGGCTGCTCTGTCCTGCTCCCCACAAAAAAAGTAAATGAAAAGGATTTTCTTCGCCTTCCTGTGCTAAATTTGCGCGGTTACCACCTTTTTCCTTCATTCTCAATTATTAGAAGGTACAATTATGAAATGGTCTGAACTCTTTACTTCTTCTGTAGGCAAAAAATTCGTAATGGGCCTCACCGGTGTTTTTCTCATCCTTTTTCTGATCGTGCACGTTTGTGTGAATGCCTGTATCTGGGCGGAGGATGACGGTCAGATGTTCAACCTGGCTGCGCATTTCCTGGGTGCGACAGTGGTGCCGAGGGTATTGGAGATCGGACTTTTTGCCGGTTTTTTGCTGCATATCATTCAGGCCTACATGCTCGAGCTCCAGAACAAGCGGAAGAGGGGAGTTGGCTACCAGGTGCCGATGGGCAACAAAGGAAGCAAATGGTATTCCCGGTATATGGGATGGCTGGGGACCTTTGTCCTCCTGTTCCTGGTCATTCATATCAAACAGTTCTGGGTTCCGTCCCGGTTCACCGATCTGGACGAGGTCGCCTATGAGAATGGCGCAAAGGTTCACAACTTGTTTGCCCTCATGAAAGAGACGTTCACCCAGCCCTGGGTAGTGATCGTATATCTCGTCGGCTGTCTGGCTCTGGCCTATCATCTGATGCACGGTTTTCAAAGCGCGTTCCGTTCGCTCGGCGTATACAACAGCCGTTATCTCAAGATCATCAACGCCATCGGCGTGGGTTTTTCCATCATCGTCCCCCTCGCCTTCGCCATGATGCCGATCTCCATGTATTTCAACTGGGTATAGCATCTCCCTCCGATCAAACCATTAATAGTATTCGAAGAATCAAAAAATAAGTCATGTTCAAATCAAATATTCCCGAAGGACCCATGGATAAGAAATGGGAAGAGTACAAAGGACATGTGAAGCTGGTAAATCCCGCGAACAAGCGCAGCCTGGAGATCATTATCATAGGAACCGGTCTGGCCGGCGCTTCTGCGGCAGCCTCGCTGGGTGAGCTGGGATATAAGGTAAAGGCTTTTTGTTTTCAGGATTCCCCGCGCCGCGCGCATAGCATTGCCGCGCAGGGGGGGATCAATGCGGCAAAGAACTATCAGAATGACGGAGACAGTGTTTTCCGTCTTTTTTATGATACGGTGAAGGGCGGCGACTATCGCAGCCGCGAGGCCAACGTGCATCGCCTGGCCGAGGTCAGCGCCAGCATCATTGACCAGTGTGTGGCGCAGGGGGTTCCCTTCGCCCGCGAGTACGGCGGTCTGCTCAGCAACAGGTCGTTCGGCGGCACGCAGGTGCAGCGTACCTTTTATGCGGCGGGTCAGACAGGCCAGCAGCTGTTGATCGGCGCTTACCAGGCGCTCGAACGGCAGGTGGCCCTGGGGAACGTCGAGATGTACGCCCGGCACGAGATGCTGGAGATCGTGATGGTCGACGGCAAGGCCCGTGGCATTATCGCCCGGAACCTGATCACCGGCGGGCTGGAAAGACATTTTGGCCACGCCGTGCTGCTGTGCAGCGGCGGATACGGCAATGTGTTCTATCTCTCTACCAACGCCATGGGCAGCAATGTCACGGCGGCCTGGAAGGCACACAAGCGGGGCGCTTATTTCGGCAACCCCTGTTTTACCCAGATACATCCGACCTGCATACCCGTGACGGGCGACCACCAGTCCAAGCTGACGCTGATGTCGGAGTCGCTTCGCAATGACGGCCGGATCTGGGTGCCCAAGCAAAAGAACGATCCGCGGAAGGCCAACGAGATCCCCCAGGAAGAAAGGGACTACTACCTGGAAAGACGATATCCTGCTTTCGGGAACCTGGTGCCGCGGGACGTTGCGTCGCGTGCGGCAAAGGAGCGCTGCGATGCGGGCTACGGAGTCGGGACTTCAAAACAGGCGGTCTATCTTGACTTTGCTTCTGCTATCGAGCGTTATGGCAAGATCGAGTGCCGCAAGCACGGTATCGACAATCCGTCCGCCGAAGACGTCCGCAAGCTGGGAATGGACGTGGTTAAAGAAAAATATGGCAACCTCTTCGATATGTATGCTAAGATCACAGGAGAGGATCCGTATACGACGCCGATGCGTATCTATCCGGCCGTGCACTATACGATGGGCGGCCTTTGGGTAGACTACGAGCTGATGACGAGCGTGCCCGGTCTGTATGCGCTGGGCGAGGCCAACTTCAGCGACCACGGCGCGAACCGCCTCGGGGCTTCTGCGCTGATGCAGGGTCTTGCCGACGGCTATTTTGTGATCCCTTATACGATCGGTAACTACCTGGCCGGCGAGATCCGGACGGCGCCGATACCGACCTCTCATCCCGCCTTCGAAACCGCGGAGCAGGAAGTGGCGGCGCGCCTGCAAAAGCTGAAAACGATCAACGGGACCCAGAGCCCCGAGTCCTTCCACAAACGTCTTGGAAAGATCATGTGGGACAAGTGCGGCATGGCGCGTAATGAAGCCGGTCTCAAAGAAGCGATCGAAGAGATACGCGCGCTGAAGGCCGAGTTCTGGCGCGACCTGCGGGTGACAGGGGAGATCAACGAGCTCAACCCCGAGCTGGACAAGGCCGGGCGCGTGGCCGACTTCATCGAGCTGGGAGAGCTGATGTGCATGGATGCGCTGCAGCGCCGGGAAAGCTGCGGAGGCCATTTCCGGGAAGAGATGCAGACAGAGGACGGCGAGGCCAAACGCGACGATGACAACTTTTCTTTCGTCGCCGCCTGGGAATACAAGGGAGACAGCAGCTGGGAGCTGCACAAGGAGAAGCTGGATTTTGAAGTGGTACACCCGACTCAACGGAGCTATAAATAAATGGGTATTTCGGCGACAATATGGGTTGAATGGGCGGCCAGGCTGGTCACAGGTCTTGGAGCGCTGATCGCGGTCATCTTCGCGGTGGCCAACTACCGGACCCAGACCCGGCTGAAACAGGCCGAGTGGCTGAAGTCGCTGTTCGAGAAGTTCTTCGAAAATTCGACGTACAAAGAAGTGCGGGTATGGCTGGACTATGGTCTGCTGCACACGAGGCTGACGGCTGAAGATGCGGGGCAGCGCCAATTGAATGAAGAGAAGTTCACGGATTTCCTCAACTTCTTCGAGTTCATCGGGGTCCTGTATTCGCACAGGCACCTGACGCTGGGGCAGGTCTATGACGTGTTCGACTATTACCTGTTGAAAATAAAGTCTGACGCTGACTGCCGGGAGTGGGTCAATCAATACAGCTTCGAAAGGCTGAAGGCTCTTTTAGACCATGTGTGATCATGCCGGACTATTTGTTTGTATATGGAACGCTGCGCAGGGACTATGACCTCAAGCTGAAGAATAAGGTCAGCGCCAACCTGCAGTATATTGGCCAGGCGAAGGTCGGTGCCGCGTTGTATGATCTCGGGCGTTATCCGGGAGCAGTGAAGAGCAGAAAAGGGGAAGAGGTCATTGGGGACGTCTTCCTGGTAAGTGAGGCGGATAAGGTGCTGAAGGTACTGGACAGGTACGAGGGGATACCGGAGGGAAGACCGGGCCAGGGGGAGTTCATAAGGAAGAGGGGCCGTGTGAAATTGCGGTCGGGAGCGGAGGTCAATGCGTGGATATATTGGTATAATCTCGATCCGAAGGAAAAGAAACCGATCAAATACAAGAATTATTTGAACTATTTGAAAAATAAAAGCATCAGATAAGTATTTTATGGAACACTATACGATGAACCTGACCCTCAAGGTCTGGAGACAAAAAAATAAAAAAGACAGAGGTGGCTTTGAAACCTATTCCGTAAGCGATATCTCTTCCGAGATGTCCTTTCTGGAGATGTTCGACGTACTGAACGAGCGACTGGTAAAAGAAGGCAAAGAGCCTATTGCTTTTGACCACGACTGCCGGGAGGGTATCTGCGGTATGTGTTCAATGTATATCAACGGCCGTCCCCATGGCCCCTGGGAAGGTACTACGACCTGTCAGCTGCACATGCGCGCTTTCAGGGACGGAGACACCATTGTGGTAGAACCCTGGAGGGCCAATGCTTTCCCGGTTGTAAAGGACCTGGTCGTCGACAGAAGCGCTTTCGACCGGATCATCCAGGCGGGCGGGTATATTTCCGTCAATACCGGGAATGCGGTCGACGCCAACGCCATCCCCATCGAAAAGAACAGCGCGGATACCGCGTTTGCCGCTGCAGCCTGCATCGGTTGCGGGGCCTGCGTGGCGGCCTGTAAGAACAGCTCGGCGCTGCTCTTCCTTTCTGCCAAGGTCAGCCACCTCGCGCTGCTGCCCCAGGGCAATCCTGAGCGCAAGACGCGGGTCGTCGATATGATCGCGCAGATGGACAAGGAAGGGTTTGGCAGCTGTACGGCAACGGGAGCCTGCGAGGCGGTCTGTCCGAAGGAGATATCGATCACGAACATCGCCCGGCTGAACGCCGAGTACGGCCGGTCCGGGTTGACGGCCGACAAATAGTTGAAACAGCGGAGGTTGAGTCCCCGTAAATAGCTGGAGGCCGGACCGGGTTTTTCCCCGGGACCGGCTTCTTTTTTGTGGGTAAATGATCGTACCTTTGCGCCCATGATTAGAGTGAACAACGTCACCCTTTCCTTTGGAAAACGGGTCTTATTCGATGAGGTCAATCTTACTTTTACAAAAGGCAATTGTTACGGGGTGATAGGCGCCAACGGGGCCGGAAAATCCACTTTTCTCAAGATACTTTCGGGAGAGGTAGAGCCTACCAAGGGAGCGATCGAGATCGCGCCCGGGCAGCGTATGGCCGTGCTGAACCAGAACCACTTTGCCTTCGATGAAAATACCGTACTGCATACCGTGCTGATGGGACACCAGAAGATGTGGAGTGTAATGCAGGAGAGGGATGCCATCTACGCCAAGGCGGATTTCTCCGAAGAGGACGGTCTCAGGGCCGGCGAGCTGGAGGGAGAGTTCGGAGAGATGGGAGGGTATACTGCGGAGAGCGATGCGGCCGCGCTGCTGAGCGACCTCGGGGTGAAAGAGTCCCTGCACGGTTCGCTGATGAAGGAGCTGCCCGGAGCGCAGAAGGTGCGGGTGCTGCTGGCCCAGGCGCTGTTCGGGAACCCGGATATCCTGATCCTGGACGAACCTACCAATGACCTGGACGTAGAGACCATCAACTGGCTGGAGAACTTCCTGGCCGACTACGAGAATATCGTGATCGTCGTATCCCATGACCGTCACTTCCTCGACGCCGTCTGTACACACGTGGCCGACGTCGACCGTCAGAAGATCAAGATATTTACGGGTAACTATACCTTCTGGTACGAATCGTCCCAGCTGATGGCGCGTCAGCTCTCGGACAAGAACAAGAAGATGGAAGACAAGCGGGCGGCCCTGCTGGAGTTCATCGCGCGGTTCTCCGCCAACGCGAGTAAATCCAAACAGGCGACCTCCCGGAAGAAAGCCCTGGAAAAGCTCACCATCGAGGAGATCGAGCCTTCCAACCGCCGCTACCCTGGGATCATTTTCAAGCAGCTGCGCGAAGTGGGCAACCAGATCCTCAACGTCGAAAAGCTGTCCAAAACGGCCGAGGACGGGCGTACGCTGTTCGCCAATGTGACCTTCAGCGTCAACAAAGGCGACAAGATCGCGTTTGTCAGCAAGGACCATCTTGCACTCACCAGTTTTTTCGACATCATCAACGGCGAACAGCAGGCTGACGGGGGTAAGATCGAGTGGGGCACGACGGTCAGCAAGGCCTATCTGCCGAACGACAATACCAAGTACTTCCAGGGGAAGGATATCAACCTCATGGACTGGCTGCGGCAGTATGTTCCGCCGCACGTCACCGATGTGGACGAGCCTTTCCTCCGTGGTTTTCTCGGGAAGATGCTTTTTAGCGGCGACGAGGTGCTAAAACATACCAAGGTCCTGTCCGGGGGTGAAAAGGTCCGCTGTATGCTCAGCCGGATGATGCTGCAGGACCCGAATGTCGTCATCCTCGACGAGCCGACCAACCACCTCGACCTGGAGTCTATCCAGTCCTTCAACGAAAGCATGAGCAATTTCAAAGGGATCGTCCTGCTGACGTCCCATGACCATACCTTCTTACAGACCGTTGCCAACCGTGTGATCGAGCTGACGCCAGCCGGCATCATCGACCGGCTGATGTCCTTCGACGAATACCTCGAGGACGCACGCGTAAAACAGCTTCGGGTCGACATGTATCCCAGGGAAGTGCTGGCCTAGTGCCGCGAACTTTTGTCGAAAAACCCGGCCTTGGAAGGCCGGGTTTTTCGTTTGCCGGCCATTGCCGGCGGCGGCGGGGTAAAGAAGACACCTAACATCCTGATTTTGTCGTATTTGATACAATAAAATCCGAATTTTAAGCATTGTAAGATAAAACCGCGGTTGTTGATCAAAAGGCTGCTTATACTGGTGCTGTTCTGGGGTGGGGCCTTCTTCGCCGTGATGCCTCAGCAGCTGCCGGGAAAGCCACCTGCCGCGGTAGGGAAAGATACATTGCCGCTGCGCGACAGCTTCCCCAAACCGGAAGGCCGCGATACCATTCCTCTCACTGACTCCCTCAAAAAGGCCGTCGACAGCATTCGTCGCTACCAGGATAGCCTGAAGAAGGCCGATACGGTGCTTTCGGCCGAAGCCCAGCTACGCCAGATCGACTCAATTAACAGCCGCCAAGACGCTCCCGTGGATTCGGTCCGGCTGAGGCTGGATTCGATGCTGAATGCAGCGGGCAATGCAAGGGGACAGATCCCCGGGCGGCCGGGTATAGCGGGAACTCTGCCCAGGCAATCCAATCCGGGGTATTCGCCTTCGATGGGAGGGGGGAGCCCGGCGGTTGGAGGAAGTCCGATTGGCGGCGTGCCAGGAGGGAATAACCCGAATGCAGGAGGAAATAACCCGAATGGCGGCGTTCCGGGACAAGGCACTGGTCCGCGTGGGGGAACCGGGCCCGTCACAAGAGGCCGCCAGGGGGTGCCCGGCCGCAGGCCGGCGGGCACTCCATCCCTGTCCAATCTCCATCGCAAATACCTGCCGGTGCGCGATGGGAAGATACCCATCGATACCATGAGCGTAATACCCGGCGCCTTCTTCGTAAAAGGCGTCAGCGACAGCGCCTTTGTCCTTGACTGGGTCAACTCGGCGCTGGTGTGGAAACATCCGCCCGCCGGAATGGACAGCGTCCTGGTCACCTACCGCACCTTCCCCTACCGGATGAACGCGGTAGCCCGGCGGTTCAACTACGACAGCATCCAGAACTATTTTCTTGTCCGGCCTTACGACAAACAGCGGGACGGCGCTGACGGCAGCGATAATTTCTTCAACTTTGGGAACATAACCTATAACGGCAGCTTTGGACGGAGCATAACCTTCGGGAATAACCAGGACGCCGTGGTCACGTCCAACCTCAACCTGCAGATCAGCGGCTATCTGGCGGACAGTATCCAGATATCGGCTGCCATTACCGACAACAATATCCCCATCCAGCCGGACGGGACCACCGCCGATCTGAACGAATTCGACAAGATATTCCTGCAGTTCAAAAAGAAGAACTGGGCCCTTACGATGGGGGACATCGACCTGCGCCAGAACCAGAACTATTTCCTGAGCTTTTACAAGCGGATGCAGGGTGCGTCCTTCGAGACCACCCAGCAGATAGACGCAAATACCACGAACAGGACCCTGGTCAGCGCAGCCATCGCCAAGGGAAAGTTCACCCGCAATATCTTCCAGGGGCAGGAAGGCAACCAGGGGCCCTACAAGCTGCAGGGCGCCAACGGCGAACTCTATTTCATCGTGCTGGCGGGGACGGAAAAAGTATTTATCGACGGACAGCTGATGCAGCGGGGTGAGGACCAGGACTACGTGATCAACTACAATACGGGCGAGATAACATTCACCCCTAACCGTATGATCACGCAGGACAAGCGGATACAGGTAGAGTTCGAGTATGCTGACCGCAATTACCTTAACGTGAACATGTACCTCTTTGACGAGGCCAATTTCAACAACAGGCTCAAGGTCCGCGCAGGGCTCTTCAGCAACAGCGATTCGCGCAATTCGCCCATCAACCAGACGCTGACGCCGGACCAGAATAAATTCCTGGCCCGTCTTGGCGACAGCGTCAATCACGCTTTTTATCCCGTCGCCAACATCGACACCTTCTCCGCCGGAAAGATCCTGTACCGGCGGGTGGATACCACTTATAAGAATGCCTCGGGACAGATCGTGCATGACTCGGCCTATGTCTTCTCGACGGATCCCGCCCAAACCCTCTACCGCCTGTCCTTCGCGAACGTGGGGCCGGGTTACGGCAACTATGTTCCCGACCTCAATGGGGTCAACGGCAGCGTGTTCATCTGGGTGGCGCCCGTGAATGGCGTCATGCAGGGGTCCTATGAAGCCGCGCAATTTCTGGTAACCCCCAAGACCCAGCAGGTCATGACGCTGGGGGCGGACTATGCGGTGAACAAGAATACAACTGTGACGGCGGAGGTGGCCAAAAGCCACTATGACGTCAATACGCTTTCGACCATCGACAAAGGCAACGACGACGGCTATGCGGCCCGTGTCCTGTTCAAGAACGTCAAGCCGCTGGGGGCTGCTCAAAAAGGCCTGCAGCTGACCTCCGGTCTGGGATACGAATATGTACAGAAGACGTTCAATCCGATCGAGCGGCTGCGGGCGCCCGAGTTCACCAGGGACTGGGGACTGACCCTGGGCGTCAGTCCGGCCGACGAACGCATCTATAACGCCAGCTTTCAGCTCAGCGACAAGAAGCTCAATTCGGTCAAATACGACCTTTCGAGATACGAACGCGGGGACGGCTACACCGGCACCCGTAACATCCTCAGCCACCACCAGGTCTGGCGGGGCTGGACGGTCACCGATCAACTGAGCGTTACCACCAGCGATAGCGGTCACATCTCGGGCCTGTATCTGCGGCCGAATGTGGACCTTTCCAAAAAGCTGTCCTTTCTGAAGGACTACGTGGTAGGGGCGAACTATTCCCTGGAACGCAACAAGCAAATGGATAAGAAGGCGGACAGCGTGACCAACACAAGTTTTGAGTTCAATACCTGGTCGGTCTACCTGAAGTCCCCGGAGAAGAACCCCAATCACTGGGGGATGACCTTTATGACGCGCGAAAATTCCTATCCTTATGGCAGGAGCCTGATCAGGGGCGACCGCAGCAGGAACTTCAACCTCTATGCTGATTTCCTGAAGAATCCGCACCACCAGTTGCATATCAACGCCACGTACCGCAGCCTGCAGATACTCGATAGCGCGATCACTACCCAGACATCGGACAACAGCATACTGGGCAGGGCCGAATATATTGTCAGCGAATGGAAGGGTTTCCTGCGGGGGAATGCGCTTTACGAAGTAGGCTCCGGTCAGCAGCAAAAGCTGAACTTTACCTATCTGCAGGTGCCTGCGGGGACGGGGCAGTATGCGTGGATCGACTACAATAACGACGGCATCCAGCAGCTGAGCGAGTTTGTCCTGGCGCAGTTCCAGGACCAGGCGCAGTATATCCGCGTGTATACGCCGACCAATGAATACGTCCGGGCCACCTATACCACGTTCAACTACAGTATTACCCTGACGCCAAAATCGATCATCACGTCCAAAAGCAAGGCGTTCGGGCAGCTGCTATCAAGAGTGACCCTGCAGTCCTCCATGCAGCTGACGCAGAAACAGCAGGCCCGTGGGCTGCTTCAATGGAACCCCTTTACCTCTCCGCTGGACGATACTGCGCTGATCACGCGTACCCAGATAATGGTCAATACCCTGTCCTTTAACCGCCAGGACCCTCACTGGGGCTTCGACCTTAGCAATACGCGCAACGGAGCAAAGAGCCTGCTGACCTATGGCTATGAAACGAGACAGACGAATGAATGGTCGCTCCGTACCAGGCTGAACATGAACAAATCCATCGCTTTGACGACGGTATATCGCCAGGGCAACAATCAGCTGAATAATTCCAGCTCGAATTTCGACAGCAGCAACTATGACCTGCGCCAATTCTCGATCGAACCCGGGGTGACCTATACGCGCAAGTCAAATCTAAGGATAGGGATGGGGTACCGGCTGACCGCCAAGCAGAACTCCCTGCAGTGGGGCGGACAAAAATATACGGCCACTGCGCTGAACACCGACTTCAAATACAATATCCTGCAGAGCACCTCGATACAGGGGAAATTCACAGTAAGCTCGATCGTCTATACGTCTGCGGCGGGCAAGCCGAGCACGACTTCCGCCGTCTCGTATACGATATTGGAGGGGCTGATGCCCGGAAAGAACTATCTATGGAACCTTGATCTTACCAAGCGGCTGGGGAACAGCCTCGAGCTGAGTCTGCAATACGAGGGACGTAAGGCGGGAGATACGCGGATCATTCATACCGGACGCGCGGCCCTGCGGGCCCTGTTATAAAGGATAGGTTAGTCTCTAAAGCAAAAGCCAGGAAGAAGTTCCTGGCTTTTGCAAAATATTTAATTATTGAGAACTTCGTACCTCAACACTGTTGAGGACCTCGTTCGCAACCTTCGCTAGAACTCGGTTGCGGACGGACGAGCCGTGGTCGTCCTAGCCAAATATCCCACCTTTCTTCAGCTCGCGGGTTCCTTCGCCGATCTTGAATCCGTTGTGATAGATCTCGATCTTGTAGTTACCCTTCTGGAATTCGCTGTTTTGTTTCCAGGCGAACTGAACAGATTTGGATTTGCCTGATTCGAAGTCTACAGGGACCTTGGCGGTGTAGATCTTGTCGCCTTCATCACGGGTGGTGAAATTGCCCGAACCCAGTGCAGGTACGGAGATGGGCTTGCCATCGGGGCCGGTGATGCAAACGTAGACGTCGGTCTGGCCGGTCTGAGCGATGCGGTTAGCTACGTCGAAGCCGATGACGAGCTTGTTTACCCTTCTTGCAGTGGAGGTTTCCTTATCCTTGCCGTCTTTTCTCTCGTGCATCGGGGTGATGGTGATGTTGGAAGCATTCAGGGTAGAAGCGATATCAACCTTCTTTTCCAGGTCCTGCTTGGCGGCCGTGGTGGTCGTCAGGTCGTTGGTGAGTTTCTCCTTGTCCTGGGTCAGCTGCTGCTTGTCCTGTGTCAGCTGCTGGTTGTCCTGGGTCAGCTGAGCTACCTGCTGCTCGAGGTTGCCTATCTTGTCGTTCAGCTCCTTGATCAGGTCTTCAGCTTTCTTCTTTTCCGCTTCGGTCATGTGCTCTTTCTTGAGGATGTCGCGGATGCGGCCTTTCAGCTTGGAGATCTCGCTGTTGCCTTCGTTCAGCTGAGCCGTCAGCTTGTTGTTGGTGCCGGTCAGCGAATCCAGACGGACGAGGGCGTCGTCGAAATTCTTCTGAAGCTGTCCCTTTTCGTCTGTTACTTTGGATATCTGCGCTTGTTGTTGGGTCTGAACCTGTTCTTGTTTGTTGTTATTCCATAGCAAATAGCCCCAGGTGCCGAGGAAGCCGGCTGCCAGCAGCCCTATTACCAGATTCTTATAATCCTTTTTAGGGGGTTGACTTTGAGGTGTAGCTGAGGGATAGTTGGTTGTCGTACTCATAGCTTATGTTTTTTTTACAAAAGTTATAAAATGCTGTTTTGTTTGTTGATCTAGCCGCAGATGGCAGTTACACAGGGGGCTGGACTAGAACCGTGCCAAACTCATTTTTATTGTGTTGAGTCGCTGATTTCTAAAGTTTTATATGCAAAACCGGGCGGAGTCCGGTTGACGCGCCGGGGTTTTCAGGGCGCAGATATCCGCGCTTACCGACCCGAAAAATATATTTTATTCGGGTTTTTTGAGGAGATACATTTGCTCCACTAAAGTCGGAAACATGTCTGTTGAAAAGATCCTTGGTGACTGGAAAAAAATGAAATTCAAACCTGTCTATTGGCTGGAGGGAGAGGAGGAGTTCTATATCGATCAGATCGTCAATTATGCCGAGCACAAGATACTGACAGAGGCGGAGGCGGGTTTCAATCTGACCGTCTTTTACGGAAAGGATGCGGACTGGACAGCCGTCATCAATGCCTGCCGGCGATATCCGATGTTTGCCGAAAGGCAGGTCGTGCTCCTGAAGGAAGCCCAGCAGATGAGAGATATCGACAAATTGGAAGCGTATATCGACAAGCCGCTGAGCTCTACGATCTTTGTAGTGGCCTATAAGGAAAAAAAGGTGGACGGGCGCAGCAAGCTGGCGAAAATGCTGAAGGAAAAAGCCGAGCTGTATACGACAAAAAAGCTGTACGACAACCAGCTGCCCGACTGGACCAGCGAGCTGATCCGTTCGAAGGGATACGAGATCACGCAGAAGGCGCTGCTGCTGCTTGTCGACCATATCGGCAACGACCTGAGCCGGATCAACAACGAGATAGAAAAGCTGCTGGTCAACCTTTCGGGACGGAAAAATATAACCGAGGACGACATCGAACGGTATGTCGGCGTGAGCAAGGAATACAATGTCTTCGAATTACAGGATGCATTTGCAAAGAAGGACCGTGTGAAGGCGATCCGGATCATCCAGTATTTTGAAGGCAATCCCAAGGCGGGCCCCATCCAGCTGATCCTGCCTTCCATCTATAATTTTTTCAGCAAGGCCTATATGATCTTCGGCCAGACGGCGAGGGACGACAAGAGCGTCGCCGCCGCAATAGGGGTGAACCCTTTCTTTGTAAAGGACTATCTGGCCGCTGTGCGGAACTACAACTATGAAGGCATTGAGAACGGTCTGTTGTTGCTGCACGCCTACAATTTGAAAAGCGTCGGGGTGGGCAGCGCGGGTACGGAAGACGCCTCGCTGCTCAAAGAGCTCGTCGTAAAGATGATGGCTTAGCTCAGCGCCAGCAGCGTGTCTTCCTTGTCTTTCCCAAGCTGTATCTTCAGGGATTCGAGTCCGTCGAACTTTACTTCCTCGCGCAGCCATTTCCGTACAAAGACCCGCAGCTCGCGGCCATAGATGTCCTCATCGAAGTCGAAGAGGTTCACTTCGATGGTACGGACCTTTCCTCCGACCGTCGGGCGGATGCCGATGCTC
Source organism: Bacteroidota bacterium (assembly GCA_018267585.1). GTDB lineage: Bacteria > Bacteroidota > Bacteroidia > Chitinophagales > Chitinophagaceae > Puia. The sequence goes on from JAFDYE010000245.1 coordinate 13,908, forward strand.
ATCATGCCTTTCAGACGCGGTGCATCGAACAGGCCGCCGGCATGACTGTCGGATCCGGCATCGCCGGCTATGGCGGCGCCGGATGGCAGTAGCACCGCTTCTACAGCATAGATGCCGTCGGCTGGTATCAGCTTTTCCGGATTGGTCATCTGCAGATTGGCCGTGGGGTAACCCAGTTGCCGGCCGAGCTGGTCGCCTTTTACTACGGTGCCGGAGAAGAAGAAGGGATATCCCAGCAGCTGGTTGGCCGTGGCGATATCGCTTTGCTGTATCGCCTCGCGGATCCGTGTCGAGCTGACCGATATCTCGTTCAGGAGGTGGACGGGTATCTCCTGGAGACCGAAGCCCTTTTTTTCGCTGTATTCTTCCAGGAGGTGGTAGTCTCCGAGACGGCCTTTGCCGTACCGGTGGTCATACCCGATAATGACCGTATGCGGGTGGAACCTGGCTATCAGAAATTCCGTTATGTATTCTTCTGCGGTCATTTGTGAAAATGCTTCGGTAAAAGGGACGATGACCAGGTGGCCGATGCGTTGCCAGGAAAGGAGCTGGATCTTTTCTTCGAGGGTATTGATGAGCCTGATCTCTTCGGCGCCGGCTTTTACGACCTTACGGGGATGAGGATAAAAAGTTATGATCACGGTCTCTCCGTCGATGCGGACCGCTTCCTGCCTGAGCTGCTCGAGGATCCGGGCATGCCCGGTATGAACGCCGTCGAAAGTTCCTATGGTTATGACCGCCCGCCGGAATGTAGGGAGTTGATCGGTATGATGATAGATGC
>JAFDYE010000246.1 GCA_018267585.1 Bacteroidota bacterium
AGCATCCTGGATCGCATATCATTTATGACGTTGGTTACCCATTATTCGGCCTTGCAGCGACGGCCTTGATTGCCTGGTTGTCGTACAGGTATTATGAATCGTGGTTCCTGAAGAAGAAAGACAAGTTTGCTTTTGTACTGAAAGTAAGATAGCCGGCAGCTGGCAGCGGGGCGGCGCAACAAGAAAGGGGGTCCGGAAGGACCCCCTTTCTTGTTAGATTTTATCCGGATGCTTTTACAGCTTGATCAGCTGTTGTCCGCCGATCTTTTTGTTCCCCTGATAGAAGGTCAGGCGATAAACGCCGGGGGCCAGGTCGCTGGTGCTGGACTGGTGGAAGCCGCGGTTGAGTCTGAGCAGCTTCACGTATCTGCCATTCATGTCGGTGACGGCGATCATCACGTTGTCTGCCTGTACCGTAATATTGAGCAGGTCTTTTACGGGGTTGGGGCTGGTCTGGACGAATACGGCGTTCTTCGATCCGAAGCCGATGACTTCGATGGACGAGTAGCTCTTCTTTCCGTCGAGGTCCCTTTGCTGCAGGCGATAGTAATTATATCCCAGCTGGCTGGGAGAATCGTCTGTGAACGTGTACGCAGTGGCTTTATTGGTATTGCCGCCGGCTTTTACGGTGCCTATCGGGGAGAAATTAATGGCATCGGTAGACCTTTCGATGATAAAGGCGTCGGTATTCGACTCCTGCAGCGTCGTCCAGTTGAGTATTGCCTCTGAGCCTGCAGCCCGGACGTTGAAGCTGCCCCAGGTGAGTGGAAGTGTTCCCGTGCGCTGCAAGGTGACTGTGCCGCCGCTGACGGTGAGGTTGCCGAGCGTCGGGGGCAGGTTGGTAGTCGCAAATGTTCCCGTGAAAGAGGGGGCGGTCATAAGCGTATATGTCTGACCAACCGGGTCGGAGTTTGCCTGGTCGTTGACCGTCAACGTCGAAGATCCAAGGTTGACGGAATTGGCCAGCGCCACCTGCGAATAGTTGGTTCCTGCAACTCCGCCGGCGGACACGAGATTGATCACGTAGGTCGGCGATCCGGTGGTAGCGATGTTGCCGCTCAGCGTGAGCGTAGCAGCTGCGTTGTCGTCACCGGGTATGATGGAGCCGGTATTCGACGAAGTGCCGGGGAAGGAGGCGGAGCCAAATCCGCGGACCCTGCCGCCGCTGTTGGAGAAGGAAATGTTGGAAGCCGCTGTGAGGACCAGGGCCGGATCTTTCAGATAGATCACGCCGCCGGTTGGATTGGTCAGTGTGCCACCGGTATTGGAATTCAGACCGATAGAAGTGTTGGGCAGGATAGCCATCGAATCGCTGTTGGCGATGGTCGAGCCGTCCTGGATAAAGAGGTTGCCCTGCTCCCAGTTGATCAGACCGTTGTTGGTGAGTGTGACCCCTCCTGCGACGCCGGACGCAGTGCCGGAAAAGCGCACTTCCCCACCGGCGATGTTGTTGGTTGTTACGTTGATAGTGGAGCCATTCATGATCTTCAGCAGAGCGCCTGATTCATTTCGGAAAGTGCCCGTTCCGGAGAGGATGCCGTTGGATGCAATGTAGACCCTTCCGGAATTATCGATCGCGTTGGTTGCAGGGACATTGCCCAGCGTAATGGTGACGCTGCCACCCATTGCCAGGGCCCCGCCTGAATTGACTACGACCTGGTCAATCGTGATCGCGGAGAGAAGGGCGACGCTGTCACCGGAGAGGACGGTGATGATACCGGCGGAGGCGGCATCCGGTGAGGCGGTTGCGGCATTCCAGGTCGTGCCGTCGAAAGTCTGCCAGGTGGAAGCTAATGTCCAAGATCCTCCGCCTGTACCGTTGGTCCGAAAATCTCCGGCCGTCTGGGCCGAAGCCGAATTTCCAATAGTGAGCAGGCTCAGGAGGGTGCAGGTTAGAAAAAGGGTAAAATTCACTTTCATTTGATAATTTTTGCGATGGTACTTGAATAATAGAGAATTGGGCGGTTCTTGCGAAGGGACATTGGTTGCGGCCGAAAAGTGGAATGCGGGCGGGGTTATCGAGAGGATATGGGATAAATCCAAAAGGCATGTAGCGGAGGCGCCTTTGGCCGGGGTAAAGATAGAATAAAAATAAAAACTCTAAATGCGGTGTTTTTTGATTTTGAAGTTAAAAGCGGATTTTTTTTATAGTATTTTTACGGTTACACCCCTGGTTATACATGAGACGTAGGAAAGCAATAAGAAATATTGGATTATTGGTCGGCGGGGCTCTCGCCGGAGGCGCCGGATGGAGATGGTGGAGGATGCGCAGGCAGCCGCCGATGGAGGTCCTTCAAGGGAATCTGGCGCTCTTGGACGACCTGGCCGAGACGATCATACCGGCGACCGACACGCCCGGGGCGAAAGCGGCCGGGGTAGGGCCTGTGATCTTTACGCTGGTCCGTGACTGTGCCGACAGAATGACCCAGAATAATTTTATCGAGGGTGTTCAGGATGTGATCGGGAAATCGAGGGAGCTCTACGGCAAACCGTTCGGTGAATGTTCGCAGGCCCAGCGGGAGGAGCTGCTGGCCTCATTCGAGGACACGGGGGACAGCGGCGGGCTGGTGAGCAAAGTACGTAAGCGACTGACTGGCGCCTCTTTTTATACGACACTTAAAAAATACGCTGTACTCGGCTATTGCACCAGCAAAGCAGGAGCGACCGAAGCGATGCGCTATGACTATATACCTGGGAAATATGTGGGCAGTCTTCCTCTCCAGCCGGGGCAGCGCAGCTGGGCGACGCGGTAGGCCTTCAACAAAAAATAAATTTTGACCATGGGTGATCCCGCACAGGACATTCGTCTGAATATCAAAGGAAAGGACCAGCATACCTACGATGCTATCGTGATCGGGTCGGGCATCAGCGGGGGATGGGCAGCGAAAGAGCTTTGTGAAAAAGGGCTAAAGACGCTGGTACTCGAGCGGGGGAGGGATGTCGTCCACGTCAAGGACTATCCGACGGCGCTGCTCAATCCCTGGGAATTCGAACACCGCCTGGAGAACCCTGAAAAGGACCGGATCGAGAATCCTGTTCAAAGCACGGCGTACGACGAGGGGAACAAGCATTTTTTTGTCAGCGATAGGGAGCACCCCTATATCCAGGCGTCCCCATTTCATTGGATACGCGGTTACCAGGTCGGAGGCCGTTCGCTCACTTGGGGCAGGCAGTGTTACCGGCTCAGTGATCTCGACTTTACGGCTAATGCAAAAGATGGTGTCGGTGTGGACTGGCCGATCCGGTACGGCGATATTGCCCCCTGGTATGATTATGTCGAGCGGTTTGCCGGTATCAGCGGGCAGAAGGAAGGTCTGCCGCATTTGCCGGATGGGGAATTTCTCCCGGCGATGGAAATGAACAGCCTGGAGAGACATTTCAAGAGCACGGTGGTGAAGAGATTTCCGGGGCGTTGTGTCACTATGGGGCGCACGGCCAATCTTTCTGCCGGCGTGGGGGGCAGGGGGCCCTGTCAGTATCGCAATCTTTGCAGCCGGGGTTGTCCGTTCGGCGGTTATTTCAGCAGCAACTCTGCCACGCTGCCGGCGGCGATGGCTACGGGTAATCTCACGCTGCGTCCTTTTTCCATTGTAAGCGAGATTCTTTACGATCAGGATAAGAAAAGGGCGACCGGTGTGCGGATAATCGACGCTATGACACACCAGACGGTGGAATATTATGCGAAGATCGTCTTTTTGAACGCTTCGACGATTGGGTCGGCGGCTATCCTGCTCAGGTCAAAGTCGCGGGCTTTTCCGGATGGCATGGGAAATGGCAGCGGACAGGTCGGGCATAACCTGATGGATCATCATTTTCGGGTGGGCGCGGAAGGAATTTACAAAGGATTTGAAGACGAATATTATTCCGGCAGGCGGCCGAATGGTATATATGTGCCGAGGTTTCGCAATTTGGATGCTGCGACGAGCCGCAAGGATTATCTGCGAGGATTCGGGTATCAGGGCATTGGTTACCGCAGGATATGGATGGACAGGGGGGAGAGTATTCCGGGATCCGGTGCAAAATTCAAAGATCAGCTGACGAAGCCCGGGCCGTGGGCGCTATGGCTGAGTGCGTGGGGAGAGACCCTTCCGTATTACGACAATTTTATCGAGCTGGAGGAAGGGCAGAAGGACCGGTGGGGGCTTTCGCTTGTCAAGGTGCATTTCAGCTGGCGGGCCAACGAGAAGGCGATGCGCAAGGATATGCAGGCCTCTGCCGTGGAAATGCTGTCGCAGAGCGGGTTTGAGGACATTGATCCCTTTGATTTTCATGCGGTGGGCGGCGACTGTGTTCACGAGATGGGCACGGCCAGGATGGGCAATGACCCTGCTCATTCTGTCCTGAACCGGTGGAATCAGCTGCATGAGGTAAAAAACGTCTTTCTAACGGATGGGAGCTGTATGACCTCGAGCGCGTGTCAGAATCCGTCGCTGACCTATATGGCGCTGACTGCGCGAGCGTGCGACTTTGCGGTGACGGAGTTAAAGAAGGGAAACCTATGATCTTGAAACGATATTTGCTTTTTCTATTGATCGTCCTTCCGGCCACTGCCGGATTTGGACAACAGCAAGTCGCACTCCCGCGATATATGATCGGTTGCGGCGAATACCAGGTCTTTTTTCTCAATACTTCTACGGGTAAGCTGTATGGGATCAGCAGCAATATGCGTCTGCTTGCCCGTGGGGACAATGACGGAGAGCCCGGGTTGCCTGCGATGGTGGCCATTCCCAGGAACCTGAGGATAAAGGCCGTGGCTTCCGGTCTCCATAACAGTGCGGCGGTGGACAATAATGGAGAAGTATGGACGTGGGGCAGCAATGAGAATGCCCAGGGAGGCGTCGGGACTACGGAGAACCCTACGGATGATTTTCCGCGTAAGATCACGCAGGATTCGCTGGGCCGGCCGTTCACGGGTGTGGTGCAGGTTGCATGCTGGGCCAACCAGACAGCGGAAGGGGTGGTGGCTGTGAAGGATGACGGGACGGTCTGGATATGGGGGAAGACGGGTGGCGGCTTTCGCGGTAATGGTCAGTATGGCGGTATCAATAAGCGACCGGTTCGTGTGGATATACCTGCGGGTAAGAAGGTTGTGAAAGTGGTGGCGGCAGAAATCATACTTGCATTGACTTCTGACGGTAGTGTGTATAGTTGGGGTGGTGATAACCGGCCTTTTCTTTTGGGAAGGACCGGAGTGGATTTTCGAAGGCCCGCGAAAATTAATTTACCAAAGCCCGCAAAGGATATTGCGGGGGCGAGCTACATCAGCTATGCGCTTGGCACCGACGGGAAGTTGTATGGTTGGGGCTATGCGGGGTCTTACTTGGGAGTAGGTAAGGATGGTTACAAAGGAAACACGCCGGTGGCCGTTCCGCGCGATCTCAGCAATGAGCTTCGTCTTCCTAAACCTGTGATGGCGGTTACCACGAACAGCGTCAGTACGCATGTGATCCTCAGCGATAGTACCCTCTGGGGGTGGGGTGATAACGCGACGGGCTGTATTGGCAATGGAGAGGAACTCGATTATGCAAATCATATGCCCCCTTATGCATGGGATTTCGGACCTGCTCAGTTATTCGTTCAGAAGCCAGTACGTATCGCTCCTTCCGTTCATAACTTCACGCACGTGTTTGGCGGGAGCGCGTACGTGTTCTATACATATGCTGAAACGGCCGATGGGCGTTTGTTTTCATGGGGGCGTAATAAAGGCGGTGTCCTTGGCAACGGGGTCATCGGGGCCAGTCCCCAGATCATGTCCGTCTATCCAAACTCGTGGGATATACCGTTGGCTACTGAGGTAGATCCTTTTGCTCTGAAGAGGCATTACATATCTACGAGTCCTTATTGTCTGCTCAACCCCGAAGGCAGTCCGTGTAACGAGTATAGTCCGCCTGAGGGCCGAAAACCCGTTGCTGATGCGGGTTCTGTCGAACAGACGGCTATTCGGGGAACGATTCGGCTCGATGCCCGCAAGTCGTATGATCCGGATGGACGTATAGTTTATTACAGGTGGGCGCAGACAAAGGGCCCGCGAAAAGTCAAATTAGATGCTCCCGGAAGCGAATTATTAACTCTTAATAATTTGTTGAAAGGTGATTATGAATTTCTTCTCAAAGTCACCGACAACTCCTGGTCTACTGATAGTGTGAAGGTTAAGGTAGTTGTTTCCAATTAACATTGAGTAGCGATCCCATTAAATGCTACGAATATACCACTATTTCATATGAATGGTGGTATTCTGGTATATTTCTTGATTGCTGTCTACCGTTTTCTACAGGTGCACGGTTAAACCTTTTTCCAGAACAATTTTTGTAAACAAAATCAATTTCATTTCTATCGGAACTATTTGGTTAGGCTCCGACAGCTAAATCCATTTTGACTATGAAAGCATTTTACACAACCAAGACCATTCTGGCTGCGTACCTCTGCTGTGTGTTTTACCTCCTGCTACCTTCTTCTTCATCTGCTCAGAGTGAGCCGAACAGCCCGGTCACTTACGACACGACCATTACAGAAAAAGCTAATGGAGAGGGCCCCTTCACCTGGAACGTACGGATCACGCGACAAAAATCAGACCGTTCGCTGCGGCCTGGCATCTTCTTTATCCCTGGTTCGGGGGAGGTAGGAACCAATGCTGCGATGTTAACAAATTATGGGCCGCATTACTGGCTGCTCAACGGCTGGGACGGCGGCGTCAAGTTGGGCAACGGGACACATTACCCGGTGATTGTCAGTATCCAGCAGCCGGCTCAGAACATGCGTCCCTGGCATCTGAAAGCGGTGCTGGAAACGCTGTTAAATGTTCTGCCGGTCAAGCGCAACTCCGTACACGTAGCTGGTCTTAGCCAGGGTTCCTACGAATGGGGGGAGCTTATCGGCTTTGCTGCTTACTCAGGCGATCAGTCGGCTATGAGTGAGATCAAGAGCTGGGTCGACCTTGAAGGCGTAGGGCCCGGCGACAACTTTTTGGGTTACGACCCGCCCTTTCCTCAAGCCTACCAGACCTGGGTCAGCAAATATGGCGGCCGTTTCTTCGGGCTCGAGGGTACTAATGATTCCCGGAATATCTGGAAGCTGTCCCAGCCTATGAATGCGGCGAAGGCCAATTCTGCCTATTTCGCGTACGAGAATATCGGCGGCGGCGGGCATTGCTGCTGGAATTCGATGTTCGATCCTTCTGTAAAGAGCTGGATGGCGGGTCAGAACGCCAATGTTGTTGCCTCTACGAATCCGGCGACAACGTATGGTTCTTATTTCTATTCTGCCACTACGGGCTCAAGCATATTCCAGTGGATGATCCGTCAGGGTGACACTTCGATGGTCGGTTCGACGACCAGCACGCCCACCAGCACTACGCCTCCGACGGTGAGCTTCAGCGGAGCGACCTCCGTCCAGCTGCCGACGAACTCGGTAACGGTCTATCCCGCTGCCACCTTCTACGGAGGCGCGACTCTGAAGTCAAGGGTGCTGAGCCAGGTCAGTGGTCCGAATACGGCCAGCCTTACCAACACTACGGGTGCAACGCCCTATGTGAACGGGATGGTAGCCGGAACCTATTCCTTTAAGGAGACTGTTACGGACAGTTATGGCAATGTCGGTTCTGCGACGGTAAGCATTACCTGCAGGGCGACGTCTACGACGACTACGGCTATCAGCACGCAGGCTCCGACGGTAAGTTTCAGCGGTGCGACGTCCGTACAGCTGCCGACCAATTCGATCACGGTGTATCCTGCCGCTACGTTCTATGGCGGTGCGACGCTAAAGTCACGGACGTTGAGCCAGGTCAGTGGTCCCAGCGCAGCGGTTCTTTCCAACGTGACGGGCGCTACTCCTTATGTAAATAATATGGTGGCTGGTACTTATTCCTTTAAGGAGACGGTGATCGACAGTTATGGCAACACGGGTTCGGCTACCGTCAGCATCACGTGTCGTGCGGCTTCGACGACCGGATCAACAGGATCGACCGGGTCAACCGGTACGACTACAACCGGTACTGTCACACCTTCCATGGTCAAGACTTTTGTGGCCCCGGGCGAATACCAGGTATTCTTTATCGATCAGAGCAAGAAACTCTATAGCGTCGGCACCAACCTTTATACGCAGGGTGTCAACGGCGCCGGTGTACCGGGTACGACACTCAAGCCGGCTGTGCCATCCACCCTTACCTGGACGTATGCAGCGGCTGGTCTGCACGGTGGTGCAGCCGTGGACAACAACGGCAATGTATGGGCCTGGGGTGACAACGATCAGGGCGAGTGCGGCAACGGTACGACCAGTACCAGCCAGGTACTTACTCCGGTACAAATCACTACGGACGTGACTGGTGCGAGCTTTACCAATGTCAGGTTCCTGACCGCCTTCTATTCCGGCAATGTCAGCAGCGGCTGGTACACCATCAAGAATGACGGAACCCTGTGGGTCTGGGGTCAGACTATCGGCGGTATGCAGGGTGATGGAAC